>NZ_CP173255.1:7500-322500 GCF_044881195.1 Sphingomonas sp. MMS24-J45 | reverse complement strand
GGGGTAGCAGCCGAGCGTCCGGAAGCGGATCGAGCGTTCAACCGGCACTTCGCCCGGTGCAAGCGGGAAGCGATCGTCATCGACCATCAGCAGCATACCGTCGCGCTCGACCGTGGGGCGCGGGGCGGCGAGGTAGAGCGGGACGATCTCGATCTGCTCCGCCAGGATATATTGCCAGATGTCGAGCTCCGTCCAGTTCGACAGCGGAAAGACGCGGATGCTTTCGCCGCGTTCCTTGCGGGCGTTGTAGAGATGCCACAGCTCGGGCCGCTGCGCCTTCGGGTCCCAGCGGTGATTGGCCGAGCGGAAGCTGAAGATGCGTTCCTTGGCGCGCGATTTCTCCTCGTCGCGCCGCGCCCCGCCAAAGGCGACGTCGAATCCGCCTGCGGTGAGAGCTTGTTTCAGACCCTCGGTCTTCCACATGTCGGTATGGCGGCTGCCATGATCGAACGGGTTGATGCCGAGCCGCTTGGCCTCGGGATTCTGGTGGACGATCAGTTCCATCCCGGCATCGGCGGCGGCGCGCGCGCGCATCTCGTACATCGCGCGGAATTTCCAGGTCGTATCGACATGCAGCAGCGGGAAGGGCGGGGTTCCGGGGAAGAAGGCTTTCTTCGCCAGATGCAGCATCACCGCCGAATCCTTGCCGACCGAATAGAGCATCACCGGACGTTCCGCCTCGGCGACGACTTCGCGCAGGATGTGGATGCTTTCGGCTTCGAGACGCTGGAGATGAGTGAGGGCGACGGTCATGATCGTCGCAGATAGTGCAGAAACGTAGCCGCGCGATCAAATAATCCTGTTGTCGCGTAAAGTTCGCGTCAAAGCGCGGCGTTGCGCTCGACCGAATCGAGAATGCGTGCGCCCGCCATGAACACCGCGATCGGGCAGACCGCGAACAGCACCCAGCCGCCGACGCCGGGATATTGGTCGAGATAATGCACGCCGCGTTCCACCGCACCGAGCGCGAGCGCGTAAATTACCGCGAACGCCTCGAACTTGTTCTTGATGACGAACAGGCGGGAGAATTTGGTCCACATGCCAACCTGTTAAGCAAAGGCTGGGCCAGTCCCGGTTTGCCGCCCTTTCGCGTTAACGAACATGGTTACCTGTCAATTAACCCGACACTTACGCGCGGGCGACATGGCTGATCGCATCGTCTTCCGCTACGCCAAGCGCCGTTGCGGCCGCGCGTCCCAGCACGACGCCGCTGTCGGTAGTGCGCACCGTGCCATAGGCGCAGCGGAAATCGGCGAGCCGTCCGCGCGCGACCAGCGCCGCATTGCCACCGTCATTGTCGATCGCCACGACGCGGGCGGATTTGGCGTCGCGGATCGTGCGGACCTGATCGGTCTTGGCGAGCATCGTCGGGCCGCCGTCGAAGATATCGATATAGTTTTCGAAGGCGAATCCCTCGTTCTCAAGCATCCGCATCGCCGCGCGACCCGATGGGTGGGGCAGGCCGATCACCGCGCGGGCCGTCTCGGGCAGCATCGCAATGTAGATCGGGTGCTTTGGAAACAGGTCGGCGATGAATTGATGGCCGCGCACTGCGTTGAATTGGTCGGCATCCTGAAAATTCATGCCGAAGAAGCGCCCGGCCAGCCCGTCCCAAAAAGGCGAGCCGCCGGCTTCGTCGATGATGCCGCGCAACTCGGCCAGCACGCGATCGGCAAAGCGTGCGCGGTGCGCCGCGATGAACAGATAGCGCGCACGGGCGAGCAGCATTCCGAGTCCGCCTGCGCGTTCGCCGGGGTGCAGGAACAGGCCCCCGACTTCGCTGCAGCCCTCCAGATCGGTGGTGAGGCTCAGCATATCGGCGCGGAAGGTTCGGCCCAGTTCCTTGCTATGCTGTGTCAGCGTGCCGATGCGATAACTGTAGAAGGGATGGGTTTGTCCGACATGCGTGAAGATCTGGCAGGTGCCGCGCACTTCGCCAGTCTCGGTGTTTTCGAGCACCAGCACGAACAAATCGTCCGCCTTGGTATCTTCGGTGCGGGCAAAGGCTGCGGCGCTGCGTACCAGCTTGGCCTTCAGCGCGGCGCGGTCGGGCGGAAGATTGGTGAAGCCACCGCCGGTCAACTTGGCCATTTCATACAGCGGTTGCAGGTCGCCGTCGTTCGCGGCGCGGATCACGAAGGTCACAAGGCACCCTTTTCGGCTATGCGGAGGATCGTCAGCGCCGAGAGCGCGGCGCGCTCCGCCAGTGAATCGACGATCAGGAATTCGTCCGGAGAATGGATCGCGCCGCCGCGCGCGCCCATCGTGTCGACCACGGGCACGCCGCACGAAGCGATCGTGTTGCCGTCGCAGACCCCGCCGGTCGCGCGCCAGGCGATGTCCAGGCCCAGGTCGGCGCCGCAATCCTTGACCAAGGCGAACAGCTTGGCCGCGCCGGTGTCGATCGGCTTGGGAGGTCGGTTGAAGCTGCCGTGGACGGCGATCTGCACGTCGTGCAGCGCCGCGACCTCGGCGGTGATCCGGTCGAGTGCCGCTTGGGCGCGGTGGATTTCGGCATGGTCCTTCGGGCGGAAATTGATCCGCAGCACCGCGTGATCCGGCACGACATTGTTCGGCCCGCCACCCTCGATCCGCGCCGGGTTCACCGCCAGCGTCGCCGATCGCAGCGCGAAGAGGCGTACCGCCAGATCCGACGCGGCGACGATCGCATTGCGGCCTTCCTCCGGGTTGCGCCCGGCGTGCGCGCTCTTGCCGGTGACGCCGATCGAGAAATTCCCGGTGCCGCCACGCGCTCCAGCGAGCGTGCCATCGGGCAGCGCAGGCTCGTAGGTAAGCGCGGCGATCTTGCCGCGGGCCGCTTCGGCGATCAGGCGGGTGGAGGAAAAGGAGCCGGTTTCCTCGTCGGAGTTGATCACGACTTCATAGCCGACGCGGTCAGCCAGCGGGCTGGCCTCGACCGCGCTCAATGCTGCAAGCATCACGGAGAGGCCGCTCTTCATGTCGGCGACGCCGGGGCCGTTGAGCGTGCCGTCGTCCAGCCAAGTTAGCGCCTGAAATGCGTGGTCGATCGGGTAGACCGTATCCATATGCCCGGTCAGCAGTAGCTGGACCGGCGCGTCTGGTCGTACCACCAGATGCAGATGCTTGCCGTGATCGAGCACGGTGACGGCTCCATCCGAGCCGACGCTTTCGGCGGTGTCGCCCGTGACGAGCGCGATTTCGCCCGGCAGGGCACGGAACGCCTCGACCAGCATATCGGCGACCTGCGCGAGACCATCGAGGTTGCGCGTGCCGCTGTTGACGGCGGACCAACGCTCGACCTGTTCCAGCATCGGTTGCGCGGCAACATGCGCGACCGCCGCGCGCTCGATCTCGCTCAGCCCGGTCATCGCGCCAGATGTGGTGCGAACGCCGCCAGCACTTCGCGATAGAGTTGCTGCTTGAACGGTACGATCACGTTCGGGAGCGTTTCGGGCGCGATCCAGTCCCACGCGTTGAACTCCTGATGCGCGGTCGCGATGTTCACATCGGAATCATCGCCCAGGAAGCGGTACAGGAACCAGCGCTGCCGTTGCCCGCGCCATTTGCCCTTCCACACCTTGCCGATCAGATCGTCGGGCAAATCGTAGAAAAGCTCCTCGGGCGAGACGGCGATCAGTTCGACCTTGTCCGCGGCGATGCCGGTTTCCTCGCCGAGCTCGCGCAGGGCGGCGACTTCGGCATCCTCGCCGTCGTCGATCCCGCCCTGCGGCATTTGCCATGCCTCGACCATCGCATCGATGCGCTGTCCCACGAAGACCTTGCCCTCGCGGTTGAGCAGCATGATCCCGGCGCACGGCCGATAGGGGAGGCTCGCCTTGTCGGTCACGCCGCAGAGCCGTCCGCTGCCTGGGCCATGACCCGTGCGCCTTCGGCCTCGGCAATGACGGCCTTCGCCGCGATCAGTGCCGCCGTGACGTCACCGGCGGCCGAGGGGATCGCCTTGCGCAGCGTGATGAAGCCGTGGATGTTGCCCACGGCCTCACGGAACACCGTTGCGACGCCGGCCTTCGTTAGCGCTGCGGCATAAGCGCGGCCCTGATCGCGGATCGGATCGAGGCTGGCGGTGACCACCACCGCCGGTGGCATCCCGGCAAGGTCCCCGTTGAGCGGCGAGGTGCGGATGTGGGATGCCTCGGCCTGATAGGCGGCGTTGAACCACTCCATACTGTCGCGCGTCAGCAGATAGCCATCGGCGAACTGACTGTAGGAGGGATATTCCTGCGTCATGTCGGTCGCGGGGTAGAAAGGCAGTTGCGCAATCACCGGGACGGTGGCGGGCGCATCGCGCAGGGCCATCGCCACGACGATCGCCAGGTTGCCGCCCGCACTGTCGCCGCACGTGACCAGACTGGTGACCTTGCGCCCGAGTGCCTCCGGGCTGCCCGCCGCCCAGCGTGCGGCTGCTTCACAATCGTCGGGTGCTGCGGGCCAGGTTGCTTCAGGGGCCAGGCGATAATCCACTGCGAGCACCGGAAGATCAAGCATTCGAGAGACTTCGGCGCAGAAGCTCGCATGGGTATCGAGGTCGCCGATTACGAAGCCGCCGCCGTGGAAGAACATTACCAACGGGCCGGGTGTGCGGCTGGCCTGCGCGTCGAACAAGCGCGCGGGGATGTCACCCGCAGGGCCGGGGATCGTCAGATTGGTAATCGTGCCGAGTTCCCCGACCGGGGGATCGGCAATGTCCTTCATCGCGGTATAGGTCGCGCGCGCGGCAGGTGGCTCGAGCTCGTGCATCTTCGGGCCGGGGATCGAGTTGAGAAACGCGAGGAAGCCCGCGACATCGGGGCGCACATACGGATCGGTCAAGCATCTCTCCATTGGTCTGAGCCAGTGTCGAGCCTACCTAAGGGCGATGATCGCGGTCGTCCATCACCCAGCCTATGTCGCCGCCGGACAAAGCGCCAATCCGAGCCAACTCAGCAAGAACGCGGCGATCCGCGATCTCCTGCGCGGTCATGACGCCGCGATCGCGTGGCACGAGCCTGACGCGATGCCGCTGCACTGGATCGAAGCAGTGCATGACCCGGACTATGTCGCCGAAGTGATCGCGGCGCGGGTGCCGCGGGAGAAGGAGCGGCGGATCGGCTTTGCGGTGACGCCACAGGTCGCGGCGCGGGCGCAGGTCGTGCCGGGCGGGACGTGGCTGGCGGGCAAGCTGGCGCTCGAACGCGGGTTCGCGGCGAACAGCGCGGGGGGCAGTCATCATGCGCTGGCCGCTACGGGGGCTGGTTATTGCGTGCTCAACGACCTCGCGATCGCCGCGGTGCGGCTGGTCGAGGAGGGCGATGCGGCGCGGGTGCTGATCGTCGATTGCGATGTGCATCAGGGCGACGGGACGGCCGCGCTGACGGCCGGGCGGCCGGGAATCGCAACCTATTCGATCCATGCCGAGAAGAACTTCCCGGCGCGGAAGGCGCGCTCGACCCTCGACGTGTCTCTGCCCGACGGGACCGGGGATGCGGCATATCTGGAGACACTGGGGGCGACGTTGCTGCCGATGCTCGATGATTATCGCCCCGATCTGATCCTGTATCAGGCGGGGATCGACCCGCTGGCAGATGATCGGCTCGGGCGCTTGGCGCTGACCGACGCCGGGCTGGTGGCGCGCGAGACGTTCGTTGCCGAGAACGCCGCCAAACGCGGCATCGCGCTCGCGAGTACCGTGGGCGGCGGATATGGTTCGGACGTCATGACGCTCGCAGCGGCGCATGTACGTGCGATTTTGACGCTGGGTCAGGTCTATTGCGGTTTCCCCGGCCGCTTGCGAGAGGGGCCAGGGGAGGGCATGTCGCGATAATGCCCATTTCCCAACCTCTCCGTCGAATTGCAGGTCGAATCTCGTGACGACTCTCCTCTGGTTGCGCCGTGACCTGCGCCTCGCCGACCAACCCGCATTGCTGGCCGCGATCGCCGACGGGCCGGTCATCCCGGTCTACGTCCTCGATGACGAGACCCCGAAGCATTATGCGATGGGCGGGGCGTCGCGATGGTGGCTGCACCACAGCCTCGCGAGCCTCGATGCGGCTCTCCGCGCGAAAGGCTCGCGACTAATCCTGCGGCGGGGCAAGTGCGACGATGTCCTCGCAGCCCTTGCCGAGGAGACGGGCGCGACGCGGGTCCATTGTATCCGCCATCACGAACCCTGGTGGCGCAATGCCGAGCGCGCGGTCGCGAAGCGGCTCGAGCTCATCTGCCATGACGGCAATTACCTCGCGCCGCCCGGATCGATTACGACAGGCAGCGGCGGGCAGTACAAGATCTTCACGCCGTTCTGGCGCGCGCTGAAGGCGACGATGCCGCCAGCGCACCCTACCGGCACGCCCGCTACCATTCCTGCGCCTGACCATTGGCCCAAGAGCGATAAACTGGGCGACTGGGATATGCTGCCGACCAAGCCGGATTGGTCAACTGGCTTTGGAGCAGAATGGACCCCCGGTGAGGAAGGCGCACACGCCCGGCTGACCGCTTTCAAACGCCATGCCGCCAAATATGGCGACACGCGCAATCTGCCGTCGGTTGAGGGCAGTTCGCGCCTGTCGCCGCATCTCCACTTCGGGGAGCTTTCGGCGGCGCAAGTCTGGCACGCGGTTGCCGATGCGGGCGGTTCGGTCGATACATTTCTCGGCGAGCTTGGTTGGCGCGATTACGCGCAGAACATCATCCGGGAATACCCCGATTACGGCTCTAAAAACGCGCGCGACACGCTCGATGCCTTGCCGTGGCGGACCGGGAAAGCCGCCGACGCCGATCTGAGGGCGTGGCAGCGCGGCCGCACGGGCTACCCGATCGTCGATGCGGGAATGCGGCAGCTCTGGGCGACCGGCTGGATGCACAACCGGGTGCGGATGATCACCGCGAGCTTCCTGATCAAGCATCTGCTGATCGATTGGCGGGCAGGTGAGCGCTGGTTCTGGGATTGCCTGGTCGACGCCGATTACGGATCGAACGCGGTCAATTGGCAATGGACTGCGGGGACGGGCGTCGACTCGAACATGTTCGTTCGGATCATGGCGCCGCTGGTACAATCGCCTAAGTTCGACGCGGGCGACTATATCCGCCGCTGGGTGCCCGAACTGGCGGGCGTGCGCGGCGAGGCGATCCACGACCCCGACGAGGCAGGCTGCCGCCCGCGTGACTACCCGGCCAAGATCATCGGCCACCGCGAGGGCCGTGAACGTGCGTTAGCGGCGGTCAAACAGTTGCGCTGAAACCCCGTTGCGATGCGCGCGCGTCGGTGCGAGGGGGTGCGCGATGCTTTCGGCCTTCGCGACACAGTTTCACCGCCTGCTCGATCGGATCGATGCGGGGCTTGCCCACGGTTCGTTGTCCGCAACGCTGCCTGATGGACGTGCGCGCCTGCTGGGCGGACGCGCGCCGGGACCGGCCGCGGTGGTCGACCTGCGGAGCTGGCGCGCGCTGCTGCGGCTTGCGACGGGCGGATCGGCCGGATGGTACGTCGCCTGGTCGAAGGGAGAGTGGGCGAGTCCCGATCCGACGGCGTTGTTCGAACTGTTCATGCGCAACAGCCGCAAGCTTGGCGGGACGGCACGATCGGGCGGATTGCTGCGGATGTTGCGTAAGTTTCGCAATGGTTTGCGCCACAATTCTCGCTCCGGTTCTCGGAAGAATATCGAGTTTCACTACGATCTTGGGAACGATTTCTACCGACTCTGGCTCGATCCCGGCCTGACCTATTCCAGCGCGATCTTCGACGAACCGGAGCAAAGCCTCGAAGCGGCGCAGGCGACCAAGATTGCCGCCATGCTGAACCGGCTCGGGATCGAGCCCGGCGGCACGGTTCTGGAGATCGGCTGCGGCTGGGGCAGCTTTGCCGAGGCCGCGGCGCGGCGCGGCCTGACGGTGCACGCCATCACGCTGTCGTCGGAGCAGGAGCGTGCCGTGGCGGAGCGGATCGCGACGGCGGGGCTGACCGGAGTCACGGTCTCCCGCACCGACTATCGCGACGTTGCCGGCCAGTATGATGCGGTTGCCAGCATCGAGATGGTCGAGGCCGTCGGGCAGGAATATTGGCCCGCCTATCTTGCGGCGATCGCCCGGGCTCTGAAGACCGGTGGGCGCGCCGCAATCCAATATATTGCGATCGATGATGCGATCTTTGAGGCCTATGCCGCCAATGTCGACTTCATTCAGCGCTTCATCTTTCCCGGCGGGATGCTGTTGTCAGAGAGCCGCTTCCGCGCGCTGGCGGAGGCGCACGGGCTGGAATGGCGCGATCACCGCAGTTGCGGCCTGCATTATGCCGAGACGCTGCGCCGCTGGCGGCTTGCCTTCGATGCGGCGGTCGCGGCAGGCAAGTTGCCCGCGCGATTCGATCAGCATTTCATCGACTTGTGGCGCTATTATCTGATGTACTGCGAAGGCGGATTTCGAGGGCAGGGGATTGATGTCGCGCAAATCACGCTGGTGAAACGCGTTTAATCGACCCGTTCGAAATGTCCGGTCACGAAATCCTCGGCCAACAAAGCGACGATCCGGACGGCGACCACGGACGGCTCCTTGACCGAGTTGGGGTCTTCGCCGGGATAGGCCTTGTGCCGCATCGCGGTTCGCGTCGCGCCGGGATCGACGATTGCGGTGCGGACCTTGCTGATCTGCTCCATTTCGTCGCCATAGGACAGCAATAGCGATTCGAACGCCGCCTTGGACGCGCCGTACATCCCCCAATAGGCCCGCGGCTTGCGCGCGACGCTGGAGGTGAGGCCGATCACGCGCCCATGCGCCGATTTGCGCAGCATCGGATCGAACGCCGCGATCAACGCGGCTTGCGCGCTGACGTTGAGGGTCAGGACCTGCGCCAATTCCTTCGGATCGATCGCCGGAACTGCGCCGAGCTGCCCCAGCATCGCGGCGTTGAGCACGAGAATGTCGAGCGCGGGCCACCGTTCCCCGATTGCAGTGCCGAGCCGGGCGATGCTGTCGGTTTCGGTCAAATTGAGCGGCGCGATCGTGGCCGATCCGCCTGCGTCGAAGATCGCATTCTCGACATCTTCCAGACCCTTGGCGGTCCGCGCGGTCAGCACGACATGCGCGCCGGCTGCCGCCAAGGCGAGCGCGGTTGCCGCACCGATGCCGCGGCTGGCGCCCGTCACCAGGGCGATACGGCCTTCCAAAACTTTCTCACTCATTGGTTCAAATCACTCGTTCGGCCAGCAACGCGAACTGATCGACCGAGGAGACATCGTCCTGGTCGGTCAGCGTGGTGGGATAATCACCGGTGAAACAGGCGTCGCAATGGCTCGGGCGGATCGCGTTGCGCTGCGGTTCCCCGAGCGCCTTGTACAGGCCGTCGATCGAGATGAAGGCCAGGCTGTCGGCCTTGATATAGGCGGCCATCTCGTCGAGGTTCTTGGTCGCGGCGAGCAGCTTGGCACGCTCCGGCGTATCGACGCCGTAGAAGCAGGAATGCGCGGTCGGCGGGCTGGCGATGCGCATATGGACTTCGGCAGCACCCGCCTCGCGCATCATCTCGACGATCTTCAGGCTGGTCGTGCCGCGCACGATCGAATCGTCGATCAGCACGACGCGCTTGCCCGCGATCAGCGCGCGATTGGCATTGTGCTTCAATTTGACGCCAAGGTGGCGGACCTTGTCGCTCGGCTGAATGAACGTCCGGCCGACATAATGCGAGCGGATGATGCCGAGTTCGAACGGGATGCCCGACTCCTGCGCATAGCCGAGCGCGGCGGGCGTGCCCGAATCGGGGACCGGGATAACCAGGTCGGCCTCGACCGGGCTTTCGATCGCGAGCTGCGCGCCGATCGCCTTGCGCACGGTGTAGACGCTGCGGTCCTCCGAGATCGAATTGGGGCGCGAGAAATAGACATATTCGAAGATGCAGGGTCGCGGGGCCTGCTGCGTGAACGGGCGGTGTGAGGTGACCTCGCTGCCCTTTACCATCACCAGTTCGCCCGGATCGATCGAGCGGACGAAGGTTGCGCCGACCACGTCGAGTGCCACGGTTTCGGAGGCGAAGATGATTGCGCCGTCGCCGTCACCGGTATCGAGTCGGCCCATTACCAACGGACGGATGCCGAGCGGATCGCGGCAGGCGATCATGCCCTCGGGCGTCATCACGATCAGCGAATAGGCCCCTTCGACGCGCTTTAGCGCATCGATGAACTTGTCGACCACCGTGCGATAATTGGACGTCGCGACCAGATGGATGATCGTTTCCGTATCGCTGGTGGATTGGAAGATCGACCCGCGCCGTACCAGATCCCGCCGCAACCGCATCGCGTTCGAGATGTTGCCATTGTGCGCGATCGCGAAGCCGCCCGAGGCGAGATCGGCGTAGAGCGGCTGCACGTTGCGCAGCGCCGTCTCGCCCGTCGTCGAATAGCGGACATGACCGCAGGCGACCGTACCGCGCAACGGGACCATCACATCTTCGCGGTCGAAATTGCCGGCGACATGGCCCATCGCGCGGTGGGTGTGGAATTCGGTGCCGTCAAAGCTGGTGATGCCAGCGGCCTCCTGCCCGCGGTGCTGCAAGGCGTGCAGTCCGAGCGCCACCAGGCGCGCCGCATCGGTCGCGCCGGAAATTCCGAAAATGCCGCACTCTTCGTGCAGCGTGTCGTCTTCGTGAGGATTCGTGGTCAGCATGACGCCCTTCAGCGGGGGGAGTAGAGCTTCGAGGCGGCATATAGGGACGCGTGCGCGGTTTGTCGCGCTTTTGTCACACGCTGCGGAGCAATTGATCATTTTGCGCGTTTTCCCGCGACTTTCTAGGAGGTTGTGGTGGCAGGACAGCAAACAGCACGGTCGCACGGACCAAGCGTCAAGGACGATAAACTCTACGAGGATTTGCGCCGCGACGGGGCGTCGAAGGCCAAGGCAGCGCGAATCGCCAATGCCAAGGCGGCCGGGACGCTCGACCATCGCCGGAGCGAGCTGGAGGATCGCACGAAAGCCGATCTGCTGAAGGAAGCGCGCAAGATCGACATCGTCGGACGGTCGAAAATGACCAAGCCGGAATTGGCCGAGGCCATTCGCAACAGCTGACACGTCGGCCGGGGTGACGAACGCCGGGCGCGGGGTTATGGGCGGACTATGTCTGATCCCCGTGAAGATGGCCTTGTGCTGAACCCCAGATACGACGCCGCCGGGCTGATCACTGCTGTTGCCACCGACCGGGCCACCGGCGCGCTCCTGATGCTAGCCCACATGAATGCCGAGGCGCTGGCGCGAACAATTGCGACGGGTGAGGCGTATTTCTGGTCGCGCAGCCGCGCCGCGCTATGGAAGAAGGGCGAGACGTCGGGCAACGTCCTGCGCGTCGCCGAGATGCGGATCGACTGCGATCAGGACGCGGTCTGGCTGATTGTCGATCCCGCCGGCCCGGCTTGCCACACGGGTGCGCCAAGCTGTTTCTATCGCCGGGTTGAGGGCGACCGGTTGGTCCGGGTCGATTGAAGCGGGCCGCGCTCGCCGCTGCGCTGCTGCTCGCCGCCTGTGGGCGGGACGACGGTGCGCCCCCGGTGGCGACTGCCACGCCGCAAGGGTTGGAAGCAGCAGCAATTCAGGCAGGACTAATTCCCGATCCGGCCAGCACCGACGTCACGGGTCTCTACGCCCGCGAAACCGATCGTGTCTGCATCGTGCCGTCGGCGACG
The DNA here is from genome assembly GCF_044881195.1 of Sphingomonas sp. MMS24-J45. Lineage (GTDB taxonomy): Bacteria > Pseudomonadota > Alphaproteobacteria > Sphingomonadales > Sphingomonadaceae > Sphingomonas. The sequence continues at coordinate 310,861 of NZ_CP173255.1, read as the reverse complement.
GCCTATCGAATCGGCATCTTCGTCGATTATGACGAGCAACAGAATTGTGGTGGGTCCGGCACCGTCTCGCACGATCGCGAGACCCTCCACGTCACGCTCGGCGAAGCGGGCGGCGAGTGCAGCTTCGATGCCCGCTTCGAGGGTGACCGGATCGTGTTTCCGGCGAGTCTGCCCGAGGCATGTCAGAAGATTTGCATCGGGCGCGCGTCGGTCGCTGCGCTCGATGTGACGCGCCTCAGCGCCTCAGTTTCCGAGGCGTCGACCCTGCGCGATGCCAAGGGGCGGTTGCTCTGCTCGGGCGGCTGACGCGCTTGACGTTCACGTAAACGGCACCTAAAAAGCTCCTCATGCCTAGCAGCGCCGCTTACGCCGTAATCGATCGCCATCCAGACCGGGACCATTTCTCGATTTCGGACCTGTCTGCCGAGTTTGGGGTCACCGCCCGCGCCCTTCGTTTCTACGAGGACGAGGGCCTGATCGCGCCCGAGCGGCGCGGTACTGCGAGGATTTATTCGCAGCGCGATCGAGCGCGACTCGCCTGGATCTTGCGGGGGAAACGCGTCGGATTCAGCCTCGGCGAAATTCGCGAGATGATCGACCTCTATGACATTGGCGATGGCCGTAAGATCCAGCGTGCAACGACGATCGCGCGCTGCCGCGACCGGATGGCGCTGCTCCAGGCGCAAAAACACGACATCGATGCGGCGATTGCCGAACTCGCCGATTTCGTCACCCTGCTTGAAACAAATGGCGCGCAAGGGCGCCTGAAGGACTGAACCAATGCCGAAATATACGCCCCCCGTCCGCGATTCGCGCTTCATCCTCGATCATGTGATTGGCCTGCAAAGCCACGCCAATCTGCCAGGGTTCGCCAATGCGACGCCGGACGTGGTCGATGCCGTGCTCGATGAAGGCGGCAAGTTCGTGGCCGAAGTGCTGTTCCCGCTCAATCATTCGGGCGATCAGGAAGGCTGCACGCGGCACGCCGACGGATCGGTGACGACGCCGGCCGGCTTCAAGAAGGCCTATGACGCCTATGTCGAATCGGGCTGGGGCACGCTCTCCGCGCCGGAGGAATTCGGTGGTCAGGCGATGCCGCACGTCGTCTCGACGGCATTCCTGGAATATATGAGCTCCGGCAACATGGCGTTCGCGATGTATCCGGGCCTCACGCACGGCGCGACCGCCGCGTTGCTCGCCAAGGGATCGGACGAGCAGAAGGCGAAGTACGTCCCCAACATGGTCAGCGGCAAATGGGGCGGCACGATGAACCTGACCGAGCCGCAGTGCGGCACGGACCTCGGGCTGATTCGCACCCGTGCGGAGCCCAATGCCGATGGTTCGTGGGCGATCACCGGCACCAAGATCTTCATTTCGTCGGGCGAGCATGACCTGACCGAGAACATCATCCACCTCGTGCTGGCGAAGACGCCGGGCGCGCCGGAAAGCTCCAAGGGCATTTCGCTGTTCGTGGTGCCGAAGTTTATCGTGAATGACGATGGGTCTTTGGGCGCGCGCAATGCCGTCTCGTGTGGATCGATCGAGCACAAGATGGGCATCCACGCCAATTCGACCTGCGTAATGAACTATGACGGTGCGACCGGCTGGCTGGTAGGCGAGGAGATGAAGGGTCTCGCCGCCATGTTCATCATGATGAACGCAGCGCGCCTCGGCGTCGGCTTGCAGGGGCTGGGCGTCGCCGAAGTCGCTTATCAGAACGCGGTGCAATATGCCGGGGACCGTCGTCAGGGTCGTTCGCTGACCGGTGCGAAGGAGCCGGGTGAAAAGGCCGATACGCTGTTCGTCCACCCCGACGTGCGCCGGATGCTGATGGAGGCCAAGGCCCTGACAGAGGGCTTGCGCGCTCTGTGCCTGTGGGGCGCGCTGCAGAGCGATCTCGAACATGCCGCCCCGACCGAACAAGAGCGTCAGCTCGCTGGCGATCTGCTCGGTCTGCTGACCCCGGTGATCAAGGGTTATGGCACCGACAAGGGCTATGACATCGCGACCAACGCCCAGCAGGTTTACGGCGGGCACGGCTACATCGCCGAATGGGGCATGGAGCAGTACGTTCGCGATGCCCGGATCGCCATGATTTACGAAGGCACCAACGGCGTGCAGGCGATGGATCTGGTCGGGCGCAAGCTCGCGCAGAATGGCGGCCGTGCAGTGCAGGCCTTCTTCAAGGTCGTGGCGGACGATGTCGTGGCGGCGAAAGCCGATCCCGCCACGGCCGATTTCGCCGCGGCGTTGGAAAAGGCCAATGGCGAATTGCAGGCGGCGACGATGTGGTTCCTGGCCAATGGCATGAAGAACCCCGACAATGTCGGCGCGGGCGCGCACAGCTACATGCATCTGATGGGCATCGTCGCGCTTGGCCTGATGTGGCTGCGAATGGTTTCGGCGGCGACGCGGTTGAAGGCCGCGGGCGAGGGGGACCAGGCGTTCCTCGATGCCAAGCTGGTGACCGCGCGCTATTTCGCGGAGCGGATCATGCCTGAGGCGGGCGCATTGCGTCGCAAGATCGAAGCGGGGGCCGAGGCTATGATGGCATTGCCGCCGGAGATGTTCGAAGCGGCTTGAGCTTCAAATCCTCCCCCGCAACGCGGGGGAGGAGGTTGCTATCGCCCTTCCGGTTCGGGCGTTGCCTTGACTGTTGGCGCGTCCGCCTTGCGCCGCACGCCGGCGAGCTCCGGGACTGTCGGTACCACCGGAGGCGCGCGAGTAGCACCTGGCAGCGCCTCGAGCTTGAACTCCTCGCTGCGGCTGCTGCGTGTCACCGGCACGTAAATCTGCTGCTTCATACATTGCGACGGATCGGCGCGGCGGAAGTCGGTGCAGTTCCACAGCGCTTTTTCAAAACCGCTCGGGCGATCGCGGAGATAGCTGAACGCCATCGCCTGGATTTGCGCTGGCTGAAGCGGGAGCGCGGTGGGCGTCTTCGCCTTGTCGGCCCACGCCAGCACCTTGCAATAGGGCCGATCGCCACAGGTGCGCTGCGCTAGCTGAGCAAAGCCGTCGGGCGAAATCCGCTTGGTGTCGAGCGTCACCAGAAAGCTGTTCTCTTCGCTCGCGATTGGCACCGGCAGCGGGGTCGCGGCGGCGATCGGATCGACATAAAGCGTTTCGTTCGTCGCGAGCGCGGCCGTGCCTGCGCCTTTGTGCGCTTCCGAATACGCCGCGAGCGCGGCGATCACTGGTTCGTCGGCGGAAACATGGCGATTGAAAGCGGGCGGCGTGCCCCACCATCCGGTCCAGCGGAAGAACAGATGCGTGCCGACTGCGGCGATCTTGTCGAGGCTCGACTGCCAATACGGCACGACCCAATCGGTATGGTAATGCGTGGCATAGCCGACCGGCTTGTAGACCGCACCGGACAGCGCTGCTGTCGCCACTTGCCGGGCACGCGTCCATTGCACGTCGAGCCAGTGATGGCGGACCAAAGCATCGTCGCAGGTGAAGGTGAATTGGCAGCCGGTCGAGCGTTCCGACCCCTGAAATACCACGCCGCAGATCGTCTTGGGGAAAGCGGGATGGCGGACGCGGTTGATGACGACTTGCGCGACGGCGCGTTGTCCGGCGGGATCGTCGCCCGCTTCGTAGAGGACGGCGGCGGCCATGCAGTCGATCGCGCGTGCACGCTGGAGATCGTCGCCGGGCAGCTTGAACGGGCGTGCGGCGGGGTTGGGGCCATCGACAAAGGGGACACTTGCGTTGAAGTCGCGGGCGTCATCCGGGTCGAGGTCCTGGAACGCCACCGGCTCGACCGGAGGAAGCTCGGCCTTCGACACGATCCGCTGCGGCACCGCGCGCGGCGGCCGATGCCGCGCGACCGGTGGCGCGGTCAGCACGATCAATGACGGCGCCGCGATCGCCAGTGCGGCAATCGCGGCAACGACGCCGCGCAAGGCGGCACCGGGACGGACAGGCATCATCGGAAGCGACGAATCAGCGCTGGATCAGCTCTCGGGCAGGAAATCGGGCACCGAGAGATAGCGCTCGCCCGTATCATAGTTGAAGCCGAGGATGCGCGAGCCTTCGGGCAGATCGGGCAGCTTCTGCAGGATCGCGGCGAGCGTCGCGCCCGAGCTGATTCCGACGAGCATCCCTTCCTCCGCAGCGGACCGGCGCGCCATGTCCTTTGCGACGGCGGCATCGACCTTGATCGCACCGTCGATCGCCTGGGTGTGCAGATTGGCGGGGACGAAGCCAGCCCCGATCCCCTGGATCGGGTGCGGGCCCGGGGTGCCGCCCGAAATGACCGGGGAGGCGGCGGGCTCGACCGCATAGACCTTCAGATTGGGCCATTCCTGCTTCAGTCGCTCGGCGACGCCGGTGATATGGCCACCAGTGCCGACGCCAGTGATGATCACGTCGATCGGCGAGTCGCGGAAATCGTTGAGGATTTCGAGCGCGGTCGTGCGGACATGGACGTCGATATTGGCGGGGTTCTCGAACTGTTGCGGCATCCACGCGCCGGGGGTCTGGTCGACCAATTCAAGTGCTCGCTCGATCGCGCCCTTCATACCCTTCTCGCGCGGCGTCAGATCGAAGGTCGCGCCATAGGCCAGCATCAGGCGACGGCGTTCGAGGCTCATGCTCTCGGGCATTACGAGCACGAGCTTGTAGCCCTTCACCGCCGCGACCATTGCCAGGCCGACGCCGGTGTTGCCGGAGGTAGGCTCGATGATCGTGCCGCCGGGCTGCAGGTGGCCGTCACGCTCGGCCGCTTCGATCATGGCGAGCGCGATGCGGTCCTTGATCGATCCGCCAGGATTGCCGCGCTCGGACTTGATCCACACTTCGGCGCCCGGAAACAGCTTCTGGATGCGGATGTGCGGGGTGTTGCCGATCGTATCGAGGATCGAATTGGCTTTCATGGCGTGGCCTCCAGGTCGAGTGTTTGGGCGTCCGCTTTGGTCGCGGGGGGATCGAACGTCTTGGCGTTTTTCAGGCTGGGGAAGAGATAGGTCCACAGGATCGTGACTACAATCGCCCCGCCGCCGCCGACCAGCACCGCTCCGACCGGGCCGAGGGCGGCCGCGAGGAAGCCCGATTCGGCCTCGCCCAGCTCGTTCGAGGCGGAGATCGTGAGCTGCGATACCGCACCGACGCGGCCACGCATTTCATCGGGGGTGTGAAGCTGGATGAGGGAGGAGCGGATATAGACCGAGAACATGTCCGCTCCGCCCGCAACGGCGAGCGCGGCAACGGCGATCTCGAAGGCGTAAGCGGGTACGATCAAATGGGCGACGCCGAAAACGATCGTCGCACTGCCGTATACCAGCACCGCCATCAGCATCCGCGGCCCGACATTGGTCTTTAAGGGGCGGAAGGAAAACAGGATCGCAATCAGCGACGCGCCGACCGCGGGCGCGGCGGCGAGCATACTCAAGCCCTGCGGCCCGACTTTGAAAATGTCATGCGCGTAGATTGGCAGCAGGGCGGTGGTGCCTGCGAGAAACACGGCGAAAAGATCGAGCGTGATCGCGCCCAGCACCAGTTTGTTCTGCCCGACATAGGCCATGCCATCGACGATCTGGCGCAGCGGATGCGCGGTCGAGCGCGGCGGTTGCGGCACCGGCGGGATCGTCATCAGGCAAGCGAGCGCCGTTCCGAACAGACCGACCGACAGCCAATAGGCACCCGATTGCGCATGGGCATAAGCGAAGCCGCCGATCGCCGGGCCGATGATCGTGCCGACCTGCCACGAGATCGAGCTGAGCGCGATCGCCGTGGGGAGAACCTCGCGCGGCACGAGGTTGGGGGCCAGTGCACCGAACGCCGGCCCGGCAAAGGCGCGGGCGATGCCGAGCAGTACCGCCACCGTGAACAGCACCGGCAGCGAAATCCAGCCCTGGTGCGTGGCCAGCGCCAGCAATAGTGCGCACGTCAGCTGCAGGAACACCGTGATCCGCGTGATCCAGCGCCGGTCGAACCGATCGGCGACCAGCCCGGTGATCGGCGTCGTCACGAACAGCGGAATGAATTGCAGCAACCCGATCAGCCCGAGCTGCGCGGCGGCGGCAGCGGGGGACATGGTGGTGCGGGCGATCGTGTAGGTCTGCCACCCGATGACGATGATCATCGCATTCTGCGCGATGGTCATGGTGAAGCGCGCTGCCCAGTATGAGCGAAAGCGGGCGATGCGTAACGGGTGGGTGGAGTCTGCCATCGGCCTGTGCCTTACGGCCATCGGCGCGCGCTGGGCAATCATCGAAGTGCTTGGGGGGCGGAAACTTCTGCGATGCAACTTCTGGGTGCGGCGATGATTGATAAGCGGATCGCTTCGCGCCTATAGGCGACGCTTCCTCCCCAGGACATGAGGTTCTCCCGACGTGGCCAAAGCCCCAGCCGTTCAACCAGAAGCCGCTCGAAAGTCGCAGCCGCTCGCGCCAAATCGCGAGCGACCCAACGAGCCACAATCCTATGCCGCGTCGAAGGACGAGCTGCTCGAGTTCTACAAGCAGATGCTGCTGATCCGGCGTTTCGAGGAGAAAGCCGGGCAGTTGTACGGCCTCGGTCTGATCGGCGGGTTCTGTCACCTCTACATCGGCCAGGAGGCCGTTGCGGTCGGTCTGCAATCGGCGCTGACGGAAAAGGACAGCGTCATCACCGGCTACCGCGATCACGGCCACATGCTGCTGTGCGGGATTCCGCCGCAGGACGTGATGGCGGAACTGACGGGCCGCGCCGCCGGGATTTCCAAGGGCAAGGGCGGCTCGATGCACATGTTCAGCGTCGAACATAAATTCTACGGCGGGCACGGTATCGTCGGCGCGCAGGTGTCGCTCGGGACTGGCCTCGCGTTCAGCCACAAATATTCCGAGGATGGTGGCGTCTGCCTGGCTTATTTCGGCGATGGCGCGTCGAATCAGGGCCAAGTGTATGAGAGCTTCAACATGGCCGAGCTGTGGAAGCTGCCGATCATCTATGTGATCGAGAACAACCAATATGCGATGGGCACGAGCGTCAATCGCTCGTCGGCCGAGGACCAGTTGTTCCGGCGTGGCGAGAGCTTCCGTATCCCCGGCATCCAGGTCGACGGTATGGACGTGCTCGCGTGCCGCGGTGCTGCGGAGGAAGCGCTCGCTTGGGTGCGTGCGGGCAAGGGGCCGATCATCCTCGAGATGAAGACCTACCGCTATCGCGGCCATTCCATGTCCGACCCGGCGAAGTATCGCTCGCGCGATGAAGTGCAGGCGGTGCGCGACAAGTCCGACCCGATCGATCACGTCAAGAAGCTGCTCGATGCCGAGGGCGTGAAAGAGGACGAGCTCAAGAAGATCGAGCAGGAAATCCGCAAGATCGTGAATGAAGCGGCCGACTTCGCCGAACAGACGCCCGAGCCCGACGCGGCCGAGCTCTATACCGACGTGCTGGTGGAAACTTACTGATGGCCGTAGAAATCAAGATGCCCGCGCTTTCCCCGACGATGGAGGAGGGCACGCTCGCCAAATGGCTGGTCAAGGAAGGCGATGTCGTCAAATCGGGCGACATCATGGCCGAGATCGAAACCGACAAGGCGACGATGGAATTCGAAGCGGTCGATGAGGGCACGATCGGCAAGATTTTGGTCGCCGAGGGCACCGACAATGTGAAGGTCGGTACGGTCATCGCGACACTGACAGCCGAGGGTGAGGAAGCCTCCGCCGCCGCACCCGCCAAGGCGGAAGAGCCCGTCAAAGCGGAGACACTCGCCGTCGAGCAGAAGGCCGAGGAATCAGAGGCACCCGCACCAAAGAAAGCGGAAAGCGGGACGGCGCAACTGATCACCGACAAGGTCGCTGAAGTCGCCGATCCGGCGATCCCGGCCGGCACCGAAATGGTCAAGCTGACGCTGCGCGAAGCGCTGCGCGATGGCATGGCCGAGGAAATGCGCCGCGATCCGCGTGTGTTCGTGATGGGCGAGGAAGTCGCGCAATATCAGGGCGCTTACAAGGTCACGCAGGGCCTGCTCGACGAATTCGGGGACAAGCGCGTCATCGACACGCCGATCACCGAATATGGCTTTGCCGGGGTCGGCACGGGCGCGGCGATGGGGGGCTTGCGCCCGATCGTCGAGTTCATGACGTTTAACTTCGCGATGCAGGCGATCGACCACATCGTGAACTCGGCGGCCAAGACCAATTACATGTCCGGCGGCCAGATGCGCTGCCCGATCGTCTTCCGCGGACCTAACGCCGCCGCCAGCCGCGTCGGCGCGCAGCATTCGCAGAACTATGCGCCCTGGTATGCGAGCGTCCCCGGCCTGATCGTGATCGCACCGTATGACGCGGCCGATGCCAAGGGCCTGATCAAGGCAGCGATCCGCACCGAAGACCCGGTCGTCTTCCTCGAAAACGAATTGCTCTACGGCCGCACCTTCGAAGTACCGCAACTCGACGATTACGTCCTGCCGATCGGCAAGGCGCGGATCATGCGCGAGGGCAAGGACGTGACGATCGTCAGCTACTCGATCGGCGTCGGCCTCGCGCTCGAAGCTGCTGACAAGCTGGCGGGCGAGGGGATCGATGCGGAAGTGCTCGACCTGCGCACGCTGCGCCCGCTCGACACCGCTGCGGTGCTGGCGAGCCTCAAGAAGACCAATCGCATGGTCGTTGCAGAGGAAGGCTGGCCGGTCTGCTCCATCGCATCGGAGATCCAGGCGATCTGCATGGAGCAGGGCTTCGACGATCTCGACGCGCCGGTGCTGCGCGTGACCAACGAAGACGTGCCGATGCCTTACGCGGCCAACCTCGAGAAGCTGATGCTGGTGACTGCGGACAAGATCGTCGCGGCAGTCAAGCAGATCGTCCAGCGCTAAGCGGGCACCGCCGGGGGGCAATCCTCCGGCGGATCAGTTCGAATAGAGGTTGCAGGTCAGCCGCGTCGCCGCTGGCGATGGATTGTAAAGCTGCGAGAAATCGCGCCGGTCGCGGACGATGAACGAGGCGATATAGTTCAGCCGCGCGGGTGACGTCAGCCAGCTGCCGAACAGCGGCTTGGTGAGATAATTGATCTCAACGAACATCACGCCCGAGGCGGCGGGAGCGTTCACCTGCCCGCCGGTGGGGCCCATTCCGTTGGGGGCAAGCGTCCCGTCATTGCCAACGGTCGCATCTGTGCCGTCGGTTGTGGTGGTCGTGCCGTAGCTGGAATTGTACGCGCTGTCGGCGGGCAGATTGCTGCCCTTCAATCCAAGGCAGCGCTGCCAGTGGATGCGCTGCACGGGTGCCGTATCATAGCTCTGCTGGACGTTTTCCAGGCTCGAAAGAATGATTCGGCCATTCGTGGTCAGATTGATGCTCGCGCCCTGAAACCGCGCGGCTTGCAGCACGTCGTTGACATCGACTTCGCGCAATTGCTGCGTTGATAGTGTGCTGTAGGTGCCGACGCGCGATGCATTGTCGGCGAGATTGAGCGCGATCTGGCTGATCCGCAGGTTGAGCAGCGCGAGGTTCGAGACCTCCAGCCCGTACGCTCCCAGTCCCAGCACGAGCGGGAGCGAGAAGGCAAACTCGAGCAATGCCAGACCGCTGCGATCGTCGGCGAGGCTCCGCAGCGTGCGTTTGCGGGTGAAGAGGCGGGACAGAAACGTCATGTGCATACCGTTGGGGAAGGGCTGGTGACCTGCGTTGCGTATGGCTGGTTCTTCATCAGCGTCGATGCGCGGATCGTCTGCGTGGTCGACCAGCCGAACAGGCCCGCCACCGGAAACAGCCGTCGATAGGTCATCGTCATGGTGTAGAGCGTCACCGCACTGGCGCCGCCCTGGCCGGTGATGCCGGGGTCGGAGTCCCACTGGCCGTTGTTATTCATGTCGGTATAGCATTCGCCCGCGTCGCGAATTCCGTTGCCGTTAGTGTCGGTAAAGGGTTCGGGGGCAACCTCGGCAAAGCTGTCATAGCTTTTGCGGCTGGCGACGAAGGTCGCCGAGGGCGCAACCTGGCGGGCGATCGTCTGCACGGTGTTATCAATTGTCGTGCTGTTGGCGGCCCCGCCTTCGATCCCGGAGTCGCGCGCGGCCTTCTGCACCGCACCGTTCAACACCGACTGGGCGTAGACCTGATACACCAGATCCCCGAGGCCCATGATCAGCAGCATCATCACCGGGCTGACGATGGCAAATTCGATGATCGTCGCACCGCGCTGGTCGCGGCGCAGCCGGGAAAGGAGGCGCGCGATCATCGGGTTAGCCGCAGCATGGCCAACCGCTTCGCAATGTTGGCGAATTGGGTCGACAGATCGGCACCGTCCGTCGTGGCGAGCGCCTGAGCGCTGGTCGTGGCGCAGGCGGTCAGCTGAGCGTTCGCGGCTGTGTCGATCGACACCGTCCAGACGTCGATATTGCGTGCCTTGGCGGCGGCGCACATCGCCAGGAAACGTGCGTTATGCAAGTTGACCAGCGTTGCCGTCGACGAGCTGCCCGAATTGGACACGCGCCTGTCGTATCCCTCCACGCCGTACATGCTGTAGTTGGTGTTGGTCGGTGCCATATCGCCATCGGTCAGGAAGATGATGACGCGGTTGGGCGCCAGGCGGTTGGGCCATGCGGCCGTGTCGCTGCCCCACGGACCATCGGGCGCGATCAGGCGCGTGCCCCAGATCATCCCGGTGTCGTGATAGGTCCCGCCCATCGGCACGAAATCTGCCGCGTTGACGTATGCGCTGACTTCCGAGCGTGTCATGACGCCCAGCCGCTTCACCGGCTTGCCGCACGAGATGCGCCCAAGATCGCGCATATAGGTGTTCGGATAGCCCGAGGTGACCGGCGACGGGTTGGAATCCACCCCGTAATTGGGTCGGTACCGGGTGTCGTCGCCGTTGGTGTAATCGGGCGTGCTGGTGCGCGCGTAGGTGAAGTCCTGCATATGCGGCCACCAGCGCTGCGTGCCCGTTGGGAACAGATCGGGGTTCAGTTCCGACGGCAGGCTGTTGACGGAGAAGCTGGTCGTACCGGGATTGTCGACCGGGGTTTCCACGCAGCCGAGCCACTGCGTCGTCTGGCCACGTACCTTTGTCGGATCGACGATGGTGTTACCCAAGACAAGCGGATTCACGTCGATCGGGACCGAGGTGTATTCCCACTGCGGACCGAGCACCTGGGTCCTGCTTTCGCACCTGTTGGTGCCCGAATTCCAGAAGTCGTAATCGCGCGTCGCCTGGCCATTTGACGTATTGTAGGTCTTCGCGGTTGCTGGCGTGCGGGTCGAGCGATTGCAATTCGCCGAGGAGCGCCCGTTGTTGGTGTTGGTCGTGGTCGTCGAGATGACGTAGTCGGCGTACACCTGCCGAGACTGATACGTCCGCGTTTCCGATCCGCTGCCGCCGACCAGGTAGCTTGCCGATTTGTCGAGAATCGCCTGCCCCACGTTGACCGAGGAGGTGTAGGTCACGAAGCCGTAGCGCACCTTGGTCGACGGATCGGCATTGGTCGCGAAGGTGTCATAGAAACTGAGCACGGCGGCCCTTAGCGCGGAGATGCGCGATCCCGTTTTTTCCGCCGTTCCGACCCCGACCGTGCCGGCATAGCCAGGAACCCCGCTGCCCGATGGGCGCGTATATTGCACTTTCGCTGCTGAACTTGAGTAGCTCGAACAGGTTGCATCGTCGTCCTGCGGCAAACATGCCATCGAGCCGGTCGTGTCGAGCACGAACATGATGTCGGTATCGGCCACGTCGAAGCGCGCCTGGCACGACACGTTGAGCGTGATCGCAGTGGTGCCGAAAATCTTGGTGATGGTCATCGGCACCGAGGCGGAGGCGGTTCCGGCGACCTGGCTATCGCTGGTCCGGGTAGGCGTGAAGGTGACGGCGCTGGTATTCATGAAACCGAGCGTTCCGTTGGCCGGCACGTCCTTCTTGAAATTGTTGGCGAAAAACGCCTGGGCCTGTGCTGCCGCATTGGAATCGAGCGGCGGACCGGTGTCGTTCATGAACTTGCGACCGGCGAGCGCTCCGGCGTCGCACGCTTGCTGCAGCCGCGCCTTCACGACATAGAGGCGGCTCATGTCGACGGCCGAGCCGACCAGCCCCATCAGCGGGACGAGGAACATCGCCATCATGGCGAGCGTATTGCCGCGCACGTCGCGGGCGAGGGAGCGCAGGAATCCGCGCTCCTTGGTCCGCGTTTTCGTTGCTGCCCCCTTCATGTCGCAATGGCCCCGTGGTCAAAATGCAAATCGTTCCGCCTGCGCTATGCGAGAGAAAGCGATAACCGCTGCTCAAAGGATATGGTTAACCGCCGTTAAGCGGACCGTTGGGGCCGGCGAGCGGTGACCGATAAGACCGATCCTGAGCGCGCGCTTGCGCTGTCTTATGCGCCGCTGGCAGGCCGCGCCGGGCTCGCCGCGCTGCTCGAGCTCGACGAGACACTTGGGCAGATCCTGCGGACGACCCGCGAGCCGGTGGTCGGGCAGATGCGGCTGACGTGGTGGCATCAGGCGTTGACCGCGCTCGACACCGCGCCGCCGCCCGCGCAGCCGGTGCTGCAGGCGCTCGCCGCCGAAGTGTTGCCGCGCGGGGTGAGCGGGGCGCGGCTGGCGGGGTTGATCGACGGGTGGGAAGTGTTGCTCGGGGCCGACCCGATCGCGGAGACCGATGTGATCGCGCATGGCAAGCGGCGCGGGGCGGCGTTGTTCGAGGCGGCGGGGGCCGTTCTGGCGTGTCCGCCTGCCGACCGCATCGCTGCGGCCGGGGCGGGGTGGGCGCTGGCCGATCTGGCGACGCATTTGAGCGACGTGCAGGTCGCGGCGCGGGCGGCGGCGCTGGCACAGGCGAAGCTCGACGAGGCGATGGATGGGCGCTGGAGCCGGGCCGGGCGGGCGCTCGGGGCGCTGGCGCTGGTCGCACGAATGAATCTGGCGGATCGGGGAGCGCCCGCGGCACCCGGGCGGGTCGCGCGGCTCGCCTGGCATCGGTTGACCGGGCGATAGGCTTTCGGAAGCGCCCCGAGTGCGATAGCCTCTGTCTATCGATCAGCGGGAGGGCGCGCGATGTGGCGGTATCTGGTGGGCGGTCTGGCGGCACTGGCGCTGGTCGCGGCGGGGGTCTTACTGTTCAACCGGAGCAGTCGATCGGTGGCGGCGCTGCCCGCAGCACCGCTTGCGATGGCTCAAACCGTGGAGGACGGCGCGCTGCCCGACAGCGTCCCGCAAGCGAGCGACCGGACGCGCGAGCAGAAGCGTTTCGACCGTTATGACAAGGACCGCAACGGCGCGGTGACGCGGGAGGAGTTCCTCGCCAACCGGCGTAAGGCCTATGCCAAGCTCGACACCAACCATGACGGGACGCTGTCGTTCGACGAATGGGCGATCAAGGCGGAGACCAAGTTCGCGGTGGCCGATGCCGACAAATCGGGCGCGATGAATGCCACCGAATTCGCCACGACGGCGGTGAAGCGCAAGCCGCCGCGGGTGCGGCGCGATTGCCCGCCGGCGGGCGCAGCCAAGGCGGAGCCGACGGGAGAGGGGGAGGAGAGCTGATTTTTCTCCCCTCCCTGGAAGGGAGGGGGCGGGGGTGGGTTGGCCCGTTATCGAACGGAGCATCCGCCTCACACCGACCCACCCCCATCCCCTCCCTTCCAGGGAGGGGAGGCCTCACGCAGCCAGCCATGCCCCCAGCGCCGCCCTTGCCCGTTCGGTATACATCTTCTTGCGGTCGGCTTTCTTGGTTCGCCCGGTGATCGGCGGGAACAGGCCGAAATTGACGTTCATCGGCTGGTACGTCTCCGCCACCGCAGCGCCGGTGATGTGGTGGAGCAGGGCGCCCAGCGCGGTTTCGACCGGGGGCGGGGTCATCGCCGCACCGCCAAGCTCCGCCGCCGCGAAGCGCCCGGCGAGCAGGCCGACCGCCGCGCTTTCGACATAGCCTTCGCAGCCCGTAATCTGTCCGGCGAAGCGGATGTTGGGCCGCGCCTTCAGCCGCAAGCTCTGGTCGAGCAATTCGGGCGAGCGGATGAAGGTGTTGCGGTGCAGCCCGCCCAATCGCGCGAATTCGGCATTCTGCAGGCCCGGGATGGTGCGGAACAGGCGGACCTGCTCGGCATGTTTCAGCTTGGTCTGGAAACCGACGATGTTCCAGAGCGTGCCGCTGGCATTGTCCTGCCGGAGCTGGACCACCGCATAGGGCCAGCGACCGGTGCGCGGATCGTCCAGCCCGACCGGCTTCATCGGGCCGTAGCGCAGCGTATCGACCCCGCGCTCGGCGGCGACTTCGATCGGCATACAGCCCTCGAAATAGGGGACATTTTCCCATTCCTTGAACTCGGTCTTCTCGCCGTCGAGCAGGGCCTGATGGAAGGCGAGATATTCGTCCTTCGTCATCGGGCAGTTAATGTAATCCTTGGTATCGCCCTTGTCCCAGCGCGAGGCCATCCAGGCGACATCCATGTCGATGCTGTCGAAATGGACGATCGGGGCGATCGCGTCGAAGAAAGCGAGCGCGTCCTTGCCGGTCGCGCCGCCGATCTGATCGGCGAGGGCGGGCGCGGTGAGCGGGCCGGTCGCAACGATGACCGGGCCGGTGTCGGGGAGCGTATCGACGCGTTCGCGGACGATCTCGATGTTCGGATGCGCGGTCAGCGCGGCGGTGACGCCGGCCGAGAAGCGATCCCGATCGACCGCCAACGCGGAGCCGGCGGGCACCTTGTGCCGGTCAGCCTCGCGCAGGATCAGGGAGCCCAGCGTGCGCATTTCCTGGTGGATCAGCCCGACGGCGTTGCTGTCGGCATCGTCCGAGCGGAAGCTGTTCGAGCAGACGAGTTCGGCGAGGCCGTCGGTCTGGTGCGCCGGGGTCATCTCGCCGGAACCGCGCATTTCGGAGAGCTTTACGCGGAAACCGGCCTCGGCGAGCTGCCAGGCGGCTTCGGAGCCGGCGAGACCGCCGCCGATGATGTGGATGTCGTGTGTCATGGCTTGGGCTGTAGCGGGGGTGGGGCGGGGTGGCAAAGGTCGGGGGGCGGGGATGGCCGAAAGTTGCGAAAGTTGCGCTCGCAAGGGCCGATGGGAACGGGCGGGCACGGGGCTTAAAGTCACACGAGTCGCACCATCGGCGCCATGTTCGGGGCGCTTGGTCTGCGGGGTGTCGACGGTTTGAAGGAGCGGGTTTGCCGAGGCTGACAGATTGACGGGGTGTAGGACAGAGCGAATTCTTAGCTAATCACAATTGGCCAAAGGAAATGCGCCTCGACCTTGTGGAACTTCGTGAATGCGCCATCTCTTCGATAGCCGAGTAACGACAGCATCGGCGAACGGCTTTGCCGCACCGAGATTTTCCCCGTTAAATCCTATCGCGAGCTGTCGAGCAGGTAAGCCCAAGTTACCAGCCCCAAAGCTGAAGTCGCTTCCTCGGTGCGCCCCGATGTTTACGGCCCGTGCGTTCACGGGCGCGTTCTTGTTATCTGACGCCAGGGACCGCAGCTCGTCTTGGGTTTGGCCGCTTCGATCCGTGAACTCCATGCGATAGGTTTGGGATATCTCGTTCATAAAGCTCGTGAATACTGGAATTTCGGCTGCGCTGGCGAGACACAATTGAACCGTTCTGAAAGGCTTTTTGCCGACGGTGCAGCCGCTTAAGCCAACTGTCGCAGCCGATAGGATGACCATAATGCGGGAAGTGTGGCGGCCCATTTTCCCGGGAGGGGCGCGATGGCCGGACATCCGCATCACCGCCACACCTCCGGAACCACCAGCCACTCCCGCGCCGCCACCTCGGGTGCGGCGTCGGCGATGCGGTGGGCGAGGATGCCGAGCCGCCGCACCGGCACCGCCGGGTAGAGGTGATGTTCAAGGTGGAGGAACATGTTGTAGGTCGCGAAATTGACCAGGGGAGAGCGCTGCGTGCGGGCGATGTCGGCCTCGGCGCAATCGTGGTGGGTGATCCACACGGCGAACAAAGCGGTCAGGCATTGCGCCAGGATCATCGCGGCGACGTGATAGAGCAGCACCGGGTGCAGGGTGAGCAGCGCCGCCCCGAGCACGGCGAGATTGAGCGCGAGATCGACCAGCATCCGGAGGCGCAGCGCGGGCGTGCCATGCCGCCACGCCGCGCGATGATTGCGCACCGGAAAGCGCGGGCCTTCGCGCAGGACTTGCCAGAAGGTCATGCGGCCGCACGCGCCTTCGGTGTCCTCCGCCGTGCCGAGGTGGCGGTGGTGGCGCAGATGGTTGAAGGCGACGGCGTGGTTCGAGCCGAGCATCACCGCGCTGAGCGCGTGCATCACGATCCGGTGCGTGGGCCGCGTGAAGCCGAGATTGCCGTGGATCGCCTCATGATTGAGCCGCAGTGCGGTCAGGAAGAACAGGAAGGACGCCGCTGCGGCAAACGGCCAGAGTCCTATCGCCGCGAGGCCCCAACTCGCCGCCAGCCACGGCAGCGGGTGGAGGCACTCGACTAGCCCGTCGCGCGGGCGCATCGCGACGAGATCCCTCCATTCGACTTTGCCGAGACGGCGGCGGTAGCTGGCGACGGTTTGCATGACCATGATCTGCACTCCCTGCTTGTGGGGTTTACCTCACCGCGTGATGCTGCCGTCGGTGCGGGTGCTGTGTGCGGCGAAGGGCCGGGCTTCGATCCAGCCGCTGACCTTGCGACCGAAGCGGGCGATCGCGCCCATGTTGAAGAAATGCATCGCGCCGAGCACGAGCACCGCGAGGCCGACCTTGCTGCTGAGGAACCGCATCGCGCCGGTAAGCGTGGTCGGTTCGTTGCCGAGGCTGAGCGTCAGTGTGATGAAGCCGATGTTGACCAGGTAGAAGCCGACCACGAGCAAATGGTTGGTCGAACGGGCGAGGGTTTCGTTCTGGCCGAAGCATTGGATGAGGAACACCTCGCCGTTTCTGGACAGGGTGCGCGCGACCCAGATCGTGATGGCGAGGGTGATTGTGAGATAGAGGAGGTAGGCGATCTCGACCATGATAAACTCCTGTGACAGTCATTTCTGTAAAAACTGAAATTGCTGGGCGTGGTCAGGGCGGATCGGGGCTGCGCTGCATCGGCTCAGCCCTTCTGCTTGCCGCCGGGAATGAAGCGCGCGACCTTGCCGCCCAGCTTCATCAGCGTGACGAGGGTCGGCTTGGGCAGCACCTTGACCTGTTCGTACCAGGTGCCGAGCGTGGCGAGGAATTCGTGCATTCGCACGACGCGGTCCCGCACGTGCGCGGGGGCGTCGGGGTTGGCCTTAAGCCGATCGGACAGTTCGGCGAGGAGCGCGATCGTCGGGTCGATCTCGCGGCGTTTGCGCTCGGCGACGATGCGCATCAGCATTTCCCACAGATCGCCCTCGGCCACGAAATGGTCGCGCCGGTCGCCCTCGACATGGACGCGGCGGACGATGGCGTAGCTCTGGAGCTCCTTCAGCGCGGTGGAGACGTTGGAGCGCGCCAAGCCGAGCGCCTCGACGATCGCCTCGGCATCGACCGGTTTTTCGGAGAGGTAGAGCAGGGCGTGGACCTGCGCGACCGAGCGGTTGACGCCCCAATGCGTGCCCATCTCGCCCCAGTGGAGGATGAAGGCCTTGGCGTCGGGATGGTCGAGCAGGGACAATGAGTCACTCCAATTTCTGTAAAGACAGAAATAACGGAATTTGTGGGGGAGTCAATCGGCTTGAGGTTCCAGCTGGACGGAGGTCGGGTTAGCAGCGCGCCATTTGAAAATCGTCACCCCGGCCTTGTGCCGGGGTCTACTGTGCCGACCGAACCGCTTCTGTTCACGAGTTCCCGCCAAGCCGCTTGGTGGACCCCGGCACAAGGCCGGGGTGACGGGGGGGGGGGCAGTGAGGCGCACTTGTAGCGCCGCGCTCTGTGCTGCATCTCCTCGCGATGGCCTTGCAGATACCCAAACCCGCCCTCTTTGCCGCCGCTTTGCTGGCGGGCCTTAGCTATTGGGCGGCGAGCCATATTCTTTCCGCCGGTACGGTGATGGCGGCGTGGAAGGGGGCGGGCGTTGGGCTGCTTGCGCTATGGGCGTTGATGTCCGCGCCGACGACCGCAGGGCGCTGGATCGCGCTGGTGCTCGCGTTCGGCGCGCTGGGCGACGTTTTGCTGGAGACGTCTGGCCTTACGGTGGGCGCAGTTGCCTTTCTGATCGGGCACATCCTCGCCGCTGCGCTGTATTGGACGCGGCGGCGCAGCGCGCGCGAAGGGACGACAGTTGCGATCCTGTTGGTGATCGGCGTGCCGGGCGTCGCCTATGCGGTGTCCGGCAGCGCGGGGGTGCTGCTGTATGCGACGGGCCTCGGCGCGATGGCGGCGACGGCGTGGATCAGCCGGTTTTCGCGTGGCTTGGTCGGGGCGGGGGCGGTGCTGTTCGCCGCCTCCGACCTGTTGATCTTCGCGCGGATGGGGCCGCTGGCCGGATCGGTCGTACCCACATTGCTGGTCTGGCCGTTATACCTGGCCGGGCAGGCGATGATCGCGGTCGGGGTGGTGACGGCGGAGCAACGCAGTGAAGATTTACACGATCGGATATGAGGCCGCGACGATGGCGGATTTCCTTGCCGCGCTGACGGCGGCGGGGGTGCAGCGGGTGATCGACGTGCGCGCGCTGCCGCTGTCGCGGCGGCCGGGGTTTTCGAAGACGACGCTGGCGGCGTCGCTGGCCGAGGCGGGGATCGGCTATGTGCATCTGAAGGCGCTCGGCACGCCCAAGCGCGGGCGCGATGCCGCGAAGAAGGGCGATGTGGCAACGCTGGAGGCGGTCTATGCCGACCAGCTCGAACTGCCCGAGGCGCAAGTGCAGGCGGCGCAGATGTTGGCGCTGGCGGTCGAAATGCCGAGCGCGCTGTTATGCTATGAGCGCGACCCGCGGCATTGCCACCGCACGCTCCTTCTGGCGGCAGAGGGGCAGGGGGCCGAGGTGGTGGATCTCTACGCCTAGCCCGCGACGGGGAGCTTCACTTGGCCACCCTCGCCGCGCTCGAGCGGGCCGTAGGCGATCACCGTTTCCAGCGGCAGCGGACCGCCATAGAGGTGCGGGAAGAGCTGGCCGCCGCGCGATTCCTCCCATTTCAGGCCCGCGCCGAACGACCCGAGATCGACCGCCGCGACGTGCAGGTCGCTTTGCCCGGCGAAATGCTTGTCGACCGTCTCGGTCAGCTGTTCGGCGGTCGAGAAGTGCATATAACCGTCAGCGAGATCGACCGGCGCCCCTGCGAAACTGGCGTCGCGTTCCAGCGTCGCCATCTGCTCGGCGGTCAGCACCTTATAGGCGGTGTTGGGCAAGTCGCTCATTCGCCGTTGTCCGGTCCGGCCGCGCTGTCGTCGCTGGTGTTGGCGCCCTCCTCGGGGGCCAGTTCCACGGCGGTCAGGTCGCGGACGTCTGCCTCGGCATCACCCTCGGCTTCTTCGATCCGGGCGGCGGAGACGACATGCTCGTTCTTGCCCACGTCGAACAGCTTCACGCCGGCCGAGTTGCGACCGATCACGCGCATCGAGCCGAGCGTGGTGCGGATCACCTTCGCCTGGTCGGTCACCAGCATCAACTGGTGCCCCTTGGTCGCGGCGAAGCTCGCCACGACGGCACCGTTGCGCGCGATATTGTCGATGTTGGTGATGCCCTGACCGCCGCGACCGGTGCGGCGATAGTCATAGGCTGACGACAATTTACCATAGCCATTGGCGCAGACCGTCAGGATGAACTGTTCGCGCGCGATCAGCTCCTGATACCGGGCCGGGTCCATGTTGGGCTCGCCTTCCCGTTCCTTCCACGGGGCGAACCTCAGATACTCCTCGCGTTCGTCGGGCGTTGCGCCGACGCGGTGGAGGATCGAGAGCGAGATGACCTTGTCATCGCCCTTGAGCAACATGCCGCGCACGCCGGTCGAATTGCGGCTCTGGAATTCGCGTACCTCGTTCGCGGCGAAGCGGATCGCCTTGCCCGCGCGCGTCGCGAGCAGGACATCGTCCTCTGCGCTGAGCAGCGCGACGCCGATCAGGCGATCGTCTTCATCGATGCCTTCGAACTTCATCGCGATCTTGCCCGCGGTCGGGATGTTCGCGAACGCGTCCATCGAGTTGCGCCGCACGCTGCCGTTCGCGGTGGCGAACATGACGTGGAGCTTGGCCCACTCCGCTTCGTCCTCGGGCAGAGCGAGCACGGTCGAGATCGTCTCGCCCTCGGCCAGCGGGAGCAAATTGATCATCGGACGCCCGCGCGTGGCGGCACCACCCTCGGGCAGCTTCCAGACCTTCATCCGGTAGACCTTGCCGAGCGTCGAGAAGAACAGGACCGGGGTGTGGGTCGACGTCACGAACAGGTTGGTGACGGCGTCCTCATCCTTGGTCGCCATGCCTGCGCGACCCTTGCCGCCGCGCGCCTGGGCGCGGAAGGTGTCGAGCGTGGTGCGCTTGATATAGCCCTGCATCGTCACGGTGACGACCATGTCCTCGCGCTCGATCAGGTCTTCATCGTCGATCCCGTCGACCGCGGCCGCGATGTCGGTCTTGCGCGGGGTCGCGAATTCGGCGCGTACCGCGACCAGCTCTTCGCGCATGACGGCGTAGAGCTTGGCGCGGTCGGCCAGGATCGCGAGCAGTTCGGCGATCGAGTCGGCGAGGCCCTGCAGCTCGTTGCCGATTTCGTCGCGGCCGAGCGCAGTGAGGCGGTGCAGGCGCAGATCGAGGATCGCGCGGACCTGCAGTTCGGACAGGCGATAGGTGTCGCCGGTGACCTCGGCTTCGACCGCCTCGACCAGCTTGATGTAGGGCGCGATTTCCGCGACCGGCCAATCGCGCGAGAGCAGCGCCTCACGGGCCGCCGCCGGGCTGGACGAGCCGCGGATGATGCGGACGACCTCGTCGAGATTGGTGACGGCGATGACGAGGCCGAGCAAGAGATGCGCCCGCTCGCGCGCCTTGGCGAGTTCGAACTTCGAACGGCGGGTGATGACCTCTTCGCGGAAACCGACGAAGGCGGTCAGGATATCGCGCAGGTTGAGCAGTTCGGGGCGACCGCCGCGAATTGCCAGCATGTTCGCCGGGAAGGACGATTGCGCCGGAGTGTGCCGCCAGAGCTGGTTGAGCACCACGTCCGGTGTCGCATCGCGCTTCAGGTCGATGACGATGCGGACGCCTTCGCGATTCAACTCGTCGCGAATGTCGCTGACGCCTTCGATGCGCTTGTCCTTGGCGGCTTCGGCGATCTTTTCGACCAGGCCGTTCTTGCCGGTCTGGAACGGTATTTCGGTGAGTACGATCGAGCGACGGTCGCCGCGTCCTTCCTCGACCACATAGCGTGAGCGCACGATGATCGAGCCACGTCCGGTCTGATAGGCCGAGCGTGCGCCGGCCTTGCCGAGAATGATCGCACCGGTGGGGAAATCGGGTCCGGGGACGATCTCGAGCAGTTCGTCGTCGCTCGGTACCTCGCGCGCGCGGGTGCGCGAATCGATGATCGCGAGCGTCGCGTCGATCACTTCGCCGAGATTGTGCGGCGGGATGTTGGTCGCCATGCCGACCGCGATGCCGCCTGCGCCATTGACTAACAGGTTGGGGAAGCGCGCGGGGAGGACCGCCGGTTCGCGCTCCGACCCGTCATAGTTCGGGATGAAATCGACCGTGTCCTTGTCGATGTCCTCGAGCAGCGCGCCCGCGACCTTCGCCAGACGCGCCTCGGTATAGCGCATCGCGGCGGCTTTATCGGGGTCCATCGACCCGAAATTGCCCTGGCCGTCGATCAGCGGCACGCGCATCGACCAGTCCTGGCTCATGCGGACCAGGGCTTCGTAGATCGAGCTGTCGCCGTGCGGATGGTATTTACCCATCGTGTCACCGACGATGCGGGCGCATTTGCGATAGGGCCGGTTATAGACGAAGCCGCTTTCCGAGGCCGACCACAGGATGCGGCGGTGAACCGGCTTCAGGCCGTCGCGGACATCGGGCAGCGCGCGCGCGACGATGACGCTCATCGCATAGTCGAGATAGCTCGACTTCATCTCATCGACGATCGAGATCGGAGCAATATCGGAAGGGTCGGCGAGCACGGTCTCGTCGGTCAAGTTGCAGTGCCTTCGGCTTTGTTACGGGGATGCGACAACCCTAGCCGACCCGACACGCGATTGCCACCCCCGCGCGCGTGCGCGGTGCGCGGGGGTGCGCGTTTTTGTGGTTATTGGCAGGCCTTCTTGGTCTTGTTGCCCGCGAGCGAGCAATTGTAGGTCACGGTCTTGCCGTTGGAGAGCTTGGCCGAGACCATCCGGCCTGCGGGGGCGGCGGCGGCCTTGGCGCGGGGTGCGGGTTTTGCGGCCAGAGCTGGCTTCGCGGCCATCGCGGGGGCGGGCTTGGCTGCAGCGGCCGCGGGTTTCGCGGCGACGGTCTTCGCGGGCGTCGGCTTGGCGGCGGGCTTCATTTGTGCGCTGGCGGCGGTACCGCAGAGCAAGGCGGCGGCGGCGAGTGCGATCGGGAACCGGGTCATGGCAATCCTCTCAAGAACGGTGTTCGGGAAGGTTCCCGACGCTGGAGAGGATGCGACCGTTTTGCTGTCCTATCCATGGCGGCGACATGACAAATCCGTCATGTTGGGGACGTCCCGGGGAGGAATGTCGTGCGCCAAGTCCGTTAGAACGGGATTTCCTTGCCCTCGAAATCAAACAGCTTGCCGCTGTCGGGAACTTTCAACCCTTCGATCACGTCGAGCAGTTGCAGCGCGGCGCGCTCTGTGTCGAACAGGCGGCCGGGTTGGACATTGCCCTGGAACGGCTTGGAGAGTGCCGTGTCGACCGTGCCGGGGTGGAGTGCGACGACGATGCTGCGGTCGTTGCGGCGCTTTTCCTCAATCGCCAGCGTGCGGACGAGCTGATTGAGCGCGGCCTTGGACGCGCGGTAGCCGTACCAGCCGCCGAGCTTGTTGTCCGAAATGCTGCCGACTCGCGCCGACAGCGCGGCGAAAACCGCCTGCTTGCCCTTGGCTGTGAGCGGCAGGAAATACTTGGCGACCAGCGCTGGGCCGACCGCGTTGATCGCGAAATTGCGCGCAAGCCAAGCGGGATTCAGTTCGCGCATCGCCTTTTCCGGGCCGCGCTCGGCTTCGTGGAGCAGGCCGGTGGCGACGATCACCAGCGTCGGGGCGGGGCCTTTGGCGACATGCGCGGCGGCCGCAGCGATGCTGGCTTCGTCGGTGAGATCGATATGGCGCGTGCCGCTCCAGCTCCGCGCGAAGCCGTGGACGACATCATATGCGCCTTCTTCCTCCAGCGCGGTGACGAACGCGGCACCGATCCCGCCGGATGCGCCGATGATGACTGCCGAGCCGGTCATGCGCGGGTGAACCGCCAGCGATCCGTCTCGCTTTCGGCCTTGTCGAAGCGATAGCCGTCGCTGTCGAAGCCCTTCATGTCCTCGATTTCTGTAATGCGATGTTCGCACAGCCAGCGCGCCATCATGCCGCGCGCCTTCTTCGCGTGGAAGCTGACGAAGCGCGGGCCATCGGGGCCGGGTTCGCGGAAATCGACCTCGACCACGCGGACACCGTGGAGCTTGCCGAGCACCGCGGCGAAATATTCCTGGCTGGCGAGGTTGAGGACGACGCCCGATCCCTCGTTCGCGACATCCTCACGGACCGCCGCCGCGATGCGATCGCCCCAGAATTCATACAGGCTCTTGCGGCGCGGCGCCCAGCGCGTGCCCATTTCCAGACGGTAAGGCTTCATCGCATCGAGCGGCCGAAGCAGGCCGTACAGGCCCGAGAGCATCCGCACATGATCCTGCGCAAACGCGATCGCTGGTTCGTCGAGCGAATGCGCTTCGAACCCGGTGTAGACGTCTCCGGCAAACGCGAACAACGCGGGTCGGGCGGGTGCATCGGCGAAACCGGCGAAGCGATCGGCGTTGAGCTTCGCCAGCGCTGGCGAAATGTGCATGAGTGCGGCCAGGCGCTTCTGCGTCAGGTTCGCGGCCGATCGTGCGAGCGATTCAGCGGTATCGGCGAAGCGCGGCGCGGTTGCGGTGACGGAGGGAAGGGGGCGCTCATAGTCGAGCGTCTTGGCGGGGGAGAGCAAGGCGATCATTGCTTAGGCGGTTAGGCGGCTCGCGCGCTTGCGTCAAAGGCTTGCGCGTCTGCGTCAAAGCTTTGCCGTGGCCCGGTCGGGCCTTGCGCGCAGAGGGGGCGGGAGCCGATGGGTTCAAGCGGCGTTCACGTCGCGATGGGCAACGCGGTTGCTTGACGGTCCAAGCCGCGACGTTAGAGCGGCGCCAGCAATCCGCCGCGCGCGCCGCGCCGAATGAGGAGAGTTCGCAATGAAGATGGTTTCCAAAATCGCTCTGTCTGCCGCTTTGGTCGTCGGGCTCAACGGGGCCGTGCTGGTCGCGCCCGCGATTGCCAAGAAGAAGGAAGAGGCGCCCGCCGCCCCCACGATCTCGAAGGAAGCGCGCGCCGCCGCGGTCGCCACGCAGACCGCGCTGGCCGCGACGCCGAAGGATCTGGCGGGTGCGGAAACCGCGCTCAACACGCTCGATACCGTCGCCAAGAGCGATTACGAAAAGTATCTGGCATCGGGCCTGCGCCTGTCGCTGGTCAATGCGCAGACCAAGGGTCAGCCCGATGCGCAGCGCATTCCGCTGCTGATCCCGATCCTCGATGCGATTCTCGCCAACCCGGCGACGCCAAAGGAAGAGATCGGACGTCGCAACCTGGAGCGCGGCAGCCTCGCTTATTCCCTCAAGAAGTATCCCGAAGCGCTGACCTACCTGCAGCGCGCGCGTGAAATGGGCTCGACCGATTCCAACCTGTCGCTGCAGATTGCGCAGGCGAAGGTGGAGACCGGCGACATCAAGGGTGGCGTGGCCGAAATCGGCACCGCGATTGCCGCCGAAAAGGCTGCCGGTCGCAAGGCACCGGAGGAATGGTACAAATATGCCTTCACGCGGCTGGGCAAGGCCGGTGACCAGGAAGGCGCCGACACCTGGACCGCGGCGTGGCTGACCGAATATGGCACCCCCGCCAACTGGCGCGGCGCGATCTACACCTTCGGCTTCCAGGGTGCGGCCGCGGTCAAGTACAGCAAGAACAAGATCGATCTCTATCGCTTGTTGTGGGCGACGAAGAGCCAGGCCGGCCAGCGCGAATATATCGACTATGCTGATGCCGCGCTGACGATCGGTCTGCCCAACGAAGCCAAGACCGTGGTCGAGGAAGGCCTGTCGTCGGGCACGATCCCGGCCGGCAACGTGACCGGCAACGAATTGCTGGCGCGCGCCAAGACCGGCATCGCGGGCAGCGCGCCGCTGGCGGTCAAGGAAAAGAACGCGCAGGCCGCGCCGAAGGGCGATCTCGCGCAGCAGGCGGGCGATGCGTACATGGGCGTGCGCAACTATGCCAAGGCGATCGAGATGTACCGCCTGTGCGAGACCAAGGGCGCGCCCGATGCGGACCGCAACAACCTGCACCTCGGCATGGCGCTGGCGCTGTCGGGTGACCGCGAAAGTGCCAAGGCCGCGCTGGCGAAGGTGAGCGCCGACCCCAACAAGGCGATCGCGCGCCTGTGGACGGTGTTCGTGACCACGCCGCCGACCGCAGCCTGATCGCGCGATCGGCTTAAAGAAAGGGCGGCTTTCGGGCCGCCCTTTTTGTTTTCAACTGGTACGGATCGGAATGCCGGGCAGCGCCTTGGCGGTGCGGATCGTGAGCGAGGTCTTGACGCTTGCCACGTTCGGCGCAGGTGTCAGATGCGTCATGAGGATTTCCTGAAAACTCTTCAGGTCGCTCGCCACGATCTTCAGGATGAAGTCGATCTCGCCATTCAGCATGTGGCATTCGCGGACTTCCGGAATGGTCGCGACATGCGCTTCGAACGCGGCGAGATCGTGCTCGGCCTGGCTGCGCAGGCTGACCATCGCGAACACGGTGATCGGGTAGCCGAGCGTCGCGGCGTCGATTTCCGCGTGATACCCGCGGATCGCGCCTGCTTCCTCCAGCGCGCGTACGCGGCGCAGGCATGGGGGCGCGGTCAGCCCGACGCGGTCCGCGAGATCGACGTTGGTCATACGGCCATCATCCTGCAGCAACTCCAGGATACGACGATCAATCGAATCGAAAGGCATTTCAGTCCGCTCCCCAGGCGTGCGTGTTTTGCATCGCCCCATACGGGCTGAGCATAAGATAATTGCCGACGAACGCAATTGTCCCACATTGCGACGCATCGAAAACTTGGGGTTACAAGTCGGCGCGGGGGCAGTTAAGAAATCGTTACGGCGCTTTCGCGACCGGACCCGGGAACAAGCCACGTGCGCTTCGACGATAGCCTCGAAACGGTTCTTTCGGCAGAAATGTCGTCGCCGTTCGGTGTGCAATCGGCATGGCGGCAGCTGGTCGATCTGATCGGGCGCGGTCGCGCCGCGGCGAGCGATGCAGCGATGGCGCGGCTGCGGGCGATCCGCGGGGAAGTGCCGCCGCCGGTCCGCGCCGCCAGCGCGCGGGCGCTCGCCTTTGCGACGCCCCCGGTCGAATTGGTCGCCATCTTCGCCGAGGATGAAATCGGCATTGCCGCCCCGGTGCTACGATCGGCGCAGCTTTCGACCAACGCATGGCTCGCCTTGCTGCCGCGCCTGACTCCGGCAGCACGATCGATTTTGCGGCATCGGCGCGATCTGTCGCCAGAAGTCGGTCGCGCGCTGGAAACCTTCGGCAGCGTCGATTTCGTGCTGGGTGCGCCCAAGGCACCGATCGCGGCGGTCAGCGCACCGGAAACCGCGGCGCAGGCCGTGGCCGAGCCGGAGTCGGTCCCCGATGCCCCGCCAGCCGCTGAACCAACCCCGGACATCGTGGTGCCGGAAACAATCGCCCCCGTATCGCCCTTCCTGTCGATCGCTGCCGTGGCGGCGGGCTTGCCGGTGGTGGCGGAGGCGCTGCGCCAGGCCGAACGCCCGGTTGCGCCGCCCCCGCCAGCCGAGGTCACGTCCGCGCGCACCGACGGCACCTTTCAGATCGCCGAGCTGGTCGCGCGGATCGACGCGTATCAGCGGCAGCGCGAGGCGGCACCGACGCCGACCACGCCGCCCGAATTCCAGCCCGAACTCTTTGCGCGCGAACCGTATCAGGCCGAGGCGTTCCGCTTCGAAACCGATTCCGACGGTATCGTTCGCTGGGTCGAAGGGGCGGCGCGCGCGCCGTTGATCGGCCTTTCGCTCGATCTGGCGGCGGACCCCGGCGGGTCGCGGGTCGATGGCGTGGCGGCGGGTGCGTTTCGGCGCCGCGCGGGCTTTGCCAATGCGCGGTTGCTGGTCGAGGGGCAGTCGGATGCCGCCGGGCAATGGCGCATCACCGGCGTGCCGGTGTTCGACCGGGCGAGCGGACGCTTCACCGGCTATCGCGGCACCGCGCGGCGCCCGCGCGCCGACGAAAGCGCCGAGCCGACGCGCGAGACGCGTAACCCCGCGGCCGACGCGCTGCGCCAGCTCGTCCACGAATTGCGCACGCCGACGAACGCGATCGCCGGTTTCGCCGAGATGATCGAATCGCAGATGCTGGGGCCGGTCCCAGCGCCGTACCGCGCGCACGCCGCCGCGATCCGGATGCAGACGAGCGGCTTGCTCGCGGCGATCGACGATATCGACATGGCGGCGCGGATCGAGACCCATGCGCTCGACCTGCGGACCGGCGACGTTCCGGTCAGCCCGTTGCTCGACCGGGTGATCGCCGACCTGACCCCGCTTGCAACGTTGCGCGGGGCATCGCTGCAGCGCTGGATCAGTGACGATGCGCTGGCGATCCTGGGGGATGATCGCGCGGTCGAACGGTTGATCGCGCGGTTGCTGGCGACGCTGGTCGCGTCGGGCGGCGCGGGCGAGCGGATCGGCGTGGTGGCGAGCGGCGACGACGGCATCGTCACGCTGGTGTTCGACCGGCCCGCCGCGCTCGCCGCTTATGCCGAGGAAGCGCTGCTGACCATCGATGCCGAGGCCGAGGCGGAACGCGCTGATGAGCAGGGCGGAGCGCCGTTGCTCGGTACCGGCTTTGCGTTGCGGCTGGCACGCAATCTCGCCGCCGAACTGCGCGGCAGCCTGACGATTGGCGACAAAGCCTTGACTTTGCGCCTGCCCGCCGCCTTCTCTGCCGCGATGGAGCAGGCTTCTTCTAACTGATCGTGGGCGTTGCCGATCCACCTCGCGGGTATCGCCCAGACGCGCCCGCGCCCGGCGATCTGATCGACTGGCCGGCCGATTTCGGCACGCGCTTCACGGTGTTCGTCGATACGGAAGAGGAGTTTGACTGGGGCGCGCCGCTTGCACGCGACAGCCACGGCGTCTCGGCCATCGCCGCCTTGCCCGATGCGCATCGCCGCTTTGCGGATCGCGGCGCGCCGCTGACCTATATGGTCGACTATCCGATCGCGACCGACGCGCGGGCGATCGACATTCTCCGCGCGACGCTGGCCGACGGGGTATCGGCGGTCGGCACGCAATTGCACCCGTGGGTCAATCCCCCGTTCGACGAAGCGCTGACCCCGGCCAACAGCTATGCCGGCAATCTGCCAGAAGCGTTGGAAGCGGCGAAGATCGATGCGCTGACCGATGCGATCACAGCCGCGTTCGGGGCGCGGCCGGTCGCGTATCGCGCGGGGCGCTATGGCATCGGGCCGAACACGCTGCGGCTGCTGGCGGCGCGGGGGTATCGGCTCGATAGCTCGATGCGCGCGCGCTACGAATATGCCGCCGACGGCGGGCCGGATTTCGCGGGCGTCGGCAACCAGGCGTTTCGGGTTGGCCCGATGATCGAGCTGCCGCTGACCACGGTCTATACTGGCGCGGCGCGGGCGGGGGCAACGTCGCTCTATCGGATGTTGGGCGCGGTGCCGAAGGGGCGCGGAGCCTTTGCACGCGCCGGGCTGCTCTCGCGCGTTGCGCTGACGCCGGAGGATATGCCGGTGAAGGACGCGCTGGAGGCGATTGCGGTTGCGGTGGGGGAGGGGCTGCGGCTGCTCAACTTCGCGTTCCACTCGCCTTCGGTCGCGCCGGGTTTCACACCCTATGTCCGCGACGGCGCGGATCTGGTGCGCTTTCACGCCTGGTGGGATGCAGTGCTGACCGACCTCGCGCGGCGCGGTGTGCGCGCAGCGTCGCTTGAGGAAATCATAACCGCCGCGCAAGGATGTAGCCCGGGCGGCCGGCTGATTTAGCATTTAGCATGTTTCGGAAGCTTCCTCCGCCGGTGGCGGCATGTCGAGCGAGGGCGTCGATACGCCGAGCACGAGCCTGCGCGCGCGCAACGCTGCGGTCAGATACTCGATGTTCATGTCCATGAATTGCCGCGGCGTCATGCCGAGAAACCGCTTTGCGTCGCGCAGGAAATGCGATCGATCAAAGTAGACGCTGGAAAGCAGCGCCTCGTGCGCATCGTCTGGACTGATCATCATCTCCAAGAAGACCCGAATAAAGCGCGCGCGCATCAGCAGTATCTTTGGCGGAAACCCAAAATATCGTTGCGACAGTCGACGTAATTTGAGTGGCTGAATGCCGATCTTCGCAGCGGAAGCCGCCAAATCGGTCGTTGTGCTTGCCATCACTATCTTCATGACGTCGGCAATCATCGGCTCATCGCGGTGCTCGGGAGGCAGCGCGCTCGTGAAGATGTCGTCGAGGATCCCCTTCACCTCCAGCGAGCGATCCGAATAGTATAGCCGATTGACGAGTTCCTCGACGAGTTCGGCTGGCAACACCTCCTCCAACGGCGTGACGCGATCGCGCAGCGTTTCCGCGCTCTCGCGGAAGAACCGGGCCCAGCCGAGCGGGCTAATGTCGATCGCGATGGTGACGCCGCCATTCGATATCACCGGCATTGCCCGACTGGTGACGCCGTACAGGATCGCGGTCGACAGCTTGGGATAGCGGCGATTGCCGACGCTGACCGAAATTGGTGCCTCGGCCAGGATGATCCAGATCATCGCCCAACTTGGCAGCATCCAGCTTTCGTCGGAGTGCGGAAATCCTTCCTCGGAATCGAGCACGGCATAGCTCGGCAAAAACTCCCGGAGCGCAGCCGCGGGCTGTTCGTACCGTAGCGCAGTATGGTCAGGAAGGCCGAAGTCCCGCGCACACACGCCAGGCCGGTGGCTACCACTCTCGATCATTGTCGTTAAACCGCCATACGCAACACGGGGATGAGGAATGTGCGCCGAAGACTCCAGAATTTCCTTAACGCCAGATGAACCATTCGCTATTTAAGTTGAAAAATCAATTGCCTATAAGTGGTACGGCGACAGCTCCAGAGTCTCGAATTGGTTCGATTTGGCGGCACTACAGTTGTGGCGTGCGCCGCGGTAACCGTGTTGAGCCAGTAAAGACACGCGCAAGGAGCGCTGCAGTATTGGTGCTTGATCAGGCCCGGTGCGGCGGTTCGACACCCGATGAACGAATGAAATACGCCGCCGAGAGCGTCCGCATCAAAGGTATCCGAAAGGCGGAGACGTCGTCCGGCGAGCGGATGGGCGTTTCTGGCCAGCCATCGACCAGCGCCGCAAGCGCCTCGACATCGATAATCGCCGCCACGCGCGGGTCCGCGGCGATGGCGGAAACGGCGTTCTGAAGGCCGGATCGAGTGTAGCTGTCGTACCAATCGCCCGCCTGGAGTCCCCGCTGCTCGCCTGCGATGACCTCCGGAGCGATGAGCCCCTTCATTGCCCTGGAGAAGAGCGGGCGTTCGACGCCGTTTTTCACCAATTGATCCGCCGGCAGCGACAGGCAGAACTCGATCAGGCGACGATCCGAAGTGGGATCGCGCTCATCAATCCCGAATTGCGCGAGATTGCCTTTGCGGATGCCGGCGATGCTCGTGTTCAGGATCTTTTCGATCCGATCCCGATAGGTGTTTCGCGGTGGCTGGGCCCAGGTGAATCGATCGGGATCGATCGGTTGCCACGCTGCGCGCACCAACGGCCGCTGAGCGTCTTCGCTGCGCCCGGTCGCTTTTGCGAGCAAAGTCCACAGCCTGCGCGGCAGATATCCGCCTGCAGATGCCGCGAGCGCGCCGCGCCGTCGCATCTTGCCCGTGGCCGTCAATGTCCGGAACTCGCGGAGCCACGCTTGCCATGATCCTTGCCACAGAAAATCGGGTAAAGTTGCGTAGCCCCCCGCGCTGATCGTCAGATTTCCCAAATCGCCGGTCAAACATACGGTGGCGCCAGCCTCAGCAAGCTTTCGGTTGATGCCTGCGAGCCATGGAAAGTTGCACGCGTTGAAAAGGGGTTCCTGATAGTAACCCCAAAGATTTGCATAGTCGTTGAAGTCAAAAGAGCGATCGGCTCTGACGATCAGATGATCGATATTGGAGTACATGGCTGCGGTCCTGGCAGCGATCCGGCTTTCATCCATGATCTTGCGGTGCGGTGCCGTGCCGGCAAAGCCGACCCTGGGCGCGCCAGTCGCCGCCAAAACCCGCGCCCCTGCCGGCGCGAGCAGGCGCGCGGCAATCGCGGTCACTGCGCTGCTATCCCGCCCCGAACTCAGCTGGCTACCGACCAGAGGGCCAGCATCGCGCAGCCGCGCCTTTACCGATCGCTCGAGCTGCTCGTTAAAGGCGTCGACATAATCCTCGTCGCGCGCCAGCCGAAGTGGTTTGGGCAGGGGCCTCCAATATTGCCGTGTTGTCGAGACGCCGTCCGAGAAGGCGACGTAATGGCCGGGCGGTACTTTAAAGATGTTTTCGAAGTAGCTGGTCGTGCGGGATGCGGGCGCTTGCTGTACGAACTCACCAATTTTCGCCCCCCTGACGGGCGACCAGTCCGACGCGTTTGCCAGCAGCCCGATCGGCATGGAGGCGAAATCGAGCCGGTTTGAAGACGTTCGATAGTGCAGAGGCCGCTGCCCTGTCGGGTCGCGTGCCAAATAGAGCTGGTTCACTCGGCGATCCCAGATCGCAAACGCGAAATCACCGACGACGTGATCGAGCAATCCTATGCCCCACGTCTCGTACGCCTGCATCAGCAAGCGTGAATCGCTCCACGTCCGCGCCTGAGCTGCCTTCGCCGCTTGGGCGATCAGTTCGTCGCGGTTGTCGAGGCGAACGTCGGCGACCAACATGGCCGTACCGTCGCAGCCGATTACCGGCTGACGATCAAACGCATCTTCATGCAATAAGCGGAAAAGACACCGGCCGAAAGTCGCGTTTCCGAGACTTCCGACCGATTCCTGATCTGGACCGTAAATGCGTTGGGAAACAAGCATCTGACCGCAGAGTCGATGCGACGCATCAAACCTGTCCGCAAATATGCCTGCAATCGCACTCACGGTCCGGGTCGTTACTGGCCGCCGCGCAGAAGCCGATTCCGCGCGAACGCCCGAACTTTATGAGGACTGCGTGCCCGCGCCATCCGGGTTCGTTACGCCGCCGGCTTCGGCCGAGCCAGCCGATACCGAACGAACGGCGGGCTTAACCCATGGCGTTTTGGCCTGGTCGGATACTATGATGGTCTCAAGAGTCATAAATATACTCCAATAAAACAGCGAAAATCCGAACCGAATTTCCGCCAACAAACGAAATGTGAGTATGGCGTATCGGCCGCTTCCTGTCTACCTAATATGCTAGAGAAAAAAGTGTTTTTTGCGAGGGCTGCGGTTGCGAGTCCGATGATTGGCGGCTATCATTCAATAGCTAACGTTATGTTTTAAATGCAGAAATATAGTCTAAAGTATATTTTTCACGTCTAGGAATATAAAAATGCAAGAAGATGCGCTAATTTCGCGCTCAAATAATATGATGGAGACCCATTTTAACGATGAGTTGATTGCACTGAATATGGAAACGTCGAGGTTTCATATGTTCAATACAGTCGCTCAGAGAATCTGGGAGATCGCCAAGACGCCCGTCACGCTACAGCAACTCTGTGACGATTTATGCGCGGAGTTCCAGGTCGATAGGGTAACCTGTGAAAAAGATGTCGCTGAACTTATAGATTATCTTGTAAATGAGCGTGTAATTGTAGTGTCCAATTCCTAAATTTTACCCATTTGCGAGCGAGCTATTTGGAGTAAATGATTGGCGTCGTGATCGAAAGATCTGTGATCCCAGCAGCGATTGAACGTCCGAATCGAGACGGAATCTGCAAGCGAAATGCAACTCTTGATATGTGTGCCGATATCGCCGATCATTGGAATGTAGGCGCCACGGTAAGTATTCGTCGATATCGCCTCGATTGCGGCGGTGCCATGAATTGGCTGAATAACCGGCTCGGTTGTGGGTTGGTCTATCCGTCCTAGAACATAGAGCGAGTCCAGCTTTACTGGCTTTTGGTCGGCTTTGAAACGAATGGGGAGGTCATATTTATCCTGCCCGTCAAACGACCGTAGCAAACCTTCTTCACTGATGCCTTTGACGTTCAACGCATCCTTCCACAGACGCAAGCGCGGAATTCCGGCGCTCGCATAGGCGACGCCGGCGGGATCGAAGTCGACCACGCAGACATCGTCGGACAAAACGCGGAAACCGCGATCGGCGAACCACGCCGCGAGAGTGGATTTGCCGGCTCCGGAATGCCCCATGAAGGCAATCGCTCGACCGTCAATTTCGATCGCATTTGCATGAAGCGGCAGCAAACGTCGATGATGCAGGACCGCGGCGAAGGCAGATCCGAGCAGAAAGAGCTCGACATTTCGAGCGGGCGCCTTCGGATGTGGGGCGACAGTGATCTCGTTGCCGTTCGCAATCAGAAAGCGCCCGACATCCGCGATGTTCAGAACCGCGCCATCGGGACCGACATAAAGTCCGAACGGCTCGCGTTCCGAATGGGCTGCAATCGATCCGACCCTGATTTCGACGTCGGGCGCCGCGATTGCCGTTTCGGTCAGCGCGTTCAGCCGGATTTCGGACCGAACCCTGAGGCCAAAGACGAAATAATCGAAGTGTTCACCTGCTGGTTCGACCGGCGAAACATGTGGCGCAACCCGCGCAAGAAGGGTCATCGCGGGTCGACCGACAGCGGTGTAGCAGGCGGGGCCGGGTTGGCAGTACGCAATCCCACCCCGACCGAATCCGCAACCGCCGACGTCTGCACGTCACCGGTCCGCAAACGAGTGGCGATCACGTCGGCATTCGGCGCGGAAGCAACCGTGCGCGACGTGACCGGTCGGGTCGCTTGATCGTTACCGGAGCCGAGCGAATCCGTCGCGGACGAATCCGAAAGGGTGTCACCGCTCGTCCGCGTCTTCGAACAGGCCGTTTCTGGGGTTGCCGGCGATCGGGGCGTATCGGGCTGACACAGATCGATTTGTTGGGTCAGCGCCGGTGATCCGGCGGGACCGCGCGGACTTGCCGAACGCGCACTCGGCGCTTGGTGGGGAGTGGGGTTGGCTTGCACGATGGTGGCAGTCGGCGCGCTGGAAATTTGCGCGACGGTTGCCGCGTCATTGGCCTGGGCCGCGCTTTCCACGATCCAGGATGCGCTCAAAAACATCGCAGCGACGAGGGGCGCGAGCCTGAAAGGAGCGGAAGGGGCAGACAACACTGTGCGCGAACCTCGTGAAACCGATTAGAATTGCGTAATTTGCACGCCGGTCGATCCGACCGGCTGGTCGACCGAAATCGAGCGCCCCGTGCCCGACTGCAAAATCTGAATTTGCCCGAAACCGTTCTGGCGGAGCGCGATGCTGTGGCCATTGCCTTGCTGGCCCAGATCCGCGTGGTTGTTCGAACCGCTCTGGTCAAGCACCATCGTATTCGAATTGCTGGTGGATTTGGAATTGCCTAGCAGCGAATTGATGCCCGCGCCCGGGGCGTTCGACCCGAGCAGCATCGCCTCGGCGGTTGGAGACTGGACGAGGTGCGCGGTGTTTCCCGATCCCGTCTGTGACAGAAACGACGCATTGCCATTTCCGAACTGAACCTGGACCGCAACATTATTGGCATCGCCGCCTGTATCGGCCTGGCGCAACGTCAGGCTGTTGTTCGAGCCGACGACCGATTGGGTCGCAGCGTTCGCATCCCCCCGCTGTGCGACGGCGAACGCATTATTGTCCCCGTTCACGGCGATCGAAACCCGATTGTTGTTGCCGCTTTGCGAAACCGATCCCGCAATCTGGCTGGGAATGCTGATTGGTCTGGTCGACCTAGACGAACCGATCTCGCTGAGGTTCCCGGTTTCCGCAGCGGCGATCACGCCGCCCGCAGTTGCGCCGCTTAATGCGATCGTTGCCTGGTTGCCATCGCCGATCTGCGCAACACAGACCGAGCTGGCGTCACCCGAGCACGTCGCGCTTGCCCCCGATTGCGCGGTGGCCGCGGCCGGCTTCAGGCCGAGCAGACCAGCCACGAGGGCCAAAGCAACCGTTGCAAGGTGAGAACCGCACTTCATTTCGTGGCCTTCCCGGTGCTCGGGGCGGCGCCGGTGGCGCCGCCCTTCGCATTTCGTTGGATCAGGGCGACGTGCACGGCACGCCGCCCGCCCACACTTACTGGCTCATCGTCAACGTGTTCGAGTTGCCGGTTTGCGTCAGCGTCGCGCTGGCGCCAGCCGTACCCTGGGTCAGCGTCAGCTTGTTCAGGTTGCCGTACTGGGCGAGGTCTGCCGTCACGTTCAACGCCGACTGGGTCAGCGTGATCTTGTTCGACTGGCCGTTCTGCACGACAAAGGCATCGGCGCCGGTGCCGCTCAGTTCCTGCGTGACCTTGGCGTTGTTGTTGCCATAGGAGTCCGTAGCGGTCGCGCCGTCCTGGCGGATTTCGACGAACTGGTCCGAGCCCTGCTGGATCGCGGTCGCGAGGTTGAAGTCAGCGCCCTGGTAGATGTTCACGACGCCATCGGTGGCCATCGCATCCTGCGTCACCGTTGCACTGTTGTTCGCGCCGAGCGGCGACGTTCCAAGCTGCGCGGCTGGAGCCGTCGACACCGTGTAGGCACCGCTGTACGCGACGTTGCGCGTCGCAGTCGCCGTCGTGACGCCCTGGATGACCTTGACCAGGCCGGCCGTGGTGCCGGTCTGCGTGATCTCGGCGGTGTTGTAGTCGGTGTACTGCTCGATCTGCGCATTTGCGGCAGCCCCGACGCCGCCGTCGCCCGACAATGTGGTCGTCGCGGTGTTGTTGTTGCCGGCCTGCACGATATAGCTCGCCTGGTTGGTGCCGGTCAGCGTGGTCGTCGCGGCGTTGCCGGTCGGCTTCACCGTCGCGGCGGAATTGCATGCCGCGGTAACGCACTGATAGACTTGGCTGTTGTTGTTGGTGAGCGTGCCGCCCGCCTGCGCGCCGAACGTCTGCGTGACGGTGTTGCTGTTGCCGACGACTTGCGAGAAGGCGAGATCGCCCTGGCCGCTCTGCGTGACCGTTGCAGTGTTGGAATTGCCGTTCTGCAGGATCTTGGCTTCTTCCTTGGTGGCCCCGACCTGGCTGATCGTGATCGCGTTGCTGTTGCCGGTCTGGGTCGTGGTCTGCGTGTTGACCGTTACGGCGGTCGCCGGTGCCTTGCCCGGAGCGGCCGCAACTGCCGATGCGGAGAAGCCGGCGGCCATCACCGACAATGCGATGACAGATGCGCTGCGAAGAAATGACTTGGTCATAGATTAAATCCTAAATTATTGGTTTTGGCAAAAAGGTGTTTTGCAAACTAAATAAGCAATATTATGAA
The DNA here is from genome assembly GCF_044881195.1 of Sphingomonas sp. MMS24-J45. GTDB lineage: Bacteria > Pseudomonadota > Alphaproteobacteria > Sphingomonadales > Sphingomonadaceae > Sphingomonas. The sequence goes on along the minus strand of NZ_CP173255.1, from coordinate 274,338 downwards.
TAATATCTCGGCTATTTTGCTCTACTTATCATATCCCTGTGTCGCGTTCGCCCTCCTTGATTTCTTATTTTCTTCTGGCTGTGCCATCGAAATGTTTACGCGTGTGAGCGCGCCCGATCGCGCCTTCTCTGCCGCATAGCGGGCGAGTGCTGCGGATCCCGCCGCGCCGTTCGAGAAGCTCCACAAGTGACGAGGGCCGTCCTGCGCGCCTTCCATGATCAAGGCGTACACGGCCTTTTCGATCGCGGATTGAACGGCGATCTGCGTCGGCTCGTTGACCGAGACGCCGGCCTCGGCCTCCAGCAGCTCATCGAACGTGACGAATTTGAAGGTGCTGGCGTTCAGGGACACCGAAACGATACTCTTGTGCGTCACGACGCTCGCGAGGACTTCGCCGGTTTTCACGCTGACGGCGCGCAAATAGATCGTCACGCTGTTCTGGCGGTACTGCGTGGAGCCGCCGATTGCGAGGAAACGCGCGCCGATCCCACCGGTCTTCAGGTTGGTATCGTACCCGATGATACCCCCTTCGAGCACGATGCCGGCAAACAGCAGCGACGGCAGGACCTCGGCCGGGGTTTCCTTTTCCCCCAGATACCGGTTCCGCATTTCGCGAATGATCTGGCGTTCCTTGAGCAGATTATCCAGCCGCTCGCGTTCAACCACCGTGAACCAGCGACCGGCGCCGGCGTCGCGCAGCGATTGCACCAACATGCTCGCGCCGCCCTGCGTCACCGCGCGCGACAGGCTCTGGATACTGTCTGACGGCTTGAGCTGGCCGGTCTGATCGGTGAAATCATATACCGCGATCGGGATCGGCTGGGCCGGCACGGGCACAGTCAAAAGCTCGCGCTGCGACGGCGTGCTCTGCGCGAGAGACGGCGGCGCGCCGGACAGGCGAAAAGCGTCCCTGGCCGCCGAGCAGCTGGTCATTGCTAACGCCGCGACGAGCATGCCGCCCAGCTTGATGAAGGTCTGATTTGCGAACATCGTCTGGCTTACTGCACGCCATCGATAGGCTGCTGCGCCCGCTCGACCGGGGCCGCATCGAGCTGGCCGGCTGGGGCAAGGGCAGTCCCACTGATCGGAGCCGTCCCGGCCAATGATGCCTCGAGCGAGGCGCTGGATGCCGAAACGGATGTCCGCACGACTGCCGGATCGGCCGCCGCTGCAGCCGCGGTCTTGCCGAAGGTGTAGACCGGTACGGTAATCACCGTGGTCTCGCCCGTCGCGTCATCGACGATCGTAACGGTAATATTCGTGCCGTCGTTGGAGAATGTGACGCGCTGGCCGCCCAGATCATAGCTGCCGGACGTGCCGGAGGCAGAGCCCGTGATCGCGGTGACGAGGCCGGACGAAAAAGCGGAGAGCAGTCGCGCCTGCAACTGCGCGGCAAAGGTTTGGGCCGCGGTCAACGGCGGGGTCACCACCGTCTTTTTTTCAGGCCGTTGCGCCGTGGCGATTGCAAGCAGGCTAGTCGAGTTGAACGGGTTCCCACCGAAGGAAGGGGAGTTGAAATCGAACTTAAGTTCCTGCGCTGCAACCGGATTTGGCGATAGAGCAGTTAATGTTAAAGTCAGAGACGCCAATGCTGCAGCTTCTCTACTTAAACTACCCCCAAACAGACGCATGAATTTCCTCAAAATAAGTTTAACAAATTACGGGTATTGATTATTACGGGAGCGTACAAACACATTTGCAGACAATAAAACGCAAATAGGAGTAAATATAAGTATCAGTGAGTTATATACGGAAAATAAGGAAGGAGATTTAGCGAATCAAACTTTTCGGAATGACTTTGACATAATGCTTTTTGAAGAGCGAGTCGACTCGATCGTAGCCCGGATCGCTAACTTTGTATTCGGACATTGTCGGCGTAGACCAGGTTTTCTTTTCGATAGCCAAGCGTAATACCAATGCGCATCATAAGGATAAGCTGAAGCGCGAGGCTTACGGGATGGTTTAATTTCCGTAAATGATCATTCCTTACAACGGCGCGAGCACAGACGGGCTGGGCGGCGATGCCAATTCGAAGCGCCGGGCGTCCTGAATTGTGATCGGAAGACGGTTGGATCGCCCACATGGGACGTACGCAGTCATCGCCAAGATTGGCGGGACCGGCGAGGGCTGAACATTGGAGGATGGTGGGCCCGGCAGGACTTGAACCCGCAACCTATCCGTTATGAGCGGACAGCTCTAACCAATTGAGCTACAGGCCCCCGTGCGCAGCGTTAGCCGTGCGTGCCGGAGGATGGCAAGCCTGTGCCGCGTGCGCGAGGGAGGCAATCAGCGATAGCGCTGCTCGATCACGTCCAGTTCGGCCTTGAGGCGCGGGGCAACGAAATCGAGGAAAGCGCGCAGTTTGAGCGGGATAAGCGGCTGCGGCGCATGGATCAGATGGACCGGGCGCGGTTCGCTCGCATGGCGTTGCAACAGCGGGACGAGGTCGCCATCGGCGACGGCCGCTGAGGCCTGATACGACATGACGCGTGCGATGCCGACCCCGGCCACCGCCGCCGCGACCACCGCCTCGGCGGTGTTGACCGAGAGGCGCGGGCGGATTGCGATCGTCTGCGCGGCGGTGCCGGTCCCGAAAGGCCAGTCGCGATAGCGCTGCAGCCCTTCGAACGCGATGCAATCATGTTCGGCAAGCGCGGCGGGTGTCGTCGGTTCGCCGCGCCGCGCCAGATAGGCGGGGCTGGCGCAGATCACCCAGCGTACCGCGCCGACACGCTGCGCCAGCAGGGCACTGTCGGGCAGGGTGCCGATCCGCACCGCGACATCGACGTGATTCTCGATGAGATCCACGTTCGCGTCGGACAGCACGAGCCGCACCGATACGTCGGGGTAGGTCGCCAGGAAATGATGCACGATCGGCGCGACGTGTAAGCCGCCGAAGCGGATTGGCGCGGTCACGGTCAGTTCGCCGCGTGGTGCGCGATACTCGCCCGCCGCGGCGCGTTCCGCCTCCGCGACCTGCTCCACCACCTGGCGCATGGCGGCGGTATAGGCCGATCCGGCCTCGGTCAGCACGAGCCGGCGGCTGGTGCGGATCACGAGCTGCGTGCCGAGATGCGCCTCCAGATCGGACACGCGGCGGCTTACGGTCGGCAGGGGGATGCGCAAGCTGCGCGATGCGGCCGAGAGGCTGCCGCCGTCGATCGCGGCGAGCAGGGTGCGAATGGCCTCGAAACGGTCCATAGATCCTCTCGAAAAATGGAAGGATGATTTGCGAAAATAGCGAATACTAGCGCGATATGGAAGGCGCTATCTCCGGGCTATGGCCAGTCCCGGCCACCACATCGGAGAAAACCATGTCCCGTATCCCAACCCCGGCGACCATCGCCGACGCCCCGGCCGCAGCCCAGCCGCTGCTCGACGCGGTGCACAAGCAGATCGGCAGCGTGCCCAACATGTTCCGCCTGATCGCGAACAGCCCGGCGACGCTGGAAGGGTATCTCGGCATTGGCGCCGCGCTCGGCAAAGGTGCGCTGCCTGCTGCGACGCGCGAGCGGATCGCGCTGGCCGTCGCCGAAGTGAACGGCTGCAATTATTGCCTGTCGGCGCACACGCATCTCGGCAAGACCTACGCCAAGCTCGACGATGCGGAGATCACCGCCAATCGTTCGGGCGCGTCGAACGACCCGAAGGCGGATGCGGCGGTGCGCTTCGCGGCCAAGCTGGTGTGCGCGCGGGGCCAGGTCGGCGAGGCCGATCTCTCGGCGGTGAAACTGGCGGGGTATTCGGACGCGCAGATCCTGGAGATCATCCTCCATGTCGCGCTCAACACCTTCACCAATTACGTCAACGAAGCGCTGCAGACCGAGATCGATTTCCCGGTCGTCGCCGCTCGCGCCGCCGCCTGAATTGTGCAGGAAGGGAGCACATCATGACCCGCACCAGCATCATCCGCGCCGCGGTGGCCGCCGCCGCGATCGGCCTGGCGACCCTGGCCACGGCGCAGGAAACGCCCGGCCACCTGCCGCACGAAGGACCGTCGGTCAGCACCCCGGCGAAAAACATCAAGTTCTTCAAATCCGGCGTGAAGACGGCCGTGGGCGAATTGGAAGCCGGCCCGGCCTACGGCAACCTCCAGACCGGGCGGCACGGCACCTTCATACGGATGCCCGCCGGGTTCGTCAGCGCGGTCCACATCCACAGCCATGATTATTACGCGGTGGTGGTGAAGGGCGTCGGCGCCAACGATCCGGTCGGGGCGACACCCAAGGCACTGCCGGTCGGCTCCTATTGGTTCCAGCGCGGCGAGGAGGACCATGTCACGCGCTGCCTGTCGAAGACCGACTGCCTGTTCTTCATCGTCCAGCCGGGCAAGTTCGATTACGTTCCTGCCAAGTGACCCGGCCGCCCCGGGAGGCGATGCTTCCCGGGGCGTTCCGCCCTCGAGAAGGGGTTTCGTATGACACCCAGTAGCGACATCGCTTTCACCCCGACCGTCAAAGCCCTGCAAAGCGCGCACGGATCGCGGGCCGCTTATGCCAAGATGGAGGCGCGGGGCGGTTTCCGCACTGAGATCGACCCGACGCTCACCGCATTCCTCGCGCAGGTCGATACCGCCTATCTCGCCACCGCCAATGCGGCGGGACAACCCTATGCACAGCACCGCGGTGGACCGAAGGGGTTCATCCGCGTCGTCGGGCCGCGCACGCTCGGGTGGGCGGATTATGAGGGCAACCGTCAATATATCTCGACCGGCAATCTCGTCGAAAACGACAAGGCGTTCCTGTTCCTGATGGATTATGCGCACAAGCGCCGCATCAAACTGTGGGGCCGCGCGCGGATCAGCGATGACCCGGCGATCCTCGCGCAGCTTATGCCCGAGGGATATCGCGCGCGGGGCGAGCAGGCGGTGCTGTTCGAGATCGATGCCTGGGACGTCAATTGCCCGCAGCACATCCCGCAGAAGATCGATGCGGCGGACGTGGAAGCCGCTTTGGCGCGCCTGAACGCACGGATCGCCGAACTCGAAGCCGAAAATGCCCGTCTCAAAGGAGCCATGTCATGAGCCGCCCACCCTTGCCGCCCTTCACCGACGAAACCGCCGCGCAGAAGGTGCGGCTGGCCGAGGACGCCTGGAACAGCCGCGACCCGGCGCGGATCGCACTTGCCTATACGCCCGACAGCGTGTGGCGGAACCGCGTGGATTTCGTCACGGGACGCGAGGCGATCATCGCGCTGCTGACGCGCAAATGGGCGCGCGAGCACGACTATCGCCTGATCAAAGAATTGTGGACCCACGCGGGGAACCGCGTCGCGGTGCGCTTCGCCTATGAATTCCACGACGACAGCGGCGTATGGTTCCGCGCCTATGGCAATGAGAATTGGCAGTTCGACGCCGACGGCCTGATGGAACGCCGCATCGCCAGCATCAACGAACATCCGATTGCCGAGGCCGAGCGCAAGTTCCACTGGCCGCTCGGGCGGCGCCCCGACGACCATCCGGGACTGAGCACCTTCGGCTTCTGACGGTTGCCCCGGCGCAGGCGGGGGATTAGGGCGCGCGCATCACGCGAACGGAGCACACCCATGGCCGACGCCGCCGAACCGCAGCTTCACCCCATTACCGACGCCGATTTCCTCAGCGACGTCCACGCGCTGGTCCGTCGCATCGCGGCGGAGGCGTGGCAGCCGGACTTCATCGTCGGGATCGGGCGGGGCGGGCTGGTGCCGGGCGTCTATGTGTCGCACGCGCTGGGGATCACCGCGCTGTCGGTCGATCATTCGTCCAAGGTCGCCGCGTTCGGCACCGAACTCTTGGCAAAGCTGGCGGCGAAGAGCGCGGATGGGGTGCGCCTGCTGTTCGTCGACGACATCAACGACAGCGGCGGGACGATCGAGACGATCCGCGGACTGCTGCGCGAGTATGGCTGCGACGCTGCCAATATCCGCTTCGCCGTTCTGCTCGACAATGTCCGGTCGCAGGCGCGGGTCGAATATTGCGCGCGGACGATCGATCGGGCCCAGGACAAGCGCTGGTTCGTTTTCCCATGGGAAGCGGTCGGCACCGCCGAGGCGATCGTCGCCGAGGCACAGTCGGTGCCGCAAAGGCTGGCGTGACCGCAGCGCCCGAGGGTTGCGGCGCGCAGACGCCCATGGTTTAGCGGGCAAAAATCAGGAGAGTGCAATGCGTATCATCGACCATCACATCGTCGGTCTGTCCGGCGGCGGCGCGGCGCGGACCGGCGACGTGTTCGACCCCAATACCGGCGAAGTGCAGGCGACCGTCGCGCTCGGCACGCAGGCGACGCTCGATACCGCGGTTGCCGCGGCGCTCAAGGCGCAACCGGCCTGGGCGGCGACCAATCCGCAGCGCCGCGCGCGCGTGATGGCGGAATTCAAGCGGCTGGTGGACCTCAATATCGACGAGCTGGCGCATCTGCTGTCGTCCGAACATGGCAAGGTAATCGCCGATGCCAAGGGCGACATCCAGCGCGGGCTGGAGGTGATCGAATTCTGCGCGGGCATCCCGCACGTGATGAAGGGCGAATACACCCACGGCGCTGGCCCCGGCATTGACGTCTACTCGATGCGCCAGCCGCTCGGCATCGGGGCTGGCATCACGCCGTTCAACTTCCCGGCGATGATCCCGCTGTGGATGTCGGGCGTGGCGATCGCTACCGGCAACGCCTTCATCCTGAAGCCATCCGAGCGCGATCCGTCGGTGCCGGTGCGCCTGGCCGAGCTGTTCCGCGAGGCGGGTCTGCCCGAGGGTATCCTGCAGGTGGTGCACGGCGACAAGGAAATGGTCGATGCGATCCTCGACCATCCCGCCATCGCGGCAGTGAGCTTCGTCGGATCGTCCGACATCGCGCATTATGTCTACAAGCGCGGCGTCGCGGCGGGCAAGCGCGTGCAGGCGATGGGCGGGGCGAAGAACCACGGCATCGTCATGCCCGATGCCGATCTCGACCAGGTCGTCGCCGATCTCTCGGGTGCGGCGTTCGGATCGGCGGGCGAGCGCTGCATGGCGCTGCCGGTCGTGGTGCCGGTGGGGGAGAAGACCGCGGTTGCGCTGCGCGAAAAGCTGCTGCCCGCAATTGCCGCTCTGCGTGTCGGCGTTTCGACCGACGATAGCGCGCATTACGGCCCGGTCGTCAACGCGGCACACAAGGCGCGGATCGAAGGCTGGATCCAGAAGGGCGTCGATGAGGGGGCCGAACTCGTCGTCGACGGGCGCGGTTTCGAACTGCAGGGGCATGAGAAGGGCTTCTTCATCGGCCCATCGCTGTTCGACCATGTCACGCCGGACATGGAATCGTACAAGGAAGAGATTTTCGGGCCTGTCCTGCAGATCGTCCGCGCCGATGATTTCGAACATGCGCTGCGCCTGCCGAGCGAGCATCAGTACGGCAATGGTGTCGCGATCTTCACCCGCAACGGCCATGCCGCGCGCGAATTCGCGGCGCGGGTGAATGTCGGGATGGTCGGCATCAACGTGCCGATTCCGGTGCCGGTCGCCTATCACACCTTCGGCGGGTGGAAGCGTTCTGCGTTTGGCGACACCAACCAGCACGGCGTCGAGGGCGTGAAGTTCTGGACCAAGGTCAAGACCGTGACGCAGCGCTGGCCCGATGGCGGCGTGGGCGACGGCGCCAACGCCTTCGTCATTCCGACGATGGGGTGAGAAGGCACATGTGAATCGCCCCCTTACCCGCCGCTCGTTCGCCGGGGAGGGGGCTGCTGCTCTGTGCGCGTGGAAATGAACGAGGGGGATGCGCATTGCCGCCTCCGGAGGCCGGATTGCCGCCTGGCCGCTTTCGAGAGATTTCCGCTATTCTTCCTGATCCAGGTGAGTCTCGGTTTTTCCACGGGAACCCGCCTTCCGATCCGCAGGTTTGCGGATGGAATGGCCATAAACCGAGGGTTCCATGGATGCATTGGCGCTACCCCCCGAACTGTCGGGCGTCAGTCCTTATGTCCTGGCGCTTCGCCAGATGCTCGCGGGGGCGGGCACGGCGATTGCACGCTTCGCGACCGGCGAACTGGAGATCGAGTTGCGTGCTGGAGCGGATTCGCTATGGGCGTTGATCCGGCGTGTGGGGGAGGGCGGCCTGGCGTTACGCGCGGCGTATCTCGCCGGTCCTTTCGAGTGCACGAAGATCAAGGCGCAGCCGGGTGAAGCCGCGCGGCTCCGGCTCGACAGCATCTCGGGCGAGCATGTCGTGGTATTCACGGTGGGCGGCGTGGCGCTCGAACATGTGCGCATGACCGTTCATTTTACGCCAAAGGCACCCGTGCTGCTGCCGTTCATGCCGCGCGACCTCTACCCACTCGATGCGAATGACGATCCACTCGGTGCACGCGGTGTGGTCGAGGCGACGCAGCGCGGGCTCAATTCGGGCTTGCTCTATTTCCGGATCGACGCGCCGACGTTCGGCAACGTGCTGTATTTTCAGAATCTTACCGCGATGAACGGCTATTGTCGGGCCACCCAGACCACGCCTGAGGACGCCGTCGGCGGGGCGTGGCCCGAACTCGGCCATTTGCTGCCAACCCCGGACCAGACCGGCACGCCGGAGGGCAGGGCGCTAGAGGCCGGGGTCGAGGTGACGCTGTCCGACGCGATCCTGGTGTTCCGTCACGAGGCGCCGCCGCACGAGCGCGAATCGGCACGCCAGTTTCTGCAGATGCTGGGGGAGGCCTATAAATTGTTGCACCAGCCGCACACCGAATATCGCGATTGGGTGCAGCGCGCCGAGTGGACACTGCGTGACCTCGACCAGGCACCCGAAGCGACGATCGAGCATTACGGCCACCGCTACATCCACCCCTACACCGCAGCCGAGTATCCCGATATCATGGTGCAGATGTCGCTGATCGTGGCGATCCACGATTGGGGCAAATGGAGCGGTACGCCGCATCCGCTGGAGGCGGAATTCAAGGCGGGCCTAGGGAAATTCTACGATCCCAAGATCAAATCGTTGCGGCGATATCTGCCCAATGTCGGTGACGACAAGCAGGCGGACGCGGTTGACAGCTGGTATCTCTATCACCCGATGCTCAATCTCGGGCTTTTGGCGCTAGACGGGGACGCCGATGCCCGCGCCCTGCTCCTGAAGTCGATCGACTTCGGAATCAAGGCAGCCCGTCACTTCGATTACAAATGGCCCGTGCAGTACGACATCACCGATTTTTCCGTGATCGTCGATGTCGCGGGTGCGGATGGCCGCGGGCAGACGGATGTCGGCGGCATCTACGCCTGGGTCATGCTGCAGGCGTTCGAGCTGACCGACGACAAGCGCTTTCTGGATGAGGCGTGCGCAGCGATCGATGCCGCGATGGGCCTGCGCTTCAATATGAATTATCAGGCGAACCTCACCGCCTGGGGGGCGGCGGCGTGTATGCGCTTGTGGCGGATCACAAATCGCGCCGTCTATCTCGAACAAAGCTACGTCTATCTCGGCAGCTTCTTCCACAATTGCGAAATCTGGGAGAGCAAGCTCGAGCTGGCGGTGCATTACAAGAACTTCCTGGGGGTCACCTGCCTGCAGGACGCGCCCTATATGGCGATCTACGAATGTTTCGATTCGTTCGCCGCGTTCGAGCGCTACCTCGACGATAGTGGCCCGGATCTCGATCCTGCGGCACGGATGCTGGTTGCGGAATATTGCAAATATGCGCTCGATCGCGCTTGGTATTACTACCCTGACGTGCTGCCGCGTGCAGTCCTTTCGCCCAAGCAGCGCCCGACCAACGGGCATATCGATCGCAAGCTCTCCTTCCCGCTCGAGGACCTGTACGCCGACGGCCAGCTGGCCGGGCAGGTCGGGCAGGAAATCTATGGCGCGGGCGCTGCCTTCATTTTCGCGACGCGGGCCTTCCATGCGGTCGATCGCGCGCCCTTCCGGCTCTACTGCGACCATTTCGTGCGCGCGATCGAGCAGACGGGTGACCGCGCCGTCACGATCACGCTCGACGGTGGCGAGACGTGTAGCGCGGGTCTAAGCCTGGTGCGGCTGAAACGGCGCAAGCTGACCACGCCCCGGCTGACGACAGTGGGCGGCGACGTGGTGCGTCCCGTCACCACGACCGCCGACCGCATCGATTTCCGCGTGCCCGCCAACGGCCGCATCATCCTGAGCTGGGCCTAGCCGGCGCGCGATCCCAAGGGCTTGGCGATAAATGGTCGGGGAGACAGGATTCGAACCTGCGACATCCTGCTCCCAAAGCAGGCGCGCTACCGGACTGCGCCACTCCCCGACGCGAGGGCTGCGCTTAGAGGGGGTTGGGCGTTAGCGCAAGCGATGGATCGCTGCGAAGCACCGACCAGCCTTGCGGAAGATAATCGAGCGACATGTAGAAATAGAAAGCGCACGATCCGTCGCCGCGATAGCTCGCGCCTTTCAGGATGCCGAGCGCGGTGGTGCCGGTGAAGACCGGCGATCCGCTGTCGCCGCCCTTGCAGGTGGGGCCGGCGACGGTCACCCAGGTCGGCAGGCAGGGGCCGCCACACAGATCGCCCGCCGGGGCAAAGTCGGTCAGCTGCACCAGTGCGCAGCTAAACCCGGTGCGCTCGCCGCGGTGACAGACGAAATCGCCCGCGCGGGTGCTGGTGCGGCTGCGCTGTCCGGTCACGGCGCGCAGGCGGGTCTTGGCGGTGTCGGCATAGAAGGTTGGGGGCAGGGGGCCGGGGGCGGCGTTGATCTGCACGTCGTGGTATCCCCAGCCCCATTGCCCGACAAAAGCGAGCGGGACGATCGCGCCTTGCGGATCGCGGTAGTTGAGCTGATCGAGGCAGTGGGCGGCGGTCGTGACGGCGCTGCGCAGGCCATCGGTGACGTTGAAACCGGTGGTGCAGAGATAGCGCTTCCCGTCGTCGGGGCTGGTCCCTTCGACTCGCGCGCCGCCTTCGGGAGGGGCGGCGGCGAGGTTGACGTTGCGCTGGTTGAGCACGCGGATCTGCACCGGCACGCCTGCAATCGCCTCCAGTCGAGCCTTTAGCCCTTCGGTGCCTGTGGCCGCGTCGAGATCGCCGATCGTCACGACCAGCTCGCCACTGCGCGGATCGAGGCCTATGCCGGGCGGGCTGCGCAAGGCAGCGCGGATCGCGGCTTGGTGATAGGTCATCGCCCAGATGACACGATCGCGCGTGACCTTGGCACCGGTGCGGAAGACGATCGGCACGGTGCCCGCATCGGTGGTAAGCGTCTGGTCGGGAACGGGCTCGCTACCGGTCAGGTAGATGACGATCCGATATATCGGGCGATGTTCGATCGCGATCCCGGCGAGGCGGTCGCGATAGGTTTCGGCGATGGCGTCAGTGATGGGGACGCTGGCCTCCTGCGCAATCAGCCGGGCGCTGGCCTCGGCCTGCGATATGCCGAATTGCCGGGCATATTCGGCGGCGTCGCGTTCACGCGATTCGGCTGGGGTTTCGAGGGTCGGAACGGGTGGGGCTGATGCCTGCGCAAATGCGGGCTGGCCAAGCAGGAGCAGCGCGCCGAACAGTAATCGGCGCAGCATCGTAGTTAGCCGATTTCGAACAGGCGGTAGATCGGCCCGGCGGGCGTCTGTTCACCGATGCCGACCACGATCGTATCGTTGAGCCACGCATAGCGCGGATCGCCGGATTCGAAGCGGGCGATGACGTGCAGTTTATAGTCCTCGGGCGCGAGGCGTTCGCCTTTCCGGAATCGCGCCATCGCCTCGGACGCGGCGCGCATCGTGCCCTGATAGGTGAGATAGAGCGTCGCGCCGTCATCGGTGGTGAGCGTCAGGCGCACGTCGATCGCCAGGGCGCCGTCGGTGCGTGAGACGAACCAGTCGTGCCCCGGCGCGACGGAGCCTGTGAGCCATTCGCCCTCGAACCGCCCGCCGCGAACGGGGGCGATGCCGCGACGCCCCGCCGCCGTCGCCCCGACCGCTACCACGCCTGCGAAATCGACGTCGAGCGTCAGCGTGGTGAGGTGGCGATGGGGTAAAGCGGGGGACGCGACCATCGGGTTCAGCCGACCCAGGCTTCGAACGGTAGGGCGAGATCGTCCGCGACCGCCTTGTACGCAATCTTGCCTTTGTAGACGTTCAGCCCGTTGGCGAGATGGGGATCGGCCTTCATCGCACCCTCCGCGCCGAGATTGGCGAGCTTCAGCGCAAAGGGCAAGGTCGCATTGTTGAGCGCGAAGGCCGAGGTGCGCGCGACCGCGCCGGGCATGTTGGCGACGCAATAATGGATCACGCCGTCGACCTCGAACACCGGATCCTGGTGTGTGGTGGCGTGGCTGGTTTCGAAGCAGCCGCCCTGATCGATCGCGATGTCGACCATCACGCTGCCGCGCTTCATCGTCTTGACCATCTCGCGCGTGACCAGCTTAGGGGCTGCCGCGCCGGGAACGAGCACCGCGCCGATTACCAGATGTGCGCTCTTCACTGCCGCCGCGATCGCCGCCTGCGACGCGTAGGCGGTCTTGATCTGGTTGGAAAAGAACATGTCGAGCTCGGCCAGGCGCGCGTTCGAAATGTCGTAGATGGTGACGTCAGCACGCATCCCGACCGCCATCTGCGCGGCGTTGACGCCCGATACGCCGCCGCCGAGGATCGCGACCTTGGCGGGCGCAACACCGGGCACGCCGCCGAGCAGGATGCCGCGGCCGCCTTGTTCCTTTTCCAGATAATGCGCGCCGACTTGCACCGACATGCGCCCAGCTACTTCCGACATCGGCTTCAGCAGCGGGAGCGAGCGATCGTTCGCAGTCACCGTTTCGTACGCGATGCAGGTCGCGCCCGACTTCATCAGCCCCTCGGCCTGCGGCTTGTCGGCGGCGAGGTGGAGATAGGTGAAAAGCAGATGGCGCGGTTCCAGCAGTGCGATCTCGCTCGGCTGCGGCTCCTTCACCTTCACGATCATGTCGGACTGCGCGAACACGGCAGGGGCGTCGGGCAGGATCGTCGCGCCGGCCGCGACATAGTCCGCGTCCTCGAAATCGATGCCGAGGCCCGCGCCAGTCTGGACGAAGACCTGATGGCCTGCCGCGACCAGATCGGACACCGACGGCGGGGTCAGGCCGACGCGATATTCGTGATTCTTGATTTCCTTGGGGACACCGACGCGCATGGAACTCTCCTTTTTTATCGAGATCGTTTTACACCAAATGCGGCGGGAGGTTTTTGCAAACATCCCGCGGCGCACGCCCATTGCGCGAGGATATTGCATAACCGTGCGGCGTTGCGCATGACGATCTCGCATGGACCAAATCGACCGCAACATCATCGCGCAGCTGGCGCGAGAGTCGGATCTCACCAGCGAGGCGCTCGGCGAACGCGTTGGCCTGTCGCCTTCTGCGGCGCATCGACGGGTCAAGGCGTTGGAACAACGTGGCATGATTCTCGGCTATCGCGCCCGCCTTTCGCCCGCCGCACGCGGCAATCCGTCGACGGTTTTCGTGTCGGTGACGCTTACGGATCAGCGTCAGGCGACGATGATGCAGTTCGAACAGGCGCTCGCGCACACCGCGCAAGTCAGCGAAGCGCATCTGATGAGCGGCGAATCCGACTATCTGCTGAAGGTATTGGTGCGCGAAGACGACAGTTACGAGCGCATCCACCGCGAAGTTCTGTCGGCCTTGCCCGGAGTCCACCGGCTGGTGACCCAGTTCACGATCCGCACCCTTGCCAGTGAACTATGAGTGCCGTTGCGAGGGGAATAGGCGCGTGCTATTGCGCCGCACCATCGGGGCCTCGAAATGTGCCGTCATCCATGATCCATGACCTTGAAATTCCGGCAAGAATAGCCGTCGTGTGAGCAATGTTCAGCCAAGCGTCGGCACCGGTTTGGCCGGGTCCGTAGCCGACCACGACTCCGCCGACGGCAATCCGCATCCGCACGGCCGCGATGGCCTGTTGAAGCTTGCGCTCGGCGCGATCGGCATCGTGTTCGGCGATATCGGCACCAGCCCGATCTACGCCTTTCGCGAAACCTTTGCCGGGCATCACAAGCTTGCGCTCGATCAGGCGCACATCATGGGCGTTATCAGCCTGATGTTCTGGTCGATGATGATCGTGGTGACGTTGAAATACGTCGCGATCATCATGCGCGCGGACAATAAGGGTGAGGGCGGCAGTCTCGCGCTGCTTGCCCTGGTCAACGGCAAGACCAAGAACAAGCGCTGGTCGAACGGGATCATCCTGCTCGGCGTGTTCGCGACGGCGCTCTTCTACGGCGACTCGATGATCACCCCGGCGGTGTCGGTGCTCTCGGCGGTCGAGGGTCTGGCAGTCGCCTCGCCCGCGCTAGGCGGGTTGGTGATGCCGATTTCGATGGCGATCATCATCGGCCTGTTCTCGATCCAGCGCAGCGGCACCGCCAAGGTCGGGCTGTTTTTCGGGCCGGTCATGCTGCTGTATTTCTCGGTGATCGCGCTGCTCGGCGTGCTCAGTATCGTCAAGACGCCGGACATCCTCTGGTCGCTTTCGCCGACTTATGCGATCGAGTTCTTCCTGCTCGATCCGGTGCGCGCCTTCCTCGCTCTGGGCTCCGTGGTGCTGGCGGTGACGGGAGCGGAGGCACTTTACGCCGACATGGGGCATTTCGGTCGCAAGCCGATCGGCATGTCGTGGCTGTGTTTCGTGCTGCCGGCGCTGATGCTGAATTACATGGGACAGGGGGCGTTGCTTTCCCGCATGGGCGCGCCGGCGCTCGAAAGCCCGTTCTATATGCTGGCGGGCGAGCATTTCCGCTTTCCCCTGGTCTTCCTGGCGACGGCCGCCGCCGTCATCGCCTCGCAAGCGGTGATCTCGGGTGCTTTTTCGGTAACGCAGCAGGCGATCCAGCTGGGCTTCATGCCGCGGCTGCGGATCGAACATACCAGCGCGGCGACCGTCGGGCAGATCTATATCCCGCTGGTCAATTGGGCGCTGCTGGTGATGGTGCTGCTGCTGGTGGCCTTCTTCCGCACCTCGTCCAACCTCACCTCGGCGTATGGGATCGCGGTGACAGGGGCGATGCTGATCGACACGTGCCTGCTGACGGTCGTGCTGTTCCGGTTGTGGAACTGGCCGATCTATTATTCGGTGCCGCTGCTCAGCGTGTTCTTCATCGTCGACGGTGCGTATTTCGCCGCGAACCTGACAAAGGTGCCCTCGGGCGGCTGGTTCCCGTTGCTGGTCGGCTTCATCATCTTCACCTTCCTGACGACCTGGTCGAAGGGGCGGAAGCTGATGATCGACCGGATGCGCGAATCGGCGATGCCGATCAAAGTTTTCATCCAGTCCGCCGCGACCTCTGCGACGCGCGTGCCGGGGACGGCGGTGTTCATGACGTCGTCGCCCGAAGGGGTGCCGCACGCGCTGCTCCACAACCTCAAGCACAACAAGGTTCTGCACGAGCGGATCATCCTGTTGACGATCAAGATCGCCGACGTGCCGTATGTGGCAGAGGGGCATCGCTGCTCGCTTGAGGACCTGGGATCAGGCTTCCACCGCATGATCCTGAAGTACGGCTTTATCGAGGAGCCGGACGTGCCGCTGGCGCTCGCCAACGTGCATCGTTGCGGCGCGGATTTCCGCATGATCGACACCAGTTTCTTCCTGTCGCGACAGACCCTGCTGGCATCATCGCATCCCGGCATGATGATCTGGCGCGAGAAGCTGTTCGCCTGGATGCTGCGTAACGCGGAGAGCGCGATGGAGTTCTTCCGCCTGCCCACCAACCGCGTGGTGGAACTGGGCAGCCAGGTCGAGATTTGACGGAAGCCGCGCCGATTATCGTGACCGCGCTGTTCGGAGCGGCCGACACGGCGTTCTTCGACGATCTGCGCGTCCGGCATTTCCCGCCCGAGCGCAATCAGTTGAAGGCCCATCTGACGATGTTTCATCACCTCGCCCCCAGTCTGGAGCGCGAGTTGAAGCAGCGGCTGGTCGCGGAAACGAAAGGCGTTGCGGCTCCGGCGGCGCGCATCGCCGGTTTGATGTCGCTTGGCCGCGGTGTCGCTTTCCGGATCGAATCGCTGGCGCTGGAGGATATTCGCGATCGGCTGGCTGATGCCTTCGCTCCGCTGCTGACGCCGCAGGATCGGGCCGGCTGGCGTCCGCATGTCACGGTGCAGAACAAGGTCGAGCCTGCCGTCGCCAAGGCGCTGCAAGCCGATCTGGAGCGCGATTTCCGGCCGCGAACCGCACGAATCGTCGGCTTGGCGACATGGTGGTATCGCGGCGGCCCCTGGGAACCCCTGTCGCGGCACATGTTCGCGCAAGATCGCGGTTGACCGTTCCGATTCGCGTTCCTATAGCCCGCGCCTCGCACGCAGGGGTCTCCCCTGAAACGGGCATGGCGAAGTAGCTCAGTTGGTTAGAGCACGGGAATCATAATCCTGGGGTCGGGGGTTCAAGTCCCTCCTTCGCTACCACCGCTCCGAAACGCGGTTTTCCTCCATCGATCATCGGTTTGACGCGGCGCAGAAATGCGGTAGCTCCGCGCCGACGCCGCCGCATCGGCGCGGCGCATTTCACGGAGAGAACGCCAGTGTTTAGCCATATCATGCTCGGTGCCAATGATATCGACGCGTCGAAGCGTTTCTATGACGCTACGCTCGGTGCGCTGGGCGCCAAGGAAGGTCGTTTGGACCCTTATGGCCGTGTCATCTACATGCACGGCGGCGGGTTGCTGATCATCACCAAGCCGATCGACGGCGCCGAGGCGTGCCATGCCAATGGCGGTACGATCGGTTTTGCCGCCGCCTCGCCTGAACAGGCCGATGCGTGGCACGCGGCCGGCGTCGCCGCCGGCGGCACCGCAATTGAAGACGCGCCCGGCGTTCGCGATGGTGGTGCGATGGGCAAGCTGTACCTCGCCTATCTGCGCGATCCGGCCGGCAACAAGCTGTGCGCACTGCACCGTATGCCTGCCTAATCCAGCTGACGGAGCGGGGCTTGCGCGCCGCTCCGCCGCCATCCATGTAACCGCTCGTTTCCCGCCGTCGAATTGGCGCGGGAACGAGACGAGAAAGCTTCCATGACCACCCATTCGACTCGCATGTTGATCCTCGGTTCCGGCCCGGCCGGCCTGTCCGCCGCCATCTACGGCGCGCGTGCCGGCATGAAGCCGATCCTGGTGCAGGGCATCCAGCCCGGCGGCCAGTTGATGACGACCACCGATGTCGAAAACTATCCCGGCTTCGCCGACGTGATCCAAGGCCCGTGGCTGATGGAGCAAATGCAGAAGCAGGCCGAGCATGTCGGCACTACGCTGATGTACGATACGATCGTTGCGGTCGATCTGTCGCAGCGTCCGTTCCGCCTGACCGGCGACAGCGGCGACATTTATGAAGGCGACGTGCTGATCATCGCGACGGGCGCGCAGGCGAAGTGGCTGGGCCTCGACAGCGAGGAAGCGCTGAAGGGCAAGGGCGTCAGCGCCTGCGCGACGTGCGACGGGTTCTTCTATCGCGGCAAGAAGGTGGCCGTCATCGGCGGCGGCAATACCGCGGTTGAGGAAGCGCTGTACCTCACCAACCATTCGCCCGACGTGACGCTTATCCACCGCCGCGATTCGCTGCGGGCGGAGAAGATCCTGCAGGAGCGGTTGTTCGCGCATAAGGGCGTGACAGTGTTGTGGAACAAGGAGGTCGAGAGCTTCATCGACGGCGGCGGCAATGCTGGCCTCGTGGCGATCGATCTGGTCGATACGGTGACCGGCGAGAAGTCGCGGCTCGACACCGAGGGCGGCTTCGTCGCGATCGGGCACCACCCGGCGACCGAGCTGTTCCGCGGGCATCTCAAGCTCGACGAGGATCATTATCTGTGGGTCGAGACCGGATCGACCCGCACCAGCGTGCCGGGCGTGTTCGCGTGCGGCGACGTGATGGACAAGGTTTACCGTCAGGCGGTGACGGCGGCGGGAACGGGCTGCATGGCTGCGTTGGATGCCGAGCGGTTCCTGGCCGAGGCGGACTTTGAACTGGCCGAGGCTGCGGAGTAGGGGAGCTCTCGCCTTGCTCTTCATGCACCACCCCGGCGTCCGCCGGGGTGGTTTAATCGCTGGAAGGGCGTTCAGCGCTCCGCCAACGCCGCGACGATCCGCTCCTCCAGCCACGCCGCATCGCCCTCGCGCGCAAAGCTGTGCGAAGCGGTGTTGCGCGTGAAGGTCGGCAGGCTCAGTCCGATCCGCGCCATCGCATCGCGGTAGGCAATCGCGGTCGAATCCCCCGCCGCGAGCAGGATCGTCACCCGGTCCTGCCACTTTTGCAGCGCGGCCGACAGGCGCAGCGCAAGCTCGTTCGGTTCCGACGGAGCCGCAGCAACCCGCGTCAACCCCTTGGCCAGCTTGGCGATATTTACCCCGCCGCTGACCAGACGCCACACCTCACGCGGGTCCTTCAGCTTTTCGGCATAGCGGCTGCGGATCGCGGCGGCGGGGGGCAGGTCGTCGCTCGGTTCGACCACCCACGGGTTGGCGAGGATCAGGCGGTCGATCCCTGCCGCCTGCCCGAACAGCGCGAGCGCGGTCGCCGCATCGCAATTGCCGAACGCGACCAGCCGCTCGATTCCCATCTCCGCACTAAACGTCGCTGCCGCGCAGCCGATGTCGGGCCCGGAGGAGAGGAACCCGCCGTTCGTCCCGGTCGAATCGCCCACGCCGCGCCGGTCGAAGCGAAACACCGGAATGCCGCGCGCCGCGAGGTTCTGCGCCAGCAACGCCATGCCGCGATGCGCGCCGATGCGGATTTCGTTGCCGCCGGAGACGATCAGAAGCCCGGTCTTGCCGGGCGGCCCGGTGTCAGGGGTGTCCAGCGTCCCAACCAGCGTGTCGCCCGCGCAGGGGAAGCACATCACCCTTCGCATGTCGCAATCCAGTCTGCGATGTCGTCGGCGAGCATGGCGGCGAGGGCGGGGTCGTTGTCCGGCTCGGCACGACGCCAGAGCGGGGTGCCAGGGACATGGCGGTCGGCGGGTTTGGGATCGGTGTCGAGGCGGATAACACGGCGCGGGATACCGGCCTCATCGAACGGCGTCTTGACGGTCAGCTCGATCAGCGCAGACACCGAGATAAGATTGCCCGCGATCAGTACCGGAGGGTCTGGCGCCTCTTCCGGCAAGCTTCCGTCGATATACCAATGCTCGTCGAGCGTTCGCGACTGACCAAGCTCCATTTGCTTTACGCGCGTCAAGTCTCGCAGGAGGTCTGAGCCATCCTGTGGGGCGAGGTGCCATCGTCCGAACAGAAGGCCGAGCGCATCCAATAACGTGCCGCTGCGGATACCGACGCCATAACTTCGTCGTCCTTCGCGGTCCGGCACCGCGATCATCGCATCATATGCCGTTTGCAGGTCCAGAATCGACAACGCACCCAGCGAAGCGATGCTCTCCCCCTGACCCGGCAAATCCGGCAGCACGCTCGCCACGCCGCGTTTCGCCAGCGCACGGCAGATCGTCACCGCGAAGGCGCGCGTGCGATTGGCTTCCTCGAACAGCGGCAGGGCGACGACCACGACCGGGCCGGTCGCTGGCCCAAACCGGAGCATCGCCTCGCGGCCGCCGCTCCAGTCGTAATGGTCGATCCTCAGCGGGGCGCCTTCGCGGCGGCGAAGCGGACGAGCGAGCCGAACGTCTCGAGCATCTCGCCATCGACCTCGTCATCCTCGATCAGGATGCCGAGCCGCTCCTCGATCTCGGTCAGCAGGCCCGCCACCGCCATCGAATCGAGTTCGGGCAGCGCGCCGAACAGTGGCGTTTCGGAATGGAAAGCGGCGGCGCGCGCCTCGCTCAGGCCAAGCACGTCGCGCAGCACGCCGCGGACGGTGGTTTCGATCTGGTGATAATCTTCAGGAAGCAAGTCGAGCCCCGTTTCGCTCTGTTATGGTGCGCTGCGATAGAGACTGGGGCGCACGATGCCAAGTGGTGCCTGTTCATGGGCCGGGTGACGCGGCTATCAGGGCGGAATGATCGCGCTCGACCCACATCCTTATCCCATCGATGCGCTGCCATCGCGCGGAGCGGCGGGCGCGGTTGCGCTAATGGATCGCGCCGGCACGCTCGATTTCGCTGGGCTTGAGCGGCTGACCGGCGAGGTGGCGGCGTGGCTGGCGGGGCAGGCGTTTGCGCCGGGCGCGCGCGTGGCCAGCTGGCTGCCGAAGACGCGCCTCGCGTGCGTGCTACCGATGGCCGCGCCGCGTGTGGGGCTGGTGCACGTGCCGATCAACCCGATGCTTAAGCGCGCGCAGGTGGCGCATATCCTGGCCGATAGCGGTGCCGTGGCGTTGATGACTCAAGCCGGTCGGTTAGGGTCGCTGGAGCCGGGCGATGTGCCTAGCGGTTGTACGGCGTTCGACGAGGCGGAGGTTGAGAGCGTCGATGCGCTGCCGCCCTCCGCCGCCGATCCCGACACGCTGGCTGCGATCCTCTACACTTCCGGTTCTACCGGGCGACCCAAGGGCGTGATGCTGAGCCATGCCAATCTCTGGCTCGGTGCCGTGTCGGTGGCGCATTATCTGAAGCTGACCCCAGACGATCGGGTACTCGGCGTGCTGCCGCTGAGCTTCGATTACGGTCAGAACCAGCTCTTTTCGACCTGGGCGGCGGGGGCGAGCTATGCCCCGCTCGATTATCTGACGCCGCGCGATGTGGTGAAGGCGGTCGAGCGGTTGCAGCCCACGACGCTGGCAGGCGTGCCGCCCTTGTGGGTGCAATTGCTTGAGAGCGAATGGCCGGAAGCCGTCGCAGCTACGCTGAAAAGGCTGACCAATTCAGGTGGCGCGTTGACCGTGCCAATCATCGCCGGACTGCAAAGGCAGTTTCCACGGGCCGATCTCTATCCGATGTACGGCCTCACAGAGGCGTTCCGATCGACTTATCTCGCTCCCGATCTGGTCGCCGCGCATCCGGAGTCGATCGGGCGGGCGATCCCCTTTGCCGAGGTGATGGCGGTTCGCGCCGACGGTAGCCAGGCGGCGGTGGGAGAGCCGGGCGAACTGGTCCACGCCGGGCCGCTCGTCGCGCAGGGTTATTGGCGCGATGCCGAGCGGACAGCGCACCGCTTTCGGCCAGCGCCCGCTTGGGCCGGGTCCGGCGGCATGGCGGTATGGTCAGGCGATACGGTGACGGTGGATGCGGACGGCCTGTTCCGCTTCGTCGGGCGCGATGACGAGATGATCAAGAGCGCGGGCAACCGCATCAGCCCGACCGAGATCGAGGAAGCGGTGGTCGCTGGCGGGGAGACGGCGGAGGCGGTGGCGATCGGCGTGCCCAACGCGCGCCTCGGCCAGGCGATTCTGGTGGTGGCGCGCGGCGATGGCACGCGCGAGGCGGATTTGCGCGCGCGTCTGCGGCGTGATCTGCCGAGTTTTCAGCAGCCGTCGCGCTACGAGTGGCGCGCGGAATTGCCCCGTAACGCCAACGGCAAGCTTGACCGCGCGGCGCTCAAGGCGGAGGTGGCGTCATGAAGCCAATGGGCACCATTCCCGCTGAATTCCAGCAAGCGCCGCTCCAAATCGCGGGCCAAACCGCAGAGCATTGGGTGAAAGTCGCGAGCGATACGCCGCTGTTCGTTTACGATTTCGGGGTGATTGCGGCGCGCGTCGCGCAGTTCCGCTCGGCGATGCCGGAGCGCGTGAAGCTGCACTATGCGATCAAGGCCAACCCGTTCGCATCCTTGCTCGATGCGATCGCGCCATTGGTCGATGGGTTGGACGTGGCGTCCGGTGGAGAATTGGGCATAGCGCTCCAGCGCAAGCCTGCTGCCGCGATCAGCTTCGCAGGACCGGGCAAGCGCGATGACGAGTTGACCGCCGCGATCCAGGCGGGCGCGACGATCAACCTCGAATCCGATGGCGAGTGGCACCGCGCTTGTGCGCTGGGCGATCGGCTTGGCATCCGCCCGCGCGTGGCGGTGCGAGTCAATCCCGATTTCGAGTTGCGCGGATCGGGGATGCGCATGGGCGGGCGCGCGACGCCGTTCGGCGTCGATGCTGATCGCGCCGCACCGCTGATCGACTCGATCCTCGCGAGCGATGCCGATTGGCAGGGGCTCCATATCTTTGCCGGATCGCAGACGCTTGATGGCACCGCGTTGATCGACGCGCTGACCGGTGCGCTGGCACTGGCCGAACGGCTGGCGGATCAGGTCGGCGCGATCCCGCCGCTGACCAATCTCGGCGGCGGCTTCGGTATTCCGTATTTCCCGGGCGAACGAGCGATCGATGTGACCCCGATCGGCCAGGCCCTCGGCGCTGCGCTCGAACGGTCGCCGCTGACCGGCGGCTTCGCGATCGAACTCGGCCGCTGGCTCGTCGGGGAAAGCGGCGTGTATCTGACGCGGGTCGTCGATCGCAAGGAGAGCCGCGGTGAGACCTTCCTCGTCACCGATGGCGGCATGAATCATCAGCTCGCCGCGACCGGCAATCTCGGCACGGTGGTGAAGCGGAATTACCCCGTCGCCGTCGCCACCGCAGCGCCCGATGCAGCGACCGAAACCGTCAGCGTCGTCGGCCCCTTGTGCACCCCGCTCGACCGCCTCGCGGACCGTGTCACGCTGCCCGTGGCGCAGGTCGGCGATCTCGTCGCGGTGTTCATGGCGGGGGCCTATGGCCTCACGGCAAGCCCAGCCGCATTCCTTGGCCATCCCGCCCCGCGGGAGCTGCTGGTGGGCACCCCCGGCGGCTAAGTCCGCCATTCCTAACGCTATCTTTACCTCTCGCGCGGCATAGCGGCACGATAACCGCGACCCTGTCCTGGTATGTCAGACGTGACGTACCGGCAGAACCGCGCGGCAGGAGGTTTGCATGGCGGGTTTTTCCAAGTCTTTCCGTGGGGTGCTGGTCGCTGGCGTCGCCGCGATGGCGCTGACCAGCTGCGTGAGCAGCAGCCGCCCTGAACTGCCACCGGCGACCTTCGTCGCGGGGCAGGAACAGCCGGGCGAAGAGTATATCATCGGCCCGCTCGATCAGCTCAGCATCTTCGTGTGGCGCAATCCCGAACTGTCGACCAAGGTGCAGGTGCGCCCCGACGGCCGCATCACCACGCCGCTAATCAGCGATATGCCCGCCGTCGGCAAGACGCCGCGGATGCTGGCCGACGACATGAAGATCGCGTTGGGCGAATATATCAAGGACCCGATCGTCTCGGTCATTGTAGAGAATTTTTCGGGCACTTTCAGCCAACAGGTGCGCATTATCGGCGCGACGGCGAAGCCCGCTTCGATCCCGTACCGCGCCAACATGACGCTGCTCGACGCGATGATCGCGGTCGGTGGTTTGAGCGAATTCGCGGCGGGCAACCGTGCGAAGCTGGTCCGCTACGATCGCAACACCGGCAAGCAGGTCGAATATAACGTCAAGCTGTCGACCCTCCTGAAGAACGGTGACAGCCGCGCGAACGTCCGGCTCGAACCGGGCGACGTGATCATCATCCCCGAAAGCATGTTTTAAGGAGCGCCCCGGGGGATGAACGGTCTTTACGACGAGCTGCGCATCGCGCTGCACACGATCTGGACGCGCCGCTGGATCGCGCTCGCGGTCGCGTGGGGCGTCGCATTGATCGGCTGGGCGGTGGTCGCGCAGATCCCCAACAGTTATGAATCCAAGGCGCGCGTGTTCGTGCAGATGAACACGATCCTGCCCAACGCGGTCGGCATCAGCGCGGCGGATCAGCAGCGCGACGTCGACACCATCCGCCAAACGCTGACCTCCGCGATGAGCCTGGAGAAGGTCGTGCGCGGCACCGACCTTGCCAACACGGTCAAGACCGACCGCGACGTGGCGGACCGCGTTGCTGGCCTGTCCAAGGCGATCAAGATCACCTCAGAGCAGGACAATCTGTTCTCGATCGTCGCGACGGGCTCCAGCCCAAAGGTCACGCGCCAGGTCGTGCAGAAGCTGATCGACCTGTTCGTCGAACAGAATTTGTCGGGCGATCGCGATGAGACGAGCACCAGCCTGAAATTCCTCGATGCGCAATTGGAGGAGCGGCAGAAGCAGCTCGCCGATGCGGATGCGAAGCGCACCGATTTCCAGAACCGCTATCTCGGCAGTCTGCCCGGCACCGGATCGCTCACCGACCGGATGAGCGCCGCGCGATCGGCGATGGCGCAGGTCGATAGCGATCTTGCCGCTGCACAATCGGCCCTGGCCGCGATCAATGGGCAGATGGCGGCGACCCCGGCGAATATCGCGGGTGCCGCGGGCAGCGTCAGCGCCGGGCCAGCGCGGGCGCGGTTGAATGCGATCCAGGGCCAGCTCGCCGATGCGCGCGCGCGCGGCTATACCGAGAACCACCCCGACGTGGTCGCCTTGCGCAGCCAATTGGCGGCGGCACAGGCGGCGGCACGCGGTGAGCCTTTGGTCGGCGGCGGTGCGGGTGGCGGGGCGTCCAACCCGGCCTATATCTCGCTCCGCTCGCTGCAGGGCGACAAGCAGGCGCAAGTCGCGTCGCTGATGGCGCGCAAAGCGCAATTGCAGGGCGATCTCGACACGATCACCGCGAAACTGGCGGGCAACCCGCAGGTCGCCGCCGAACAGTCGCAGATCGAGAATGACTATCAGGTGCTGAAGGACGGCTATGCCAAGCTGCTGGCCGATCGCGAGGCGATCAAGCTGCGCGGCCAGGCGCAGACCCAGACCGATTCGATCAAGTTCAGCGTGATCGATCCGCCGACCGCACCGCGAGTGCCGGCCGCACCCAACCGTCCGTTGCTGCTGACCGGCGTGCTGATCGCCGCCCTCGGCGCGGGTGTGGCGGTGGCGTTCGCGCTCGGACAGTTGAAGACCACCTTCCCGACGCCGGGGCGGCTGGAAAAGGCGACCGGGATGCCGGTGATCGGCTCGATCGGCGAGATGGTGACCAAGGCGGAACGCGCCGCACGCCGCCGGATGCTGACCTATTACGCGGGCGGGGCCGGCGCCTTGGGTGTGGCCTATGTCGCCCTGCTCGGGGTCGAGATGCTTCAACGGGGATTGGCGGCATGAGCGATATGACACCGCGCAAGGTGAAGGCGTCGCTGCTCGAACGCGCGGCGGAAGTCTATGACTTCGCCGAACATGC
The DNA here is from genome assembly GCF_044881195.1 of Sphingomonas sp. MMS24-J45. Lineage (GTDB taxonomy): Bacteria > Pseudomonadota > Alphaproteobacteria > Sphingomonadales > Sphingomonadaceae > Sphingomonas. Next base: position 249,354 of record NZ_CP173255.1, on the reverse strand, counting down.
GCGTGCGCGCAACGCGCCGGTTGCCGAGCAGCCGGTCGTACAGGCGCCGGTTGCGCAGCCGAAGGTGGCAGCTCCCGCACCCGTGAAGATCGCACCGCGCGGCGGCGTGACGGCGATCGACCGCGGCTTGCTGTCGGCCCGCGGGATCATCGTACCGGGCGCGCCGATCGACGCGCTGACCGAGGAATTCCGTCTGGTGAAGCGGCAATTGCTCACCACCGCGCGCACGATCCGGCGCAGCGATGCCGATCTGTCGCGCACCATTCTCGTCTGCTCGGCCCAGCCCAATGACGGCAAGACCTATTGCGCGGTCAACCTCGCCATTTCGATGGCGGCGGAACGCGATGTCGAGGTGCTGCTGATCGACGCCGATTTCGCCAAGCCCGATGTGATGGCGCGATTGGGCCTGCCCGAGGGGCCGGGGCTGCTCGACGCGCTGGCCGATCCGAAGATCGATATCGAGCGCTGCGTCGTGCGCACCGACGTGCCGCAACTGAGCCTGCTGCCGTGCGGGACCAAGACCACGTCGGACACCGAACTGGTCGCCAGCGCGCGGACCGGCGCGTTGATCGCGCAATTGCTCGCGGCCGATCCGACCCGGATCCTGATCTTCGATTCGCCGCCTGTGCTCGCTGCATCGCCCGCATCAGTGCTGGCGAACTATGCCGGGCAAGCGATGCTCGTCGTCCGGGCCGATCGTACTGGAGAGAGCGATCTGCGCGAAGCCGTCGCTTTGCTCGACGGGTGTGAACACGTCCAGCTGGTGCTCAACGCCGTGGCCCATGCGCCCGGCGGTCGCCGCTTCGGCAGCTATTATACGCAAGGGGAGGACGCGGTATGACGCGCCCAATCGCATCTGTATCGACTGTCCTTGGTGCCGGGCTCATCGCCCTATTCGTCGCCACGCCCGCGCACGCGCAGGAGCAGAAGCGTCGCAAGTCGATCTCGCCCTATATCGAGATCGGCCAGGTGGTGACCGCCGACCTCAAGAATAACGACGTGCTGACCTATTCCACGGTCGCCGCCGGGGTCAGCGCCTCGGTCGAGACCCAGCGCGCGCAAGTCCAGGTCAGCTATCGCTACGAACGGCGCTTTTCGTACAGCAAGCGCGTCGGCGATGACGACGTGCATAGCGGCCTTGCGCGCGCGAGCGTCACCGTCGCCCCGGGCCTGACGCTGGAGGGCGGGGCAATCGCGACGCGCGTCCGCTCCGACATTCGTGGCGCGGCACCGGGCAATCTCGCCGGGAGTGTCGATAACATCAGCCAGGTTTATTCGGCCTATGCCGGGCCCAACTTTGCGAGCCATGTCGGCCCAGTCGGGGTCGCGGCGAGCTATCGCTATGGCTTCACCAAGGTCGAGGCACCCGGCGTCACCGGCGTGCCGGCGGGCAGCCCGAAGCTCGATGCGTTCGATACCTCGCAAAGCCATGTCGTCAATGTCAGCGCAGGCGTGAAGGCAGGCACGGTCCTGCCCGTCGGCGTCAACGTGTCGGCGGGTTATGAGCACGGCACTGCGGGGCAGCTCGACCAGAAATATGAAAGCAAGGTCGCGCGTGGCGATCTCGTGCTGCCGGTGCTGCCGACGCTCGCGCTGACGGCGGGGGCAGGGTATGAAAAGATCAAGGTCACGCAGCGCGATCCGCTGACCGATGTGAACGGTGTGCCGGTCACCGATGCGCGCGGCCGCTTCGTCACCAACCCGGCATCGCCGCAGCGCATCGCTTATGAAACCGACGGTATCATCTACGACGGCGGCGTGATCTGGCGTCCGTCGAGCCGCACCACGCTGCAGGCGCGTGCCGGACGGCGCTATGGCGGGATGACCTATACCGGATCGTTCAGCTATGCCGCGTCGCGCGCGCTGGGAATCCAGGTCGGCGTGTATGACAGTGTCGATACCTTCGGTCGGCAATTGCGCAACGGCATCGCCAACCTGCCGACCAGCTTCATCGAACAGCGCGACGCTTTCGGTCAGCAGTTCAGCGGCTGCACCTTCGGCAATCCCGGAGCACCCGGCGGCGGGTCGGCTGGCGGATGCCTGAACGGCGTGTTCCAGTCGATCTCGACCGCGGCATACCGCGCGCGCGGCATCGACGCGGTGATCGCCGCCAAGCGCGGCGCGCTCAACTTCGGGGTCGGCGGCGGCTATGCCCAGCGGCGCTTCTCCGCGCCTGTCGGCACGGGCTTCAGCATCAACGGCGTGACCGATGAAAGCTATTACGGACAGGCCTTTGTCGGCGCGGCAATCGACAACAATTCGGGCGTCAACGGCAACGTGTTCGTGAACTATTACAACAGCGGCATCGCCAATGCCGCGGGCGTATTCAGCACCGGCGCAACGGGGCTATATTACCACAACTTCGGGCGCATCTCGACCACGGCGTCGGCGGGGATCTATTCGTTCAGCCAGCGCGGCACGGACGATCAATTGTCCGCGCAGGGTCAGGTCGGCGTGCGGTATCAATTCTGAAACGCCTGGGGCGTTATTACCCCGTGCGAGGACGGTGAAATGTACGAAGATCATTATGGATTGAGCGGCCGACCGTTCGCGCTGACACCCGATCCGCGCTTCTGGTTCGATACCGCCACGCACCGCAAGGCGATGGCCTATCTCGGCTATGGCCTGGCGCAGGGGGAGGGCTTCATCGTCATCACCGGCGATGTCGGTGCGGGCAAGACCACGCTCGTCGGGCATCTGATGGACACGCTCGATGCAACGCGGCTGCATGTCATCAAGATCGTCTCGACTCAGATCGAGGCGGATGATCTGTTGCGGATGGTCGCGGGCGGCCTCGATGTCGATAGCGATGGCCTTACTAAGGCGCAGTTGCTGGTCGCGATCGAACGCGGGCTGCACGCCACTGCGCGGACCGGGCGGCGCACGCTGCTGATCGTGGACGAGGCACAGGCGCTGCCGGTGTCGAGCCTGGAAGAACTGCGGATGCTGTCGAACTTCCAGACCGGCGGTCATGCGTTGCTGCAGATCTTCCTGCTCGGTCAGCCCGAATTCCGCGAGCGGTTGCACGGGTCGGACCGGCTCGAACAGCTGCGTCAACGCGTCATCGCGATGCACCACCTCGACCCGATGGAGCGCGAAGAGGTCGAGCCGTATATGCGGCACCGGTTGGGCGTTGTCGGCTGGGAAGGGCGCCCGCACTTTACGCCCGATGCTTTCACGGCCTTCTATGCCGGGTCGGACGGCGTGCCACGGCGGCTCAATCAGCTTGCCGGGCGCGTGTTGCTCTATGGCGCGATCGAGCAGCTCGACACGATCGACGGCCGCGCGGTGGCGACGGTGGTCGCGGATATCGCGGGCGACATGCCGGGCGTGCGGCCGATCACCGTTCCTGCGTTCGTGGCCGAGCCTGCGCCGGGGCCCGAACCGGAAGTGGCCGCGGAGCCTGAGGCTGTCGCCGAGACGTTCGCCCCAGAGCCTGAGCCGCAAGCTGAACCTTTGCCGGAACCGGAACCCGAGCCCAAGCCCGAACCGGAACCCGAGGCCGAAGCGCCGCGCCCGCTGCCGATCGCGCACATCCCGCCGCCAGCCGAACCGCGTCCGATCCGCCTCACGCGCCCGGAGCCGGTCGACATGGTCTCGCCACCGCCGATGCCCGAGCCTGTCGCTACGGTCGACGCCGCCCCTGAGCCTGAGCCGGTCACCGAGCCGGAACCGGTGGCCGAGCCGGAGCCGGTGGTCGCGCCCGAACCTGTGCAGGACGATCTGGCAACACGCATCGCAGCCCTAGAGGCGCGCGTGGACGAACAGGACGTGGCGCTGCGCCGCGTGCTCACGCTATTGGTCGATTGGGCCGAGGGCGAGCAGACCCCGGATACCGCCGCCCAAGCCGCAGAGGGCTGACGCCATGCGGAACGGCCAACCCCTTCACGGCATGTCCGTCGATGTCGAGGACTGGTTTCAAGTCGGTGCCTTCGAGAAGGTGATCGCGAAGGACGATTGGGATTCGCTGCTGCCGCGGGTCGAGCGCAATACCGATGCGGTGCTCGCGCTGTTCGCCGAAACCGGCACCAAGGCGACTTTCTTTACACTTGGCTGGGTGGCGCAGCGTTATCCGGCGATGATCCGCCGGATCGTTGAGCAGGGCCATGAACTGGCGAGCCACGGTTGGGATCACGACCGCGTCTTCACGCTCGACGCCGTGCGTTTCCGCGCCGATATCGGCCGCGCTCGCAAAGCGCTGGAGGATGCCGGCGGTGTCGCCGTCACAGGCTATCGCGCGCCAAGCTTCTCGATCGATGCCCGCACGCCCTGGGCCCATGAAGTCCTCGCTGAGGAGGGCTATGCCTATTCCTCCAGCGTCGCGCCGCTGCGCCACGATCATTACGGCTGGCCCGAGGCTCCGCGCTTCGCTTTTCGCCCGCTTGCGGATGCCGATCTGATCGAAGTGCCGGTAACGGTCGCCGAACTGGGTTCGCGGCGGATGGCAACCGGGGGTGGGTTCTTCCGGCTGTTTCCGGCAGCGCTCACCGATTATGCGGTGCGGCAAGTGGCAGGGCAGGGGCAGCCCGCCATGTTCTATTTCCACCCGTGGGAGATCGACCCAGGCCAGCCCCGCGTCGCCAACGCTCCTGCCAAATCGAAACTGCGGCATTACAGCCGCTTGGGCGCGATGGCGGGCAAGTTGCGCGGGCTGCTGGCGCGGCACGATTGGGGTCGCGTGGACGCGGTCGTGCGCGATCTCCACCCGATTTCGGCGCCGGTCGCTCTCGCGGCATGACGATCCAGCCGCTCTCGGCGCTGGTCGCGGTGCGCGCCGCCGATCTGCGCGATCCGGGCGAATGCGCGCGGATCGATGCGTTCGTGCGGGCTCATCCCGAGGCGATGCCGTTCCATTTGACGGCGTGGAGCCGCGGGGTCGCGAAGGGCTGCGGCCAGACCAGCCACACGCTGCTGGCCGAACGCGCCGACGGGGTGCTCGCCGGGTTCGTGCCGCTGACCGAGGTGCGCTCGCCACTGTTCGGCCGGGCCCTTGTCTCGAACGGCTTTGCGGTAGGTGGCGGGATTTTGGCGGACAGCGATGCGGCGATCGCCGCATTGGGCGATGCCGCCTGGGCGCTGGCGCAGGGTTTGGACTGCCCAACGCTGGAGCTGCGCGGCGGGCCGCTACCGGGCGACGGCTGGCATGTCGATACCGACACCTATCTTGGCTTCACCCGCCCGCTCGCCGACAGCGACGAGGCTGAACTGCTCGCGATCCCGCGGAAGCAGCGTGCCGAGGTGCGCAAGGCGCTGGACGCCGATCTGGCGGTTACGGTCGGGCGTGGGCGCGATGACCTCAACGCGCATTACGCGGTTTACGCCGAATCGGTGCACAACCTCGGCACACCCGTGTTCCCGGCGGCGCTGTTCCGCGCGGTGCTGCAGGAATTTGGTGAATGCGCCGATATCCTCACCGTGCGGCACGAGGGGCGCGCGGTCGCCAGTGTGTTGAGCCTCTATTTCAACGGCACGGTCTACCCCTATTGGGGCGGCGGCACGCACGCCGCCCGCGCCCTTCGCGCCAATGACCGGATGTATTTCGCGCTTATGGCGCACGCGCGGGCGAAGGGCTGCACCCGCTTCGATTTCGGCCGATCCAAGGTCGGGACCGGCCCCGCCTCCTTCAAGAAGAATTGGGGATTTGAGGGCGTGCCGCTTTCCTACGGCAAGCGCGCAGCACCGGGCGAGGCGGTGCGGGAGATCAATCCGCTTGATCCGCGCTACGTGCGCAAGGTGGAGTTGTGGAAGAAGCTGCCGCTATGGGTCGCCAATCGGGTGGGGCCGCATATCTCGCGCGGCCTGGGCTGATGGGCGATATCCTGTTTCTGGGCCACCGGGTGCCCTATCCGCCCGATCGCGGCGACAAGATCCGCGGCTTTCACATCCTGAAGTTCCTTGCCGCGCGTAAACGCGTGCATCTGATCGCCTTTGCCGACGATGCGCGTGATCTGCAGCCGGCGGATGGCTTGGCCGAGGTGACCGACACGCCCGCGATCATCTGGCGCGCGAAATCGCGGGCCAAGGCGGCGGTGCAGGCGCTGCTGTCGCGCAAACCCGTGTCGCTGACCGCGTTCGACGATGTGTCACTGCGCGAGGCGGTCGAGCACACGTTGGCGTCTAACGCGATCGACACGATCTACGTCTTCTCCAGCCAAATGGCGCAATATCTGCCGGCCAACCCACGGCAGCGCATCATCATGGATTTCGTCGACATGGATTCGGCCAAATTTGCCGACTATGCCAAGCAATCGCGCGGGCCGATGGCGTGGATGATGGGCCGCGAGGCACGCTTGCTGCAACGCTACGAAAGCGCGGTCGCCGGCTCCGCCAATGCTAGCTTGTTCGTCAGCGAAGCCGAAGCGCGCCTGTTCCGCGACAAGACCGGTGCTGATCGCGTTCACGCAGTCGAGAACGGTATCGACACCGATTTCTTCGATCCTGCGGCGGCGTTCGCACCAATCGATAGCGCTGGTCCGCTGATCGTCTTCACCGGACAGATGGATTACCGCCCGAATATCGAGGCGGTGACCTGGTTCGCGGAGACGATCTTGCCGCAGGTGCAGCAACGGCACCCGAACGCGCGCTTCGCGATCGTCGGCCGCGCGCCGAGCGAGGCGGTTCAGGCCCTGGGCAAGCGAACCGGCGTGATCGTGACGGGCGAGGTTGCCGACGTACGCGGCTGGCTCGCGGCAGCGTCGGTCGTGGTCGCTCCGCTGAAGCTCGCGCGCGGGGTGCAGAACAAGGTGCTCGAGGCGATGGCGATGGCGCGGCCGGTCGTCGCATCGGTCCCCGCGGCCGAGGGCATCGACCATGCCGACACGATCCGCGTTGGCGGGACGGGTGACGACATCGCGGCGCAGGTGGTCGCGATCCTCGACGATCTGGACGGAGCCGCGCAGATGGGCCGCGATGCCCGTGCGCAAGTTCGGGCACGCTACAGTTGGGAGGCGCGGCTCGCGCCGCTCGCTGCGATCATGGGTCTTGCGGTCGCGGCACCGCAGCGCTGTGCAGTGGCATGACGCGATGACCATTCCAATGCCCGCTGCCGCCTTCGCGATCGATCCCGCCGCGCCGTCGGTTTGGCGGCGACATGCCGCGATTCTGGGCGGCGTGGCGCTACTGCTGATCGCGCTGTTCTGGCACGATGTCGCGGCGCTGACGAAAATCTGGTGGACCAGCACGACGTTCGGGCATTGCCTGTTCATTCCGCCGGTGCTTGCGTGGCTGGTGTGGCAGCGCCGCGCAGGCCTCGCGCAGCTTATCCCGGTCGCCTGGGCGCCGGGCTTGGTGTTGGTCGCGCTCGGCGGGTTTGGCTGGTTGCTCGGCGATGCAGCCGGCGTGGCGCTTGCGCGGCATCTGGGGCTGGTGCTGATGCTGCAGGGGGTGGTGGTGACGCTGCTCGGGCCGAATGTCGCCCGCGCGCTGCTGTTTCCGCTTTGCTATGCGGTGTTCCTCGTGCCGTTCGGGGAGGGGCTGGAGGAGCCGTTGCAGACCGCGACCGTCGCGATGACGATGCCGCTGCTCCATCTGTTCGGCGTACCCGCGCAGGTCGATGGCGTGCTTATCACTATTCCCAACGGTTATTTCGAGGTGGCCGAGGCGTGTTCCGGCGCGAAGTTCGTGATCGCGATGATCGCCTATGGCGTGCTCGTCGCCAACGTCTGCTTCGTCTCGTGGCGGCGGCGCGCGATTTTTATGGTTGTCGCGATCGTGGTGCCGATCCTCGCCAACGGCTTGCGGGCGTTCGGGACGATCTATGCCGCCCATCTCACCTCGGTCGAGCAAGCGACGGGCATGGACCATATCGTTTATGGCTGGGTGTTCTTCGGATTGGTGATGGCGGCGGTGATCGCGATAGGGTGGCGCTGGTTCGATCGCGCGCCCGATGCGCCGACGTTCGATCCCGCGCGGTTGCAGGTGGTGCCGAAGTTCCGTCTGGATGCGCTGATCGCAGCAGCCTTGGTGCTGGCGACGGCTGCGGCGTTCCCGGCTTGGTCGTCGGCAATTGCCGGGCGCGCGCAGGTATTGCCGGATCGGATCGCATTGCCGGAAGTTCCCGGCTGGCACCGCACCGCAACCAGCATCCGCGCGGCGTGGTCGCCCAACTATCCAAATGCCGATCATTTCCTGTTCGGGCGCTATACCGATGCGCGCGGGGAATCGGTCGATCTGGCGATCGCCGTCTATGGCAGCCAGCGTGAAGGGAAAGAGCTCGTCGCGTTCGGGGTGGGGCCGTTGCGTGAGGATGATCGCTGGGTCCGCGTGTCGGACCTGCCTGATCTCGACGGCGGATCGGCGATGCGGATCACCGCGCCCGGCCCGGTCGAGCGTCAGGTCGTGACCTGGTACCGCGCCGGCGACGTGCTGACGCACCGCCCGGCGGTGGTGAAGCTCGCGGCCCTGAAAGCCAAGCTGCTCGGTGGACCGCAGCGCGCGGTGGCGGTGCATGTCTCGGCGGAGGTGGTGCCCGGCCACGATACGCGCGCGGCGATCACGCGCTTCGTCGCAGCCCTCGGTCCGATCGAGCGGGTCGCCGATCGCGCTGCCGGAATGCCATGAGCATGGGGATGACGGATCGCACCGGGATCGGTAAGCGGGCCTGATGTGCGGCATCGCCGGTCTTTATTATCCCTCCACCCCGAAGCCGGTCGATCCCGCGCGGGTTCAGGCGATGGCGGACGCGCAGGCGCATCGCGGGCCGGATGGATCGGGTGTGTGGACCGCGCCGGGCGTAGGCTTGGGCCATCGCCGCCTATCGATTATCGACGTCGCCGGATCGCCGCAGCCGATGGCGAGTGCCGACGGTGCGCTGACGGTCACCTATAACGGTGAGATCTATAATTTCGCGGCATTGCGCGCCGAATTGCAGGCGCTGGGCGCGGTGTTCGTGACGGCGGGCGATACCGAAGTGCTGCTGCACGGCTGGGCCGCCTGGGGTCCGGCGATGCTCGATCGGTTGAACGGCATGTTCGCCTTCGCGCTGCACGATGCGCGGCGGCAATGCCTGTTCCTCGCGCGCGACCGGCTGGGCGTGAAGCCGCTGCATTATGCCGAACTGTCGGACGGCGCGGTGGCGTTCGCGTCGGAACTGAAGGGCCTGCTCGCCCACCCGTTGCTCCGCCGCGCGCCGCAGATCAGCGCGGTCGAGGATTATCTGGCGTTCGGGTACGTCCCCGACGACACCTGCCTCGTCGCGGGCGTAAAGAAACTCCCCGCCGGTCATTCGTTGTTGATCGAACGCGGCAAGGCCGTGCCTGCGCCGTCACGCTGGTGGGACGTGGATTTTAGCCGCCGCGCGACTGGCTCGGCGAAGGCGCTGGAGGAGGAACTGCTAGCGCTCCTGCGCGATGCAGTGACATCGCGCATGGTCTCGGACGTGCCGCTTGGGGCCTTCCTGTCGGGCGGCGTCGACAGTTCGGCGGTCGTCGCGTTGATGGCGGAGGCATCGCGCGGCGCGGTGCGCACCTGTACGATCGGCTTCGACGAAGCCAGCCTCGACGAACGCCGCTATGCCGATGAGATCGCCCGCCGCTTCGCCACGCAGCACCGCGAACGCATCGTCGCGGCGGATGATTTCAGCCTGATCGACACGCTCGTCCACGCGTTCGACGAGCCCTTCGCCGACGCATCGGCACTCGCCACCTACCGCGTATGCGAACTGGCGCGCGAAGATGTTACGGTCGCGCTGTCGGGCGACGGGGCGGACGAGGCGTTCGCCGGCTATCGCCGCTATAAGTTTCAGGCTGCGGAGGAACGCGTTCGCGGCCTCCTGCCCGCGTCGATCCGCCAAAATGTGTTCGGGACGCTCGGGCGCTGGTATCCCAAAGCCGATTGGGCCCCGCGCCCACTGCGCGCCAAGACCACGCTGCTGGCACTCGCCGAGGACGGGGCGGAGGGGTATGCCCGTTCGGTCGGCGTCACCACGCCAGCGCTCCGCGCGGCCCTGTTCAGCGACGCCGCCCGCAGTGCACTTGGCGGGCACCGCGCCGAGGATCGCTATCTCCGATCGATGCGTGATGCCCCCGCACGCGACGCACTCGACCGCGCACAATATGCCGATTTCCAGCACTGGCTGCCCGGCGACATCCTCACCAAGGCCGACCGCACCAGCATGGCGGTGAGCCTGGAGGCGCGCGAGCCTTTGCTTGATTATCGCCTGGTTGAATTCGCCGCGAAGCTCCCGGTCGGGATGCGCCTGCGCGGCGGGCAGGGCAAATGGCTGCTCAAGAAATCGCTGGAGCGCTATCTCCCCAAGGACATTCTCTACCGCCCCAAAATGGGCTTCGTCACGCCGATCAGCGCGTGGTTCCGTGGGCCGCTGGCCGATGAAGCGGCGGCGCTTGGGCGCTCGCGCATCTTGGGCGAATGGTTCGACGCGCGGGCAATCGACCGCCTCGCCGCCGACCACCGCGCGGGGCGGGCAGAGCATGGCCGCACGCTGTGGCAATTGGTGATGTTGGAGCGCTCTGCTGCACGCCTGTTCCGCTGATCGGCAAAGTCGTTTCGGAAGAATGCGAAAAAGATACTGATCTAGCGCAAGTCTTTCAAATTAAGGGGAACGTGCTTTAGCGTCGCCGGGTTGAGGACTTCGAATCCCATCGGAGACCTGACATGTTCATGCACAACAAGCGGCTGCAATATACCGTCCGCGTATCGGAGCCGAACCCGCATCTGGCGACGATGATGCTCGAACAATTCGGCGGAGCCGATGGTGAACTTGCGGCCGCTATGCGCTATTTCACGCAAGGTCTGGGTGAAGACGATGCGGGTCGTAAGGATTTGCTGCTCGACATCGCCACCGAGGAGCTGAGCCATCTCGAAGTGATCGGCTCGATCGTCGCGATGCTCAACAAGGGGGTGAAGGCACAGCTTTCCGAGGCCGCCAAGAACGAAGCCGAATTGTATCAGATGATCGGTGCCTCGGGCAGTTCGGCCAAGGGGGCATTATTGTTCGGTGGTGGCCCGGCACTGTGCGATTCGGCCGGTGTCCCCTGGACCGCAGCCTATGTCGATAGCCGCGGCGAGCCGACTGCCGACCTTCGCTCGAACATCGCCGCCGAGGCGCGCGCGAAAATCGTGTATGAACGACTGATCGCGATCACCGACGATCCGGGCATCAAGGACGCGCTTGGCTTCCTGATGACGCGCGAAGTGGCGCACCAGAAATCGTTCGAGAAGGCGTTGTACGCGATCGAGAACAACTTCCCGACCGGCAAGCTGCCCGCGATCGAGAAGTACGCGAACCTCTACGTCAACACCTCGCAGGGCGACGGGGATGTGGATGGCCCGTGGAATTCGGGCGAGCAGTGGGAGCGGATCGACGATCTGGAGGAGACCATGCCGATCGATGGCGGCGACGGGACGGCTTCGGTCATGCTCGAAGGCGACGATCAATTGGTCTCGCAACAGCTTGCGGCCCGCACCCTGTCCGATCGGACGAGCGACCCGCGCACCGGTGTCGATCTCGGCGCGGGGCCGGGCGCCGGCATGACCAGCGACGGCGACAAGGGTGGTGCCGCCGACATAGAGGAGGCCGTCGAAATGGCCGACGCTATGACGGTCAAATAACGTCGATCTTTCGGTCTGTTACAAGAGCGGCGGCGCGGACGAGAGTCCGCGCCGCCTTCTTTTTGCGCCCTACAGGATCGTCAGTGCGGCGTGCAGCGTGAGGGCGACAAGACACAAAGTAGATAAGGTGAAGAGCGAGAAGCGGACGATCACGCGGTTGACGGTCACCTGTACCAGGCTGTGCGCGATACGGAGCGCCACATAGGCCCAGGCGATGACCGCATTTACCCCTGACCCCTGTTCCAGCAGCGCGAGGCTGAGCGCGATCGCGTAGAAGATCGTCGGCTGTTCATGCAGGTGGTTGTAATTATCGGCCGGCCACTGATCCTTTGCCGGGATCCGGGCGCGCAGATCGGCGCCACTGCCGCCCACCAGATTGGCCGTATCGAACCCCGCCTTTCCCATCGCCGGGATGCGTTTGACGTACATCCACAGCCACATGACGAGGCTCCAGGCGACGAGTGCAACGACAGGCGCGATGATTGGGCTGTGCATGAAAATCCCCCCGGAATGGCTTCCGGGGGGATTGGTGTGTCAGTGGTCGCGCAATTGCAACCGATCAGTCGAAGCTGGCACCCCAGCGGCGCTTCACGCGGTTCTTCCAGAGGCCGCGGTGATAGGCGTCCGACGCGAGCAGCGGCATGACCGAACCGGCTTCGGCGAACACCATCTGTTCGATGCCGGTGTTGACCTTGCCCCACGATGCCGCTTCCTGCAGCGTCGAGGACGAGCAAGCCCCGTCGCGCACATCGGCGACGGTGATCTGCACCGCGTATTTGTGGACCTGAACGTCGTCATGGCCGAGGATTTCGGCGCAGACGACAGTGTCCTGGATGAAGTTCTTCGGAACGCCGCCACCGATCATGAGCAGGCCGGTGGTGCCAGCCTTGATCTTGATGTCGGTCAGCTCGCGGAAATCGGCGATTGCGTCGAGCACCATGTACGGCTTGCCCTCCTTGGCGCCGTCGACCTGGTGCTTGACCAGACCGAAGCCTGCCGAGGAATCGACGAACGCCGGGCAGAAGATCGGCACGTCATGCTCGTAAGCGAGCTTGACCAGGCTGTTTTCCTTCTTGCCGTGCTCGACGAGATACTTGCCCATCTCGCGGATGAACTCGCGGCTCGAATAGGGGCGCGGTTCGAGGCTGTTGGCGATCGCGTAGATCGTATGGTCGCAGTCCTGGAGCTGCTCTTCATCGATATACGTGTCGTAGATGCGGTCGATCAGCAGCGAGCGCAGCGTGTCGTCATCCGGCACTTCAAGCGCCTGATAATGCTTGTGGCCAAGGCCTTCGAAGAAATCCATGTCGACGATCGACGCGCCCGTCGCGACGACGCCGTCGATCATGTTGTTGCGCAGCAGCTCGGCATAGAGATCCATGCAGCCGCCCGCCGAGGTCGAGCCGGCGATGACGAGGAAGATCGAGCAATCGGGATCGGCGAGCATCTGGTTGTAGATGTCGGTCGCGCGGCCCAGGTCGCGGCTGGTGAAGCTCATCTTCTTCATCGCGTCGACGATCGGACGCGCGTCGAACTTGGTGATGTCGATATGCTCGACGGTGGTCGAGAGCAGCTCGGCCTTGCGGTTGGACATGTCGTTCATTTCTTGCGTCTCCAAAAGCACAGCCGTTCCCCGGCGAAAGGCAGGGTCCAGGGTTGCAAGCGGAGCGCTGCATAACCCTGCACCCCGGCCCGCGCCGGGGAACGGATAGTCATTGCGTATGTCTGTTACAGCGTGACGACGTTCGAAGCGACCTCTGGCAACTCGCCCTGGTACAGCGATGCCATCGGCTCGTCCGCTACGATCACCGTCTCGTCCGATCCGAAACCATTGAACGCGGTCCGCATTGCCGAGCCATAGGCCCCGAGCATCCCGATCTCGAGATAGTCGCCAGCCTGCACGTCCGCCGGCAGATAGAACGGACCCACCATATGGTCCATGTCATCGCAGGTCGGGCCGTAAAAGCTGAACGGCATGTCCTTCGACCGGCTCTCCGGCTCGCGCAGCAATTCGACCGGGAAGCGCCAGCCGAGATGCGCCGCATCGAACAACGCGCCGTAAGCACCGTCGTTGATGTACAGCTCATCGCCGCGCCGCTTTTCGACGCGCACCACGATCGAGCTATATTCGGCGCACAAGGCACGACCAGGCTCGCACCACAATTCGGACGAATAGCTGACCGGCAGCGATTCGAACGCACGGTGGATCGTCTCGAAATAGCGCTCGAGCGGGGGCGGCTCCATGCCGGGATAGGTCGAGGGGAAACCACCGCCAACGTCGATCACGTCGACCGTCACCGCCGCCTCGACGATGGCCGCGCGCACGCGCTCCATCGCATTGGCATAGGCTTCGGGCGTCATCGCCTGGCTGCCGACATGGAAGCAGATGCCGAGCGCATCCGCCGCCTGACGCGCACGGAACAGCAATTCCTTGGTCTCGCCCGGGGCCGCACCAAACTTCGACGCGAGCGAAAGCTTCGAATGCTCCGACGACACGCGAAGGCGGACGCAGAGCGTCAGATCCTCGGCATGGTTGGTCGCCTGGACGATCTTCTCCAGCTCTTCCACGCTGTCGAGCGAGAACGTCCGCACGCCATAGTCGAAATAGGCCGATGCAATCGCCTCGGGCGCCTTGACCGGATGCATGAAGCACAGCGTCGCGTCCGGCAGCGTGCTCGCGACCAGCCGCACCTCGGCGATCGAGGCGACATCGTAATGCGTGATTCCGCTATCCCACAGCACCTGCAACAGGGCAGGCGACGGGTTCGCCTTCACCGCATACATCGAACGACCCGGGAACTTCTCGGCGAAGAACCGGGCCGCACGCGATGCTGCGTGCGGACGAACCAGCGTGACCGGCTGAACCGGCCGCTGCGAAGCGATGTCGAGTACCGAAGGGGTATTCGAAGGGGTGGTCGCTAACCCCAGCGCGCGATGATGCTTGTGCAATTCAAGGGACCTCCAATGTCCGTAGACAAGTTCACGAAACACTGCCTTGCGGTTGGAAGTCCCATGGGGCAGCGGACGGGCGCAATACGGTTACGCTTTTCCATTGTAAAGCGGTTTTGGACCCTGGGGGACAGCACGTGACGATTTTAAGACAGCCCACCCGCGCCGGGGTCCGCGATGCCGCCGCAAAGGTCGCCGCGGTGGTCCCGCCAACACCGCTTTTTGTTGCTGAAATTCATGGGGTTAGCGTCGCTTTCAAAGCCGAGTGTCTGCAGCCGATGGGCGCGTTCAAATTGCGCGGGGCGTGGCACCGGCTGACCGCGATCGAAGCCGAATTGCGTGGGCGCGGCGTAGTCGCTTTCTCTTCTGGCAATCATGCGCAGGGAATCGCCTGGGCGGCCAAGCGTCTCGGGATGCCGGCGCTGATCGTGATGCCCGACGACGCACCCCGAGCAAAGCGCGAGGGCACGCTCGCGCTGGGGGCGGAGGTGGTGACCTATGACCGCGCGACCGGCAGCCGCGAGAAGATCGCGGCGGGCCTGGCCGAGGCGCGCGGCGCGGTGCTGGTGCCGAGCTTCGACGACCCTTGGGTGATCGAAGGGCAGGGGAGTGCCGGAATCGAAGCGGCGGCGCAGATGGCGGCGCTGGGGCTTGGCAGTCCCACTCGCGTGGTCACTCCATGCGGCGGCGGGGGGCTCGCGGCGGGGTTGGCGCTCGCCTTGCCCGATGCGAGCGTCACAGTGGTGGAGCCGGAGGGCTGGGACGACATGCGCCGCTCGCTCGAGGCTGGCTGGATCGAGGAGGTCGGTGATTCGCCCCCACCCACGGCGTGCGATGCGCTGCAGACCAAGCGGGTATCCGACCTGACCTTCGACGTGCTCTCGCGCCGCGGTGCGACTGGTGTGGCGGTCAGCGAGGCTGAGGTTCGCGCGGCCCAACGCTGGGCGGCGGAGTGCTTGTGGCTGGTGGTCGAGCCCGGCGGCGCGGTCGCGCTGGCGGCCTTGCTCGCGGGCAAGGTGAAGACCGAGCCGGGAATGCTGGTGCTGCTGTCGGGCGGGAATGTCGATCTGGCGGCATATGGGCAGGTGCTGGCGGGGATGGATTGATAACGGGCCATCCCTGAGGCGTTCGTTGCGAGCGAAGTCGAGAAACCTTTGACGCGCGAGGCTTCTCGACTTCGCTCGAGGCGAACGGTTAGGAGGAGATCATGTCCACCCTCGAATCCCTCGCCCCCGCCATCGCCATGCTCGCCGCATTCGCCTGCCTGATCGGCGGCGGCATGTTGATCGCCAAGCGCCAGAACACGCAAAAGGGCGTGCTGATGCTGGTGATGGCGGCGGTATTGGTCGGGAATGTGGTGATCTGGACGATGTAGCGCGGCGGCTCAGCGTTTGTGCGATCGCGCTCGGACGAAGCGGAACGGAACATCCTCGGCCTTACCCTCTTTGGTGATCCGCACCCACATCGTCAGCGCGTCGGGACCGGTCCGCTCCAGCGTCATGCCGTCGAAGAACCAGTGATCCTTCTCGACCGCGACGAGCATGAACTGCACGGCATTGCCCGTCTTGTCTTCCCACCCGGTCATGTCCGCGTTGAAATGGCGAACGCGATAGGCGAGCGATTGGCCGACCGGGACATAATCGACCAATTCTGTGAACGCGACGCCGCCCTTGCCGTCCGCCATCACGAAATGACCGGAGATTCGGCCGCCGAGCGCGGCGGAATAGGTTTCGGCAATTTCCGCACCCATCCCGGTGCCGACCCAGCTTCCCGTCAGCCATTCAAGCTGCGCGATCGATGCCGACGCTGGCGCGCTATCGCCAAGGATGCGCGTATGCTGTGCCGCCGCCGGCGTCGCCAACGCAATCAAAATGGCTGTCACGGTGCGCAGCATCGTCTTTTCTCCCCCAGGGCGGCGTGATCGCAATTGCTGCGCCGCCACCGAACTATAAGACCCTGGCACCCCCACGCAAACGCTCCGCATCCGCGCCTTTGCAACCGCGAGAGGCGCGTCTTGTGAGAATATTCGACGCCTTCGCTTGTCCCATCGCGACGTGCTGATCCGGACGATGTAGCGCTACGCTGGCACGCGGCGGCGCTCCGGCGTAAGGGCGTGCTGTCGCACCGATTTTCGGACCTCTGTTGCCCGTACACCGCCGCCTTATTCTGCCCTGGGCATGGGCTCGCCGCCGCCTTCGCTCCAGCGAAGCCGCGTTCATCCTGCTTGCCGTTCTGGTCGGCGGCGCGGCGGGGTTGGGCAGCATTGTGCTTGGCGGCGTCGCGCGCACCTTGCAGCATTGGCTGTTCGCCTTGCCGCATACCGTCCGGCTGAGCGAGGTTCCGGCAATATCGACCTTCGCATTGCTGGCTCTGCCGCTGGGCGGGGCGATGCTGGCGCTGTTTTCCTGGATCACGCGCGCCCGGCGACGGCGAATGATCGACGCGGTGGAGGCGAACGCGCTGCATGGCGGCCGGATGTCGATGGCCGACAGTCTGATCATTTCGGGGCAGACGGTCTTGTCGAACGGCTTCGGCGCGTCGGTTGGTTTGGAGGCTGCGTATGCGCAGATCGGCGGCGCGCTCGCCTCGGTGGCGGGCGGCGCGCTCCGGCTGCGGCGTGGCGATCTGCGCAATCTGGTTGGTGCCGGAGCGGGGGCCTCGATCGCCGCGGCCTTTGGCGCGCCGCTCGCGGGTGCGTTCTACGCGTTCGAGATCGTCATCGGGGCCTACACCCCCTCCGCAATCGCGCCGGTGGCGGCAGCGGCGATCACGGCGGTGTTCGTCTCGCAAGCATTCGGCATCCAGCCTTATGTCATCGAAACCGTGGCCGGAGCGCCGACCGAAACGCATCATTACCTGATTTACGCTGTCCTCGGGATCGTCTGTGCCGCGTTGGGCGTGGGGCTGATGCGCGCGGTTGCTCTGGTGGAGGCAGGAGTCCGGCTCGTGGCGCTGCCC
The DNA here is from genome assembly GCF_044881195.1 of Sphingomonas sp. MMS24-J45. Taxonomy (GTDB): domain Bacteria; phylum Pseudomonadota; class Alphaproteobacteria; order Sphingomonadales; family Sphingomonadaceae; genus Sphingomonas. The sequence goes on along the minus strand of NZ_CP173255.1, from coordinate 231,879 downwards.
GACTGGGCTCGTCCGGCGCTGGGCGGGCTGCTGTTGATGCCGATCGCGGCCTTGTCGCCACAAGTGCTGTCGAGCGGACACGGCGCGCTGCACATGGATCTGGCGCAGGGGATATCGCTTGCCTTCATCGCGACGGTGCTGCTGGCAAAGTGCGCAGCATCGATCGTGTCGCTCGGTTTCGGGTTTCGCGGCGGGCTGTTCTTTGCCTCGCTGTTCCTGGGTACGCTGGTCGGGCATGTGTTCGCAGGGCTGTTCAACGCGGCGGCCGGTTTCGTCGCGGTCGATCCGCACAATGCGGCGCTGGTCGGGATGGCGGCGCTGGCGGTGGCGATCGTCGGCGCGCCGATGACGATGGCGATGCTGGTGCTGGAGGCGACGCACGATTTCTCGCTGACCGGCGCTGTGCTCGCGGCGTCGCTCGTCTCGTCGACCGTGGTGCGCGAGACGTTCGGTTACAGTTTCTCGACCTGGCGGCTGCATCTGCGCGGTGAGACGATCAAGAGTGCGCGCGATGTCGGTTGGGTGCGCAGCCTGACCGCCGGGCGAATGATGCGGCGTGAAACGCGGGCGACCCCGGCATCGACCCCGATTGCGACGTTCCGGCGGGCGTTTCCGCTGGGCGCCACCAGCCGGGTGATCCTGATCGACGATGCCGGTCGCTATGCCGGGATCGCGCAGACGCCGAGCGCTTATGTCGAGGGGCTCGATCCGGCAGCACCGATTGGCGAGATCGCGATCAATCAGGACGCGGCACTGGCACCAGACATGGACATTGCCGCGGTGATGAAGCGTTTCGACGCATCGGGTGCCGACGAACTCGCCGTGCTCGATGGCGACCGGCAGGTTCTCGGTATCTTGTCCGAGTCGTTCGTTCGCCGCCGCTATGCCGAAGAACTGGACAAGGCGCAGCGCGACTTGTTCGGCGAGGGGTGAGGGAGGGGCCGCCGTGCCGCGGCCCCTGCACCTCAGCGGATCGGGCTGTTGGGGTCGAGCCGCATGTCAAGATACTTGTCCACCGACCCCATAAGCTGCGGCATTTCGTGTTCGAAGAAATGGTTCGCCTTGGGGATCGTGTCGTGGTGGATCGTGATGTGCTTCTGCGTGCGCAGCTTGTCGACCAGCTTCTGCGTTGCGAGCGGGGGCGAGACTTCGTCATTCTCAGCCTGGATGATGATGCCGCTCGCCGGGCAGGGCGCCAGGAAGGTGAAGTCGTACATGTTGGCGGGCGGCGCAACCGAGATGAAGCCGCGGATTTCCGGGCGGCGCATCAGAAGTTGCATGCCGATCCACGCGCCGAAGCTGACGCCGGCGATCCAGGTGGTCGAGGCTTCGGGGTGGAAGCTCTGCACCCAATCGAGCGCGCTGGCAGCGTCCGACAGTTCGCCCACGCCATTGTCGAAGGTGCCCTGGCTCTTGCCGACGCCGCGGAAATTGAAGCGCAGCACGGCGAAGCCGCGCCGCTGGAAGGTCTTGTAGAGCTCCATCACGATGTGGTTGTTCATCGTGCCACCGGCCTGCGGATGCGGATGCAGGATCATCGCAACCGGAGCGCGGGGGCGCGGGGCGGGGATGAAACGGCCTTCGAGACGGCCGTCGGGACCGGGGAAAATCACTTCTGGCATCGGACCTGCTGACTTAAATGAGCGCGCGGGCCAAGATATTTGGGCGCGGGAGGCTCGGCGCTATATAGGCAGACCGCTCCTTTTCGCAATCATTCCGGAATTGACCCGCTTTTGACCGATCAAACCGAATCTCGGCTCTATCTCGATCATGCGGCGACTACGCCGATGCTGCCCGCTGCGATGGCGGCGGTGGCGGAGGGGGCGCAGGGTTGGGCCAACCCGTCATCCCCCCATGCCGAGGGCCGCGCCGCGCGCGCCGCGCTGGAAGGGGCGCGGGCGCGGATTGCGGCAGCTTATGACTGGGTAGGGGAGACGATCCTGACGAGCGGCGCGAGCGAGGCGCTGGGGATCGCACTCGGGCGGAGCGTTGCAACGCGACGGCTGATTTCGGCGGTCGAGCATGACGCGGTGATTCGCGCGGCGGCCCCCACGGCAGACGTGCTGCGCGTCGGCAGCGACGGACTGGTAGATCCGACGAACCTCGAACGCGTGCTCGCGGGACAGCCGACCCTGGTCGCGGTGCAATGGTGCAACAGCGAGACCGGCGTGCGCCAGCCGATCGCCGCGATCGCCGCAATCGTCCATTCGGCGGGCGGCCTGTTGCTCGTCGATGCCGCGCAAATGCCGACGGGAGGCGACCCTGATCTTGCGTCGCTGGCCGATTTCATTGCGATCTCCGCGCACAAGCGCGGCGGGCCGCCCGGCGTTGGTGCGCTGCTGGTGCGCGACGTGGGGACGCTTAGCCCGACCGGCGGACAGGAGCGCGGCTATCGCGCCGGGACCGAGAATTTGCCCGGTGCCCTTGGGTTCGCGGCCGCGCTGGCCGAGCCCGAGGATGTCGCCGCGATGGTGCCGCTGCGCGCGAAACTCGACGATGCGATCGTGCGGTCGGGCGGGCAGATCGTCGCATCCACCGCCCCGCGCCATCCGGCGATCGGGTCGTACCGGATGGTCGGCCTCGCCGCCGCGACGCAGCTTATCCGCTTCGACATGGCGGGAATTGCGGTCTCGGCGGGCAGCGCCTGCTCCTCGGGCAGCATGAAGCCGAGCCATGTGCTCGGCGCGATGGGCTGGGGCGTTGAGGCCTCGCGCGAAGTCGTCCGCGTCAGTTTTGGGCGCAGTACGACCGAGGCTGATGTCGACCGCTTCATCAAGGAATGGCGCACGATCTCGCGCTCGGCGCGGGCGTTTGCCGCGTGATCTACCTGGATTATCAGGCGACCACCCCGCTCGCGCCGGAAGCGCTCGATGTAATGCTGCCGTGGCTGCGCGACGGCTATGCCAACCCGCATTCGGCGCACGCGGCGGGGCGCAAGGCGAAGGCGGCGGTGGAGTTTGCGCGCGGTCAGGTTGCCGCGCTGCTGCCGCCTGGCGGGCGCGTCGTCTTCACTAGCGGCGCGACCGAGGCGCTCAACTGGGCGATCAAAGGCACCGGCGGCGAGATGGTGACGCTCGCGACTGAACATGCGGCGGTGCTTGATACGGTGCGGTCGGAGAGCCGCGCGGGGCGCAATCAAACTGTCCTGTCGGTTGAGCGGGACGGATTGGTCGACCTGTCGAAGCTGCGCGACGCGACGTGGCCCGGCACCGGGTTGGTCGCCGCGATGCTGGTCAATAACGAGATCGGCGTCGTCCAGCCGATCGCCGAGATTGCCGAAATGGCGCATCGTGCCGACGCGCTCCTTCTGTGCGATGCGGTGCAGGGTTACGGCCGCGTCGCCATCCCCACAGGATGCGACCTGATCGCCATCTCCGCGCATAAGATCTATGGGCCAAAGGGTATCGGCGCGCTGTGGATCCGCGACGGCGTGAGGCTGGAGCCGATGCTGCACGGCGGTGATCAGGAGGGCGGTCGCTCGGGCACGCTTTCGCCGGCCCTATGTGCGGGGTTCGGCCGAGCTGCGGGGGTGATGGCGGAACGGCGCGAGGACGATGCCGCACATCTCGAACGCCTCTGGACGCGCGCGATCGATCGGCTTGGACCGGGCTGGCACATCAACGGGTCGACCCGGGACCGCTATCACGGCAATCTCAACATCCGCCGCGACGGCCTCGACGTCGCGCGGCTGATGTCGGACCTGCGCGACATCGCCTTCTCCGCCGGATCGGCCTGCGCGAGCGGCTCGGGTCGCTCCAGCCACGTGCTCCGTGCAGTCGGCCTGACCGAAGCGCAGGCGCGCTCCAGCATCCGGCTCGGCTTTGGCCGATACACGACCGAACCGGAATTGACCGAAGCCATCGACCGCATCATCGCCGCCGCCGATGCGCAACAGAATTCAGGGGGAATTGCCGCATGATCCAGGTCCGTTTCATCGGTGTCGACGGCGCGCTCCGCACCGCGAGCGCCAATCCCGGCGATCGCTTGCTCGAAGTGGCCCAAGCCGATGGCCAGCCGCTGGAGGGCACATGCGAGGGGCAGATGGCCTGTTCGACCTGCCACGTCATCGTCGCGGCAGAGGATTTCGCGCGCCTTGCGCCGCCGAGCGAGGATGAGGAGGACATGCTCGATCTCGCCGCCGGGGCCACGCGGACTTCGCGGCTGGCGTGTCAGATCGTGCTGAGCGAGGCACTCGACGGACTGACGGTCCGAATTCCGGGCGAGGTGCGGAACATGCAGGGCCGCTGATCATTACGCTCCCGTGCCGCCCGGAGTGTCTTGGCGGCGCGTTTCAGGAGAGGGACTTTATGAAAATCGCCGCCTTGTTGTCCGCCGGTCTGATCGCCGCCGCCGCATTGCTTCCGGCTACCGCGAGCGCGCAGGTGAATGAGCGCCACACCCGCGTCGTCGAGCGCCACCGGACCGTTCACACTGTGCGTGATCGCTATCGCCCGCACACGCGCCGTGTCTGCACGGTGAAGTATCGCCACCACAAGCGCATCCGCACCTGCCGCACGGTCCGCCGCTAAGCGGGCTTGATCCCGCCGTCCGACACCGCCATATGCGCCGTGGGAGTCGGGCGGACGGGGTCGTCGCCAACCTGGTCAGGGCCGGAAGGCAGCAGCCACAACGATTTCGCTCCGGGTCGTTCCGGCTCCCACCGCGCCGCCAGCCAGATGCGGCGCCCCGCACACGCTGGCAAGCGCGGCCGATGGGCTAAGCCCGTTCGACGACCCGGCTTTGCCGGGTCGCTCTCCAAGCGCCCAACCCCGAAAGCCAAAGCCATCAGCAGCGTCCTAAAGACCCTGATTGTCGCTAGCCGCGACCGTCGCCGCCTGAGCGAGATCGTCGGTATCGCCTCGCGTTTCGGCCTGGGTGCTTCGCTTCTCCGCCTCGGCCTGACGCCCGAAGGCGCGATCGATCAGCAAACCGGCGAAGCCACGACGCTCGCCAAACGCACCCGCCTCGCGCTGGAAGAGCTCGGCCCCACTTTCGTCAAGCTCGGCCAGATCCTGGCGACGCGCAGCGATCTGCTGCCACCGGATTGGATCGCCGAACTCGAATTGCTGCACAGCCGCGCGCCCACGCTGCCCTTTGAGTTGCTTCGCGCGGAGGTAGAGGCGGCACTCGGCGAGCCACCCGAAACCGCCTTCGCCGCGTTCGATCCCGAACCGCTCGCCGCCGCCTCGATCGCGCAGGTCCACCGCGCAACCCTGCACGACGCCACCGCGGTGGTGCTGAAGATCCGCCGTCCGGGCATTCGCCCGCAAATGGAGGCGGACCTTCGCCTGATCGCGCATCTGGCGCATCTGGCCGAGGCGAACAGCGCCGAATTGCGCCGTTTCCGCCCGGTCGAAATGGTCCGGCAACTCGCCGAAGCGGTACTGGAGGAGCTCGATTTCACCGGCGAGGGCCGCAACGCCGACCGCTTCCGCGTCGATTTTGCGGACGAGCCGCGCATCGTGGTGCCGACGATCCACTGGGCACGGACGTCGGAAACGCTGCTGGTGATGGACTATATCGCGGGCGTCCCGCCACGCGATCGTGCCGCGCTGGAGGCGGCGGGGATCGACCCGCGCGCCATCGCCGCGCTCGGCGCGGACGTCGTGCTCGACATGGTGCTGATCAACGGGCGGTTCCACGGCGACCCGCATCCGGGCAATCTGCTGTGCCTGCCCGGCGACCGGATCGCGTTGCTCGATCTCGGGCTGATCGGGCATGTCTCGCCGCGGCGGCGAGAAGAGGTCATCGGCTTCGTCCAATCCGTCGCCACTGCCGACGCGACGCAATTGGGCGAAGTGTTGGCAACCTGGTCCGCCGGCAGCGGCGTGTCGCGCGACGTGGTGCAGGCAGCCGCGGACCGGCTGATCGTCCGGCACGGTGGCGGCACGGTGCAATTGAGCGCCCTGGTCGCCGACATGATGCCGCTGCTGCGCGATCAGGGCATGACGATGCCGCCTGATTTGCTGTTGATGTTCAAGGCTCTGGTGACGATCGACGGCGTCCTGCAGGGGATCGAGCCCGATTTCGACCTGACCGCCGCATTGCAGCGCGCGTCCTCCCGCATCCTGGCGGCGCGGCTGTCGCCCGACCATTGGGGGCCTTTGCTGCAAGCGCTCGCCTGGGAAGTCGCGAAGATCGGCGACGATGCGCCCCGTCTGGTCCGCGCGGCGATCCGGCGGCTTGATACGGCAGAGGCCGCGCCGCTGCCGGTCGATCTTCGCGCGGTCATCGCCGCTGGATCGCGTTGGGTTGCGGCGGCGATCCTGCTCGGTGCGGGCATCGTCGCGGCGGCCGTCTTGCTACGCTGAGCCGCGCGATTTCGGCGGTGGGGAGGGCTGTCCTACAGCCGCGCACCGTGTCACACTCCGGTCGCTCTTTCTGATCGTCGTCCTACGCCGAACCGGTGCAACCTTGGCCTGAACGTCCGTCGTCGACGGTATCGCACAACGCTTCATTGGTGTGACTCGTGTGACTTTACCGGCATGTGCCGCCCGCCCCATCAACCCTTCGACAATCGCCATCGTCGTCCCTAGATAGGACGCAATGTCCGACTCCTCCGATCTCCTTGGCGGCCCTGCCGACGACACCCCCGGCTTCGACCTGGGCGAGCCGCCCGCACCTGTCAAAAATGACGCCTACCGCGTCCTCGCGCGCAAATATCGGCCGCAGACCTTTGCCGAACTGATCGGGCAGGATGCGATGGTCACCACGCTCGGCAACGCGATCCGGCGCGGGCGGTTGGCGCATGCCTTTTTGATGACCGGTGTGCGGGGGGTCGGAAAGACCTCGACCGCGCGATTGCTGGCCAAGGCGCTTAACTGCATCGGGCCAGACGGGCAGGGCGGGCCGACGATCGACCCGTGCGGCGTGTGCGAGCCGTGCGTCGGCATTGCCGAGGGACGCCATATCGACGTGATCGAGATGGACGCCGCGAGCCATACCGGCGTCGATGACATGCGCGCGGTGATCGACGCCTCGCGGATGACCGCGTTCGTCGCACGCTACAAGATCTACATCATCGACGAAGTCCACATGCTGTCGAAGAACGCGTTCAACGCGCTGTTGAAGACGCTGGAGGAACCGGCCGAGGGCGTGAAGTTCGTGCTCGCCACGACGGAAGTGAACAAGGTGCCGGTAACGGTGCTGTCACGCTGCCAGCGTTTCGACCTGCGCCGCATCCCGGCGGAAAAGCTCGCCGATCATTTCGCGCGGGTGCTGGAGGCGGAGGGCGTCAGAGCCGAGCCGGAGGCGCTTGGGCTGATCGCGCGGGCGGCGGAGGGGTCGGCGCGTGACGGCCTGTCTATCCTCGATCAGGCAATCGCCCATGCCGACATGGACGGTGGCGCAGTGAGCGCGGCGGCGGTGCGTGACATGCTCGGCCTGTCCGATCGCGGTGCGATCCGCGATCTGATGGCGCTGGTTCTCGCGGGCGACGGGGTCGGCGCGCTCGCGGCGCTCCGGCGGCAATATGATCTGGGCGTCGATCCGCTCGGCGTGCTGCGCGGGCTGCTCGAAACGGTCCATGCAACCACGCTCGTCAAGCTCGGTGCGGCGGTGGAGCCGGGCCAGGCGACCGAAGAGCGTGAGGCGTTGCAGGGCTGGGCGGGGTCGCTGTCCTTCGCCGCGCTTCATCGGTTGTGGCAGTTGCTGCTCAAGGGGCACGAAGAGGTCGGCCGCGCCGCGATGCCGATCGAGGCGTGCGAGATGGCGCTGCTGCGGCTGGTCCATGCCTCGACCTTGCCCGATCCGGGCGAGCTGGCGCGGATGATCCAGAACGGTGCGCCGATGGCGATCGCCGCGCCGGTCGCACCGGTGGCGGCTCCGGCGGGGACGTCGGCCGAGGCGACTTTGCCGACCACGATCGAGGAGGTCGCCAGCCTGCTCGAGCGGACCAAGAATATCGGCCTGTCGCTGCGCATCCGGCATCACGCCAGCCTGGTCAGCTTGAGCGGCACCGATCTCGTGCTCAGCTCCGCACGGCCGCTGCCAACCGATCTGATCGGTGAGCTGGCAGCGGGGCTCAAGAATGCGACAGGGCGCAATTGGAAGATCACCACCGCCGATACACCGGGCGACCCGACGCTGCGAGAGCTCGACGCGGCGCAGTATGAGAGCTTCAAGGCGGAAATTCTGGCAAGTCCGATGGTCCGCGCGGCGCTCGACGCGTTTCCCGATGCGGAGATTGCCGACAGCGAGATCGAGAGTTTGATGAAACAGCGGAGTAAAAGCGCATGAAGAGCATCGAAGACATCATGGCGATGGCGCAGAACGTCCAGGCCGAACTGACTAAGGCGCAGGACGGGCTCGACAAGATCGAGGTCGAGGGTGCGGCCGGCGGTGGCCTGGTCAAGGTCCGCGCATCGGCCAAGGGGCGAATCATCGGGATCGACATCGACGAATCGCTGCTGCAGCCGAGCGAGAAGCAGATGATCGAGGATCTGGTCGTGGCGGCGTTCAACGATGCCAAGGCGAAGGCCGATGCCGCCTCGGGCGCGGAAATGGCGAAGATGACGAGCGGGATCCCGCTGCCCCCGGGCTTCAAGCTGCCGTTCTAAGCACAGCGCGGCAGGTTAAACGAGGTCTAGCTCCAAGCGCTTGCCCAGCGTCGTAGCGGCCCGAGCGACCGTCTCGAGCGTGACATTGTGCGTGGTCGGATCAAGGATACGGTCGAGCTGAGCCCGGCTCGTGCCCATTCGTTTTGCCATGTCCGACTTGGAGAGATGCTGATCTTGCATCTCCTGAGCGAGCTTCGACGCAAGTACGCGCTTGAACGCGCGCAACGTGACGATCTCGCGCACGCCTTCCTGCTCGAGCATGTCATTGAGCGAGACCAGCCCCCCGACGGTCTTCTTTTCCGGTGAATTTTCCGACATAAATACCCTATCGGTACGCCTTCGCGACTTGCTTCGCATGCCGTAGGTCGGAACTGGTGGTTCCTTCTCTGCCCGCACGGAAGCCATGAAGGACAATATAGACATTGCTCTCTTGCAAAAAGGTAAAGAGCAAGATCGCATATCTCGCCGGTGCTAACGAACGCCGATATTCCCATATCCCGCTGCCCAAATCCTGGCATCGTTCCATGAACTCTGGTCCGGCTTGCGCCACAACCATCAAGTCTTCCAGAGTATCGACTTGGTAGTCACCAAGCGAAATTACAAAATTTCCTACATCATGGTCTTTGCCGTCGTTATGAAAATACACCTCGTGCATTGACTGAACTCCACCTTCTCTTGCCAAGTCCGTACTTGGCGGCGCCCAGGCCGGACACGGTCACGCGATGAACGAGCATTGCTTGTCTCCCTTGGCGTATATCGAAACGCACATGTACCATATATGGAACATGTGTTGGCGTCAATGAGGATTGCTGACGAACGCCTCAGCGCAGGCAGGCATCCAGCCCGTCGTTGCGGACGACGCCCACCCGGCGGGTGATGGCGTTGCCGTGGCGGCGGGTGAAGCCACGCGGGGCGACCGCCGCTCGCTTCTTGGGCAGCGGGAGGATCGCGGCGATCCGTCCGGCTTCCTGCGGTGACAAGTCGTTGGCGCTATGCCCGAAATAGCGTTGGGCGCCGGCCTCGACGCCGTACGTTCCGATCCCGGTTTCAGCGACGTTCAGATACACTTCCATGATCCGCCGCTTGCCCCAGATCGCCTCGATCAAGACAGTGAAATAGGCCTCGAAAGCCTTGCGAATGTAACCGCCCCCCTGGATCAGGAAGACGTTCTTGGCGGTCTGCTGGCTGATTGTCGATCCGCCTCGAATGCGCCCGCCACGGGCATTGCGGTTATACGCCGTCTCGATCGCCTTCAGATCGAAGCCGTGATGCGTGCAAAAGCGCGAGTCTTCACCTGCAATCGCGGCGCGCGCCATGTTCGGGTCGATTTGCGAAAGGGGGCGCCAGGATTTGTCGATCCCATGCCCGCCGATCGCATCGCCGACCATCGTCAGCGTGATCGGCGGCGGCACGAACCGGTAGATGACGACCATCAGGACCGAGAGCAGCACAAAGCCGAGCACCGCCCGAACTATCCATCCAATTATCCGTCGAAAGACACCCCGGCCCGGCGGGCGCGATCTGGATAGGGCGGGGGACGGCATCAGGTCGCTCATACCGTCTTCTAGGAGGAGCCGGTCGGCGCTGTCCACTTCGCGGCAGCGTTAACGACCGGCTCGCCCTGATCAGGCCGCGACCAGCATCCGCTTGTCGCCGGCAAGGCGCATCATGGCCTTTTGCAGCTTCTCGAATGCGCGCACTTCGATCTGGCGGACGCGCTCGCGGCTCACACCGTAAACCTGCGACAGCTCTTCGAGCGTCTTGGGCTCGTCGGTCAGGCGGCGTTCGGTTAGGATGAACTTCTCACGCTCGTTGAGGTCGCTCATCGCCGAGGTCAGCATTTCGTGGCGGACGTCGGCCTCCTGCGCTTCGGCCACGACCGCGTCCTGCAGCGGCGCGTCGTCCTGCAGCCAATCCTGCCACTGGCCGTCGCCATCCTCGCGCATCGGCACGTTGAGCGACGTGTCGCCACCCATCGACATGCGGCGATTCATGCTGGTCACTTCGGCTTCGGTTACGCCGAGGTCCTTGGCGATCTTGGCGAGATGCTCGGGGCTCAGATCGCCGTCCTCGAACGCGTCGAGCTTCGACTTCATCCGGCGCAGGTTGAAGAACAGCTTCTTCTGCGCGGCGGTGGTGCCCATCTTCACCAGGCTCCACGAGCGAAGGATGAATTCCTGGATCGACGCGCGGATCCACCACATCGCATAGGTGGCGAGGCGGAAGCCGCGATCGGCTTCGAATTTCTTCACGCCCTGCATCAGGCCGATATTGCCCTCCGAGATCAGCTCGCTGACCGGCAGGCCATAGCCGCGATAGCCCATCGCGATCTTGGCGACGAGGCGCAGGTGCGAGGTGACCAGCTGCGCGGCGGCGTCGGTGTCGCCATGCTCTTCGAAGCGTTTCGCGAGCATATATTCCTGCTCCGGCGACAAGATCGGGAATTTCTTGATCTCGCTGAGATAGCGGTTGAGGCTCGCCTCGCCGCCAAGGGCGGGGATCGTCGCGGGGACGTTGCTGCGGGCTGCCATGGGTAAGTCTCCCTTTATTCGCGGGCGCTCCACTATAGGTCGCGCCCGTAGTACGCTAAATATAGAGTGTATCGAACAGTTCCTGCATGTCCGACGGCATTTCGCTATCGAACGACAAAGCGTTACTTTTGACAGGGTGAATGAACCCCAATCGCGCGGCGTGCAACGCCTGTCGGCGGAAACCCAAGGTTTCCAGAACTGCTTTGTGACCTTGCTTTGTTCTACCGTAGACCGGGTCGCCGAGCAAGGGGTTGCCAAGCGATGCCATATGCACGCGGACCTGATGCGTGCGGCCCGTTTCCAGCCGACATTCGACCAGCGCCGCGTCGCGCAGCCGTTCGACCATGGTGTAGTGCGTGACCGCGCGCTTGCCGCCGGGGACGATTGCGATTTTCTTACGATTGGATGGGGAGCGCGCGAGCGGTGCGTCGACCTTTCCGGCGGGCGGGGTGGGGCGGCCCGAAACGATCGCCTTGTAACGCCGGTCGATGCTGTGATCGTGGAATTGCTTGGCCAGCCCCTCATGCGCGCGATCGGTCTTTGCCGCGACCATCAGGCCCGAGGTGTCCTTGTCGATGCGATGGACGATCCCCGGCCGCGCCACGCCGCCGATGCCGGACAAATTTCCAGCGCAATGGTGGAGCAGCGCGTTGACCAGCGTGCCGTCGGCGTTTCCAGCGGCGGGGTGCACGACGAGCCCGGCCCGCTTGTCGATCACGATCAGATACTCGTCCTCGAACACCACATTGAGCGCGATGTCCTGCGCGGCATTTTCCGACGGGGCGGCGGGAGGAAATGCGACGCGGTAGACGGCACCCGGAATGGCCTTGCCCGAAGGATCGCTCGCGAGCTTGCCCTGCGGATCGGTCACCGCGCCGCCGGTGATCAGCGCCTTCAATCGTTCGCGCGAAACTTCCGGGAGCGCGGCAGCCAGCGCGCGATCGAGGCGCAGGCCTGGCGTCTCGTCAGAGACGCGTGCTTCGATGGTGGCAACCCCCCGGTTCATGAACTAGAATCTGGGCATGGCGTTGGAGATTTCAAGCACTCTGCTGGCCGGACTGCTAAACGAGGCAGCGAATGCGCCGGATCGGGAGGTGTGCGGGTTACTGTTCGGCACGCCGGACCGCGTCGAAGCGGCGCGATCGTGCCGCAATGTCGCGCCAGACCCGCGCACCGCATTCGAGATCGATCCGGCGGCGCTGATCGCTGCGCACAAGGCAGAACGCGGCGGCGGCCCGGCGATTGTCGGCTGCTATCACTCGCACCCCAACGGAGCCGCTTTGCCCTCGCCGCGCGACGCCGCGTCCGCCCCGCCCGACGATGCACTTTGGCTGATCCTGGCGGCGGGGCAGGGCCGGGTTTTCCGCGCGGTCGAGCATGGCGCGATCGAAGGCCGCTTCGTCGCGGTGCCTCACCGGACTGTCGAGTGATGCGCCCTGTGGCCGTGCGATGGGTTGCGCCGCTGCCCCGGCGACGTCAGAAGAGCAGCAAGTCCTGACCCGAAAGCCAATGATCCGATGACGATGACCTCCGTCGATTTTGCCAGTCTGCTGTGTTCGCGGTTGTGCCACGATTTGCTCAGTCCGGTGGGCGCTCTCAACAACGGGCTCGAACTATTGGCCGATGAACATGATCCGGAAATGCGCGCGCGCTGCCTGGAACTGCTTAGCGACAGCGCCAAGGCATCAGCCAACAAGCTGAAATTCTTCCGGCTCGCCTTTGGCGCGGCAGGCGGCTTCGGCGAGACGGTCGACACGCGGGAGGCGCGTGCCGCGATCGAGGGGCTGTTCGGCGACGGGCATAAGGTCAAGCTCGGCTGGCTGGTCGAGGACGCGACGCTCCCCAAGCCCGCAATCAAGGTGCTGCTCAATCTCGCGCTGATCGCGGGTGATGCGCTGGTGCGCGGCGGGCAACTCGATGTCGGGGCGGAAAGCATAGATGGGCAGGTCGAAATCGTCGTGCGTGCCGATGGCCCGCGTATCGTGCTCGACGCCGAAATGCGCGCCGCCTTGACCGGCACGCAGGGCGAAGCGGTGATCACGCCGCGGGCCGCAGCGGCGTATCTGGTCCACGCGCTCGTCCAGGAAGGGGGGGCGTGGTGCAGGTGTCCGATCCGGGCGAGCCCGTGCTGCTGTTCGGGGCGGCGTTCAAGGCGCACTGAGCCCCGGCTAAACGCGTCCTTAACCACTCCGCGCGCAAGGGTGGGCCCACTGTTCCGCGGGGGCCCATGGACGATCTGCTACAGGAATTCATTGCTGAGACGCGCGAGACGCTGGAAGCGCTCTCGGGCGAGATCGTCGCGTGGGAATCGGAGCCCAATGACCGCGATCGGCTCGATGCGATTTTCCGCTTCGTCCATACCGTTAAGGGCAGCTGCGGCTTCCTCGATCTGCCCCGGCTTGCGCGGCTGAGCCATGCGGCTGAGGACGTGCTCGCCGCGGTCCGCTCGGGCGAGCGAGGCCCGGATACGCGCTTGGTGAATGCCGTGCTGGCGATCGTGGACCGGATCGGGGAGATCGTCGAGGCGATCGACGCTGGCCATGCACTCGACGATTCGGGCGAAGATCTGCTGATCGCCGCGCTGGACACGGGATCGGAAGCCGTTGTCCCGTCCGGACCCATGCCGATCACCCGCGCGGCAAGCCGTAGCGTTCGCCTGAACGTCGACCTGCTCGACCGGATGATGAGCGGTATGTCTGACATGGTTCTCGCGCGCAACGAATTGGCGCGGCGGATGCGCCATGACGGGGCCGATCCCAGCGTGGAGGCGGCGCTCGAACGGTTGTCGCTAACCGTCGCCGAGATGCGCGACACCGTGACGCGGACGCGGATGCAAAAGATCGACGCGCTGTTCTCCGCGCTGCCGCGGATGGTGCGCGATACGGCGGCGGAGCTTGGCAAATCGGTCACCCTCCACATCGAGGGCAGTGACGTCGAGCTTGATCGCGAGATGATCGAGATGATGCGCGATCCGCTCGTTCACATCATCCGCAATTCGATCGACCACGGGATCGAAGCACCGGCGGTTCGTCGCCTGGCGGGCAAGCGCGAGAATGGCTGGCTGAACGTATCGGCGCGTCAGTCGGGCAACCAGATCATCATCGAAATCTGTGACGACGGGCAGGGGATCGATACCGACCGACTGGTCGCCAAGGTGGCTGCCGCCGGGAGGCGCAGCGAGGCCGAACTGCGCGCGCTCGGCGAACAGGCACGGCTCGAACTGGTGTTCGAACCCGGCTTGTCGACCAAGGACGATGTCACCGCCATTTCTGGTCGCGGCGTTGGAATGGATGTGGTGCGTGCGAATGTCGAGCAGATCGGCGGGCGGATCGAACTGTCCAATACACCCGGTCGCGGCGTGCGCATCGCCATCCATGTGCCGCTCACCTTGTCGATCATGGCGACGATCGGGATCGGCGTGCGCGACCAACGCTTCGCTATCTCGCGCCAGGCGATCGAGGAAATCGTGCGCGTCGGGGGCGAAGCGATCCGGATCGATCGGATCGGCGATACGCTGACCGCCACTGTCCGGGATCGGCGGATGCCGCTCATTGATCTCGGCGCGATGCTCGGGTTCGAACCGCGCGATCCGGCGATGCTCGTGATCGTCAGCGTATCGGGGGGCAGCTACGCGCTCGCCGTGGATACCGTGCTGGATCATGAGGAATTGGTGATCAAACCGGCGTCGCCCGCTGTGATGGCGACGGGAATTTATGCCGGGCAGACCCTGCCCGACAGCGGCTTGCCGATGCTGATGCTGGATTGCGCCGGAATCGCGCAAGTGGCCGGGCTGGAGTTCCACCGCGAAGCCGCTGCCGACGAAGCAGCCGTGGAAATCCGCACGGCCGGTGTTCAGGCGTTGTTGTTCGACGATCTTGACGGCACGCGCCGGATCGTCCCGCTGTCGGTGATCGACCGGGTTGAACCGGTTTCGACAGAGGCAATCCGGTCCTCGGCGGGCCAGTTGCGGCTGTCGGTCGAAGACGGGATCATTCCGCTCGTCGCGCTCGGTGAATGGGCCGGGCGCGTCACCGTGTCCGTGCTGCGCCTGCGCGATGGCGGGCTGGAACTCGGCTATGCGATCGAAGAGGCGCTCGACATCGTCGAACTGCCCGAGGCGATAATCGCTGCGCGCGAAGCGGGCCCGATCGCCGGCGTGGTTGCAATCGATGGCGAGCAAGTCGAATTGGTCGATCTGCACTGGTTGTTCGCGCATCACGCGCATGGCGGGGCCGAAGCGACCGCTCCCTTGTGCCTGCTGGACGGGACGGAATTGGCGTGGATGACCACCTTCCTGAAGCCGGTGCTGGAGGGAGCCGGGTACCGCGTGGCCGCGTCGCTGCGTCCCGGTGAGCGTGCTCAGGTCGTGGTGCGGATGGACGGCGACGCTGTCGCCACCGCCGTTTCG
The DNA here is from genome assembly GCF_044881195.1 of Sphingomonas sp. MMS24-J45. GTDB lineage: Bacteria > Pseudomonadota > Alphaproteobacteria > Sphingomonadales > Sphingomonadaceae > Sphingomonas. The sequence goes on along the minus strand of NZ_CP173255.1, from coordinate 216,382 downwards.
GCCCCTGTCGTGCGCTTGCGGCGCGAGGCTGACGGGGATGGCGACAGCGTGTTCCGCTATGATCGGCAAGGGTTGCTTGCGGCCGTCGCGCGCTCGGCAGGAGGACGATGATGGCGCTGTTTCTGATCGCCCAGATCGCCGGCCGCACGGTCGCGATCGAATCCGGCCAAGTCGAATCGGTCGTCGATATCGGGGCGATCGTTCCAGTGCCGCGCGCCGAACGGCATGTCCGCGGCCTTGCCGCCCTGCGCAGCCGGGTCGTGACCGTCATCGATACCCGCGCTGCGCTCCGGCTCGAGCCGGGGTCGCAGGAGGCGATGCGCGCCGTCATCACCGTCGTTGACGGACATCATTATGCGGTGTTGGTCGACGCGCTGGACGATGTCGCACCCTTCGATCTGTTGCCGCTCTCGGCGGGGATCGTGCTCGACAAGGGGTGGCGCGTGATTGGTCGTGGGCTGGTGGAGCGCGATGGGGAGCCGATCCTGGCCATTGCGCTGGATGCGCTAATCCCCGGTTCCGCTGCAATAGCGGCTTGATTTTCCGCGATTAACGGCTCGCTTACCGATTTAGGGCATGGTTATGGGCAAGCGTGCTCAAACAGGGTGACTTCATGAAAACCTGCCTCGTCGTCGACGATTCGAAAGTGATCCGCAAGGTCGCACGCCACATCCTGGAGACGCTGAACTTCCAGGTCAGCGAGGCGGGCGACGGGCGGGAAGCGCTCGAGTCGTGCCTCGCCTCGGCACCCGACGTGATTTTGCTCGACTGGAACATGCCGGTGATGAGCGGCATGGATTTCCTCCGTGCGCTCCGCGACAGCAGCATCCCGACCCGGCCAAAAGTGGTGTTCTGCACCACCGAGAATGGCATGGCCCATATCCGCGCCGCAATCGAGGCGGGGGCCGACGAATATGTGATGAAGCCGTTCGATCGGGAAACGCTGGAAAGTAAACTTCAGATCGTCGGGATGGCCTGAACGGGCGGCCGTCATGCCCAGTCGCGTCACACCCACACTCAATTCCTCACCCAGCGGCAACGCGCCGCCGCGCGTGCTGATCGTCGATGATTCGGCGGTTGCCCGAGCGGTAATCGCGCGCGCGGTCGAACAAGGCGGGCGGTTCGTGGTGGCGGGCGCGGTATCGAGTGCCGGTGCAGCACTCACATTCCTGCGCACCAACCGCGTCGACGGGATCGTGCTCGATATCCAGATGCCCGGCGTCACCGGCCTTGCCGCGCTGCCCGACCTGATCGCGGCGGGGCAGGGGGCGAAGGTGCTGATTGCCTCTTCCTCGGCCAGCGACGGTGCGGCGGCGACGATCGAGGCGCTGGCGCTGGGGGCAGCGGACACGCTGGTGAAGCCCGATGTCGGCGATTTTGCCGGGCGCTTTTCGGTCGCGCTGGTCGACAAACTCTTGCGCCTGCTCACCGTAGAGACGCCAGCCGACTTGCCCGCGCCGGGACGCCCGCGCGCGCCGACGGCGGCGGTCGGCAACGGCTTCGACATCGTCGCGATCGGTGCCTCGACCGGTGGCATCCATGCGCTGAGCGTGCTGCTGCGGGAATTGCCGGTCACCTTCCCGATGCCGATCCTGATTACGCAGCACCTGCCCGAATCGTTCATGCCCTATTTCGCCGCTCAGGTTGCGGTGCTCGCCAACCGGCCGTGCGATGTGGCGACCGATTGCATCCGCATCCGCCCTGGCCGGGTGATCGTCGCGCCGGGCAATGCGCATATGCGGGTTGTCAGCACCGGCGACGCGACGGCAATCCGGCTGACCACCGAACCGGCACGCAGCGGCTGTATGCCCTCGGTCGACCCGATGTTCGACAGTCTGGCGGAAGTCTATGGCAGCCGCGCGCTCGGCATCGTGCTGAGCGGAATGGGCCGTGACGGCTGCGATGGCGCGCAGAGCTTGATCGATCGCGGCGCCGCGGTCGTGGTACAGGATCGCGCGAGTTCGGTCGTGTGGGGGATGCCGGGCGCGATCGCCAGCGCCGGTATCGCCAGCGCGGTGATGACTCCGGCAGAAATCGGGCGTCTGACCGCGGCACGGCGCCGTCCGATATGATCGCCCCGCACGCCACGCCCGCTGTTTCCCGCAAACCGACACCCCGCGCATCGTCCAGAGGCGCGATGGGCGTACTGACCGCGATCCTTGAATCACGCACCGGCCAGCAGCTTGCCGCCAACCGCGAATGGCGGGTGGAGACGGTGTTGAAGCCGCTGCTGCGCGAGCTTGGGCTCGACAGCATCGACGCGCTGGCCCGCGCCGCGCAGGGCTCGGTCGAGATTGGGGACCGCGTGGCGGATGCCCTGCTCAACCAGGAAAGCTCGTTCTTTCGCGACGCCGCCGTACTGGACATGGTGGCCGATGCGGTCGAGGCGCTCCGGATCGAACAGCCGCGCCGTCGCCCGCGTATCTGGTCGGCCGGGTGCTCGTTCGGGCAGGAGCCTTTGTCACTGGCGATGCTGTTCGATGAGAAAGGCGTCGGCCGGGCCGGGCCGGTTCCCGAAATCGTGGCGACCGACGTGTCCGACATCGCACTCACCCGCGCGCGCTCGGGCCGCTATTCGCAGTTCGAGATCCAGCGCGGGCTACCCGTGCGGCGCATGGTGCGCTGGTTCGAGACCGAGGGCGAAGAGTGGGTTGCCAACCCCGAGCTGGTGCGCCGTATCGCGTTTCGCCGGATGAACGTGGTGAGCGACCCGCTGCCGATCGGTCGCTTTGACGTGATCCTGTGCCGCAACGTGCTGCTCTATCTGAATGCCGAGCTGCGGCGGCAGGTGTTCGACCGGTTCGCCTCGGTGATTCGGCCGGACGGCGTGCTGGTGCTGGGCGCGGGGGAGACCGTGATCGGTCAGACCGACGCGTTTCGGCCGAGCCAGCGCTATCGTGGCCTCTATGAGCCGTCACACGGGGTTCCTTGATCGCGGCGTCCGTGCTTAAGCTGCCGTCAGGCTTTTGCGGGGGACCGCCCATGAAGATCATCGACACGCCTTCCCCCAATTTCGACGAACGGCTGCTGCCCGTTTCGATCGTGGTGTTGCACTATACGGGAATGCAGACCGCGCAGGCGGCGATCGACCGGCTGTGCGATCCCGAAGCGAAAGTTTCCGCACACTATCTGATCGCAGAGGACGGGCAGGTGCTGGGGATGGTCGCCGAGGACAAGCGCGCCTGGCACGCCGGCAAGTCGCGCTGGCGCGGGATCGAGGACGTCAATTCGGCGAGCATCGGGATCGAGATCGTCAACCCCGGACATGAGTTCGGCTATCGCCCGTTCCTGGAGGAGCAGATCGACGCGCTGGTCCCGCTGCTTGCCGATATCAAGGAGCGGTACGGCATCACGCGCGGCAATGTCGTCGGCCATTCGGATATCGCGCCGACGCGCAAGCAGGACCCGGGTGAGCTGTTCCCGTGGAGCCGCTTGGCTAAGGTGCGCCTCGCTCTGCCCCGCCCGACGCAGAAACTGATGGACCCTATGTGGACCGATGCCGGCTTCCTCGTCGCGCTGGAGCGCTTCGGCTACGACGTTTCGGACAAGCTCGCTGCGATCGTCGCGTTCCAGCGGCGCTTCCGCCCGGAACTGATCGACGGGGTGATCGATGGCGAGTGCCGCAGCATCCTGCTCGCCTTGCTGTTGCCGAAGCCTACGGGAGACGATTGAGTTTGTCTTTCGCGCGCGAGTTGCGCTAGGGGCCGCTCCAGCCAGAGGGTCGGGCGGCCGCGGCCCCGTTGCAGAACGGGGGCGAGGAAAGTCCGGGCTCCGCGGAACGACGGTGCCGGGTAACGCCCGGCGGGGGTGACCCCAGGGACAGTGCCACAGAGAGCAGACCGCCGATGTCCAGGTAACTGGAACAGGCAAGGGTGAAAGGGTGCGGCAAGAGCGCACCGCGCGCCTGGTAACAGGGGCGGCATGGCAAACCCCACCGGGAGCAAGATCGAATAGGGATGGCACATGGGCCTCGTTCCGGCTCGTCATCCGGGTTGATTGCTGGAGGCGGCGTGCAAACGTCGTCCTAGAGGAATGGTCGCCTATCCCCGTCGCACGGCGGGGTGGACAGAACCCGGCTTACAGACCCTCTGGTGTTTTCTTGTGTCTGTCGCGAAAGTGTCATGGCGCTATCCCGCTTGGATGCTTAGATGAGCGGCTATGGCACGTTCCACTTCACGATCGGTCGATTGGGGCTTTCCGCGCTGGCGTGCCTATGGCGAGGCGAGCACCGAGGCCGCGACGGTCCGCTTGTGCGACCGGCACGGTTGTACAGAGAAGGGCGATTGCCCGGCGCCGAAGTCACCCAACAGCCCGGAACGCTGGTATTTCTGCCAGACGCACGCCGGTGAGTATAATCGCGGGTGGAATTACTTCGAGGGACTGAGTGCCGAGGAAGCCGCCGAGCGCGAGCGGGCCGAGACGCAAACCGCCGAGGGCTACACTGCCTCGCGCCACCAGCAATGGGCCGGATCGGGTGACGGATCACGCTCGCGGGACGAGATGCGGGCGCTGGAGGTCCTCGAGCTGGAGGTCGACGCCGATTTCGAGGCGATCCGCGTCGCGTGGCGTCGCCTGGCGAAGTCGAACCACCCTGACGTCAGACCGGGCGACAAAGAGGCGGCGGCGCGGTTCCTGGCGATTCAGGCGGCGTATGACGTGCTAAAGGCCGCCGAGGATGCGCGCACCTGGAAGCCATCGGTTTGAGGACGGTCCGCTCCGATTGGGCCAACACGATCCTCGTTTGCAAGAAGTGTTCAAAGAAGCTGGGTGGCGGGTTCGGGCCTAAGGGCAAGACGCCGCTCGCCAAGGCGCTGCGGCAGGAACTGCACGTTAAGAAGGGCCGCAAGGGTGCGCTCGGCATCATCGACGTGAAGTGTCTCGGTATTTGTCCGAAGGGCGCGGTGACGGTCGTGAACGGCAACGATCCGCATGCCTGGTTGCTGGTGCCAGACGGCAGTGCGATCGTCGACGTGATCGACGCTTTGGCGCCGCAAAGGCAGGTGGTCACCACGGGCGGCACCATCGAAAGTGACGAAAGTGCCACTCAAAAGGGGGTGTAGCGACGACCGAGCGGCGCACCGCACCGGGACATTCGCGTTCGACCGAAGATGTCAAAGAGCGACCATAGTATGATCGAAGTCGCCGGTGTAGGACAGCCGATGTACGCGTCCTAACCCGCGACGTAGCGCGCCGCCGTCTCGCGGATCAGCGCGATCATGTTGGGGATGCCCTGGGTGCGGTTGGAGCTCAATTGCTTGCTCAGGTCGAACGGGGCGAGCGCGCCGGGAATGTCGGTGGCGAGGATCTTGGCGGGCGGCTGGTCCTGCACCGTCAGCAGGACCAATGCGATGATGCCCTTGGTGATCGCCGCGTTCGAATTGGCGAGGAAGTGGAGCGTGCCGTCTTCCCTGGCGGCGGGATAGACCCAGACCGAGGCGGAGCAGCCGCGGACGAGAGTGGCGTCGGTCTTGAGCGGGGCGGGCATCTCTTCGAGTTCCCGGCCCAGATCGATCAGCAGGCGGTAGCGGTCATCGCCTTCGAGGAAGCTGTATTCGGATTCGAGGTCGGCGAGGGTCTGCATCAGGGCGCTATAGCGGTGTCCCGATGCTTTCGTCACCCCGGCCTTATGCCGGGGTGACGTCCAATCAAAGATCCACCCCGGCGGCGATCGCTTCCAGCTTGCGGATGCGTTCCTTGAGGTCGGCGATTTCGATCCGGGCGCCGGCATTGGGGACGGCGGGGCCGCGGTCGGTTTCACCGAAGGCGTGCAGTTCCTGCTGCTTCAGCGCGAGCCAGCCGCGCCAGCCGGTGAGCGTGGCGTACGTCAGCATCGAGAGGCCAACCAGGCCAGCGGCGGCCATCGTTACGTAGAAGGTCGGGTCGGTCATCATCCCTACTCCTGAAAAGGGGGTCATGTTACGGGCGGTCGCGGAGCTTCTCGATCTCGCGATCGAGGCGGGCGCCGCTGTCTTCATTGTCGGTGGCGAGGCGTTCGAGGACGGCGAGCCGGTCCTTCATCGCCTTCAGTTCATCGCGCAGCCGGGCGTTCTCGGCCTGGGCGGTGGCATCGTCGCGACCGATAAAGGTCTCGCCCTGATCGGTGCGGATGACGCCGTAGCGAGCCTTGAGCACGCGTCCGATCGTGATGACGACGATGATCGCGACGACCATTTCAAACGGGTTCATATCGGTAACTCCCTGTTATCGTTGCGAAGAGGGAAAGCGGATCAGCGGGCCTGCAGGGCGGCTTCGCGGAGACGGCGGCGGCGGGGGCGGTCGATGCTTTCGGTCGCCCAGCAACCCCCCGCCGTGATGACGGCGAGCACAGCGAAAAATGCGATCATGATATCCTCGGGGAAGAAGGGTTGAGTTCTAGTCGTTTCAGTTCAGCGGGGCGTCACGCAGGCTGTCGATTTCCTGTGCGAGATCGACACCGCGGTCGGTGATGATCCGTTCCAGCACCCGAACGCGCTGTTCCAGCCGTTCGGTCTGCGCCGCATATTGGGCGGCTTTCTCCGCGACCATCGTCGCTTCGAGTTCCATCTGCCGCTGCTTGAGCGCGAGCCAGGGCTTGATCCACTGGTTGCCGATCACGGCGGCCAATCCGACGGCGATGCCGAGGATCGGGATGAGAAAGACGACGAACGGTCCCATTTCAGTTCCTTTCAGCGGAGCGCTTCGATCTCGCGCGCGGTGCGAACCGCGGGGTCGATCGTGATGCGTTCGAGGACGGCTAGGCGTTGGCGGAGCGCGTCGACCTCGATCGCGCGCTGGGCGTCCTCGTCGCGGCGGAGCGAGGTGTTCAGAGCGATGGCCGGCTGACCGTTGGCGGCAAGCGCCTGGCGGACCTTGCGCCGGACGAAGGCCTGGATCAGCAGCAAACCGCCGGTTCCCAGGATCAGTCCGAAAGTGAAGGCGACTTCGGGTGGCATCTTCCGGTTTCCCTCGTTCAGCGCAGCGCGTCGATGTCGCGGGCGACACGTTCGGCGGGGTCGGTGGCGATGCGTTCGAGGACGGCGAGGCGTTCCTCGAGGCGGCTTAGCTTGCCGACCAGCGCTTCATTCTCGCTGCTCAGCAGGGCGATCTTGCGCTCGGCGCTGGGGTCGTCCTTGCTCGCGGTGCCGCTCCATTCGTTTTCGAGCGGGTAACCGTGGCGTGCCCGGACCCAGGTCGTGACCACCCAGCCCATCGTCGAGATCGCCACGATTGCGATGACGAAGACTTGTCCACCACTCATGTTCGTATTCCTTCCCTGTTATGCCCGGATCAGATCAGCGCAGGCTGTCGATCTCGTCGGCGAGCCGGCTGTTGCGGCTGGTGTAGAGCATCTCGATGTCAGCCAGGCGGCGGTCGATGTCGCGGAACTTGCTGCGGACCTCGGCGGTGGAGCGGGTCGGATTGCTGCGCACGCCCTGCCAGAACTTCGCATCCTCGGCGCTTTCATAGAGGCCGATCGGCTTCTTTTCGGCGACCCAGGCGATGATGAGATAGGCGAGCAGCTGCCACCCACTTGTGGCAAAAGTCAGCAGTACAACGCCCACGCGGACCCAGGTGACATCGATCCCGGTGTAATCGGCGATCCCGGAGCAAACGCCCAGCCATTTGCTGTTCTGTTTGTCGAGGTAGAATTTGGTGCGGCTGGCGGACATTTCAGTTCCTCCGTGAAGGGTCGTAAGGGGCGGTCGGCTCTGCCAGCGGCATGCCGCTGCGCCAATCGGGGTGGTCGGCTGCGACGATCCGTTCGACGGTACCGAGCCGGTCTTCGAGGCGGCGGGCTAGCGAATAGAGTTCGTCGAGCAGTTTTTCGTCTTCGTTGGTTATCTTCGGTGCCTGCTTCCACTTGGTGATGTAGTGGAACAGGATCCACGGAGCGCCGAGGAAGAGCATCCCGCAGACGGCGATCGGGACAAGGATCTCATCCATCTCAGCCGTCCTTGCTAACGCGGGCCTTCATCGCGGCCAGTTCGGCCTCGACCTTTTCGGCGGCCTTCAGCTCGGCGATCTCCTCTTCGAGCGTCTTGGGCGGGGCGCCGAAACCGGCGGCCTCGGCGCGGCCCTCGGCCAGATCGACGCGGCGTTCCATGACTTCGAAGCGCGAGAACGCATCGTGCATCTTGGGGCCGGCATAGAGATCGCGCAGCTTGAACTTGTTCTGTGCGGATTCGAGCCGGGTCGCGATCGAATTCTGCCGGGTGCGCGCCTCGCGGAGCTTGCCGGTCAACTTGGCAATGTCTTCCTCCGAGCTGCGTAGCGCGTCGTCCAGGACGGCGATCTCGGCGCTGAGCTGTGCAGCCATGTCGGCGGCCTTCTGCTTTTCGACGAGAGCAGCCTTGGCGAGGTCTTCACGACCCTTGGACAGTGCCAGCTCGGCCTTTTCGGTCCAGCTTTCCTGCAAACCGCCGAGCTTGTTGATGTGGCGGCGCATTTCCTTTTGGTCGGCAATGGTGCGGGCCGCGGAGGCGCGCACTTCGACCAGGGTTTCCTCCATTTCGAGGATGATCATGCGGATCATCTTCGCGGGATCTTCCGCCTTGTCGAGCAGATCGGTGAAGTTGGCGGCGATGATGTCGCGGGTTCGGCTGAAGATACCCATTGGTGTTACTCCTTCGTGGATACGCAAAGAATTCTGAGTGGCCGGGGCGGGATGGGGGCCCGCCCCGGCGTCGCCATTACCCTTGGGTCAGGGCGGCGATGGGGGCGGGTGCTGCGCTGACCGGGCCAACTGCGCCGACCAGGGCAACCGAACCGACGAGGACGGTGGCGATCAGGGCGACGAGGACTTGGGAAACGCTGTTCCGCGATTTGTATTCGGTGTTCATGGTGTGGCTCCTTATTCAAAATTGTGTGGCCCGATTGGGCTATGCCAACAGCTTTGCATGGGGCGTGCCAGTTTTAGAAATGGCGGATTTCTGCGCCTTTCTGCCAGATGAACGAAAAACCTCCTTGCCAAGGCTTGGGATTTTACGCCAAGACTTGGGAATGGAGCGCACGCATCACGTTATTGGACAATCGAGCGTGTTTCTCGACGCGCTCGAACTCGCCAGCCGCGCGGCGGCGCTCGACCGGCCGGTGCTGGTGATCGGCGAACGCGGGACCGGCAAGGAGCTGGTCGCCGAGCGCCTCCACCGCCTGAGCCCGCGCTGGGATCAGCCGCTGGTCATCATGAACTGCGCAGCACTGCCCGAGACGCTGATCGAGGCGGAGCTGTTCGGGCATGAAGCGGGGGCGTTCACGGGTGCCACCAAGGCGCGGCCGGGGCGGTTCGAGGAGGCGCATAACGGCACGCTGTTCCTCGACGAACTCGGCACCCTGTCGATGGCGGCGCAGGACCGATTGCTGCGCGCGGTCGAATATGGCGAGGTGACGCGGATCGGATCTTCGCGGCCGATGCGGGTGGATGTGCGGATCGTGGCGGCGACCAACGAGCATCTGCCCGACAAGGTCGCGCGACATCAGTTTCGCGCCGATTTGCTGGACCGATTGAGTTTCGAGGTAGTGACGTTGCCGCCGCTGCGCGCGCGCGTCGATGACGTGCTGGTGCTGGCCGAGCATTTCGGGCGCCGCATGGCCTCCGAACTGCAGCGCGATGGCTGGCCGGGCTTCACGCGCGCGGCGGAGGCGGCGCTGGTGGCGTATCAATGGCCGGGCAATGTCCGCGAATTGCGCAACGTGGTGGAGCGCGCGGTCTATCGCTGGGACGAGGACGGGCCGATCGACGCGATCCAGTTCGACCCGTTCCATTCGCCGCATCGTCCCGCCAACCAGGCCCCGGCTGCCGCTGCGGCTGTGCCCGCCGAACCGGCTTTGGCTGCACCAAAGCCCAGCCCAGCCGAGGACGGGCCAATGGACTTCAAATCGCGCCTTGCCCGCTTCGAATGCGAGATGTTGCAAACCGCGATGGCGGAAAACCGCTTCAACCAGCGCGCGACCGCCGAGGCGCTGGGGCTGAGTTACGATCAGTTGCGCCACGCGCTGAAGCGGCACGGATTGATTTCGGGGGCGGCGGCAGAATCGGTTGCGTAACGACGTCACCGGACCCATTTGGCAGGCGCGACGTTTGCTTGATCGAGTTTACTTTAGGAGAAGACCATGGCGTTCGAACTTCCCCCGCTGCCCTATGCCTATGACGCGCTGGAGCCGACGATCTCGAAAGAGACGATGACGTTCCACCACGACAAGCATCACGCGGCGTACACTGCCAAGCTGAACGAGGGCGTTGCCGCCGACCCGAAGCTGGAAGGCAAGACGATCGAGGAAATCCTCGGGATGATCTCGACGCTGCCGCCGCTGGTGCGCAACAATGGCGGTGGTTTCTGGAACCACGACTTCTTCTGGAAGATCATGGCCCCCGCCGGCACGACGCAGCCCTCGGGCAAGCTCGCCGAAGCGATCGACGCCTATGGCGGTCTCGACAAGCTGAAGGAAGATTTCAACACCAAGGGCGCCGGGCAGTTCGGCTCGGGCTGGGCGTGGGTGATCAAGGACGAGAGCGGCGCGCTGAAAGTCGTGTCGACCCCGAACCAGGACAATCCGCTGATGGACGATGCCAAGGACAAGGGCACGCCGATCCTGGGTAACGACGTGTGGGAGCACGCTTATTACCTCACCTATATGAACGATCGCCCCGGTTATCTGAAGGCGTGGTGGAACGTGGTGAACTGGGACGAGGCGGGTCGGCGGTTCGACGCCGCGTGATCTCATACGCCGACGATTGCGTCGTACGCACGTAGCGATCAGACGTTTGCAGTTGCGAAACGTTCTGCTGCAGTGCACAAAGAGTGTGCCTTTCAGGCATCCTCTCCTAAAACTTTCACGGCCGGTCTTTTGACCGGCCTTTTTTTTGTCATCGCACCTGTTATGGAGCGATCACGGTCGTACGCCCGACAAAAAGATAAACGACGGAGAGCAGGCCGCCGGTCAGACCGGCAACGGCGAAACGATCGTGCGGGGGATCGAGCAGACCATGCTCTCCCCCGCGTTTGCCGAACGACATTGTGGACCGTTGGGCGTTCAGGCTGCGGGAGGCGGGGGCGGAGTTTCTTCGTCGTCGCCGACGGTGAAGCCGTATTTCATCAGCATCGGGATGTTGGCGAAGGCGAACAGCAGGGTGAGCGGGATGACGCCCCAGAGTTTGAAACCGAGCCAGAAATTGTAGCTGAATTCGTGGCGGACGATCTCGTTCAGGACGGCCAGAAACGCGAAGAACGCGGCCCAGTTGATCGTTAGCCGCCGCCACCCGGTTTCGCTCAAGCCAGGATAAGCAGCCTCGAGGAACAAGGCGAGGAAAGGCCGTCCGGTCAGCAGCCCGAAAATCAGGATTGCCGAGAGCATCGCGTAGATGACGGTCGGCTTGATCTGGATGAAATCCTTGTTGTGGAAATAGAGCGTCAGCCCGCCGAACACGAGCACGAGCGTGCCGGTCAGCCACAGCATCGGCGAAATGTGCCCAGTGCGCACCAGCGAATAGACCATCGCGGCGATGCTCGCGATCATGAAGGCGGCGGTACCGGCCACCAGCTTCACGATGTCGAGCCCGGGGGTGAGGAAATTGACGAGGAAGAAGACAGCGATCGGGCCGATGTCGATCGCGAGCCGCTGGCCTGCGCCGAGCGGGGCCTTGTTCGGGGTGGGCGCGGTCATTTGCGCACTCCTTCGACACCCGCGATGATCCGCGCGACTTCGTTCGAATCGAACGGGCGCAGATCGCCCATGCCTTCGCCGACGCCGATTGCGTGGATCGGGAGACCGTATTTTTCCGCCGCCGCGACGAGCACGCCGCCCCGTGCGGTGCCGTCGAGCTTGGTCATGACAAGGCCGGTGACGCCGGCATCCTTCTTGAACACGTCGATCTGGCTGAGCGCGTTCTGCCCGGTGGTGGCGTCGAGCACGAGCAGAACGTCGTGCGGTGCATCGACGTTGAGACGGCCCAGCACGCGGCGGATCTTGGACAGTTCGTCCATCAATTCGCGCTTGTTCTGCAGGCGTCCGGCGGTGTCGACGATCAGCACGTCGATGCCGGTGGCGGTCGCCTGCTTGACCGCCTCATAGACGATGCCGGCCGCGTCGCCGCCTTCCTTGCCGCTGATGATGGGAACACCAGCCCGCTCGGCCCAGGTGGCGAGCTGGCCGATCGCGGCGGCGCGGAAGGTGTCGCCCGCCGCGAGCATCACGCCGTAATCCTGTTCCTTCAGCCAGTGCGCGAGCTTGGCGATCGTGGTCGTCTTGCCCGACCCGTTGACGCCGATGACGAGGATGACGTGTGGCCGCGGGAAGCCGGTGATTTCGAGCGGGGTCGCGACGGTATCGAGCACCTTCTCGATCTCCTCCGCGACGACGAGGCGAATGCCGAGGTCTTCCATGTCGCGTTCGAACACGCCGGTCGACAGGCGTGCCCGGATGCGCGCAGCCGTCTCGGGCCCGAGGTCGGAAGCGATCAGCGCCTCCTCGATCTCATCGAGCGTGGCGTTGTCGAGCGGGCCGGTGCCGAGCGCGGCCAGATTGCCGATCAGCCGATCCGAGGTGCGTTTGAAGCCGCCGAGGAGTTTTTCGTGCCAGCTTGGGGTCATGCGGGGGTTCCGGTGAGGGTTTTGCCGTCGGTGGCGGTGACGTGGAGGCGGGATATGGTCCCAACCTCCGTTCGTGCTGAGCGTGTCGAAGCACCGCGCTCCGCAAGTGATGTCGCGAGGGTGGAGAGGTGCCCTTCGACAGGCTCAGGGCGAACGGGGAGGGGGCTGTCCGTTTTGGAGGGCATCGGCCAGCGCACCTCTGCGAAATTCCCGGCATAGCCGCGGTCGCCGGGGCGTTCGACGAGCACGTTCTGGGTCGTGCCGACGAGCTTGGCAAGCCACGCCGCCTTGCGCCGCGTTGCCGCCGCCCGGAGCGCCGCCGCGCGGGCCTTGCGGAGTGCGACCGGGACTTGCGGCATCCGCGCGGCAGGGGTGCCGTCGCGCTCGGAATAGGGGAAGATGTGGGCGTGGATCACGTCGCAATCATCGATCAGCGCGAGCGTATCGGCGGCCATTGCGTCGTCTTCGGTCGGAAAACCGGCGATCAGGTCCGCGCCGATCGCGATGTCGGGGCGGGCGGTCTTGAGGCGTTCGACCAGCGCAACGCTCTCGGCCCGGGTGTGGCGGCGCTTCATGCGCTTCAGGATCATGTCGTTGCCCGCCTGCAGCGAGAGATGGACGTGTGGAAGGATACGCGTTTCCTCGGTCAGCAGCGCGAACAACCGGTCGTCGATCTCGATCCCGTCGAGCGACGACAGGCGCAGCCGTTCGAGCGTGGGGACGTGGTGCAGGATGCGTTCGACCAGCAGCCCCAGCGTCGGCGCGCCGGGCAGATCGGGGCCGTAGCTGGTGAGATCGACGCCGGTCAGCACGATTTCGCGGTGTCCTGCATCCACCAAAGCGGCGATGCGATCGATTACGGCTCCGGCGGGCACCGAGCGGCTGTTCCCGCGGCCGAACGGTATGATGCAGAAGGTGCAGCGATGGTCGCAGCCATTCTGCACCTCGACAAAGGCGCGGGCGTGCGCGCCGAACGCCGGGGCGAGGTGGGGGGCGGTGTCGCGGACCTGCTGGATGTCGCCGACGAGGATCGCATCGCTCGATTGCCAGCTTGTCGGCAGCAATTTCTCGGCATTGCCGAGCACGCGATCGACCTCGGGCATGGCGGCGAAGCTCTTGGGGTCGATCTGCGCGGCACAGCCGGTCACGACGATCTGCGCGCCGGGATGATCGGCGCGGGCGCGTCGGATCGCCTTGCGCGTCTCGGCGACTGCGCCGTTGGTGACGGCACAACTGTTGACCACGACCATTTCGCGCCCCGCCGTCAGCGCGCGGATCGCTTCGCTTTCGGCGATGTTCAGGCGACAGCCGAGACTGATGATATGAGGGCCGACGGTCATTGCGCGCGATCTAGAGGGCGGGGAGCGCGAAGTCCATGCGCGGTCGCAATCGGACCCGTCGCGCTCTTGCATGTGCTCCGGCGCAGGCCGGAGCGTTGGCAGGCCGCAATGCCCCCGGCCAAGGCTCCGGCCTTCGCCGGAGCACAGTGCGGTTCATCCCGCCAGCCGCTTGTCCTCGACCTCGCGCACTTCCTCGGCCGCTGCCATTGCCAGCAAGCGCCGGTCCGCCAGCAAGCGCCGCGTATTGGCGATGCTGGTCGGGCGGCCGTAGAGATAGCCCTGACCCTTGGTGCAGCCGAGCGCGCGCAGGCGTTCCTCGGTGCGGGCGTCTTCAATCCCCTCGGCGGTGATCGGCAGGTTGAGACTGTCGCCCAGGCGCGTGATCGCGGTGACAATCGCGGCGCTTTCGCTATTCTCGCCCATCGACATGATGAAGCTCTTGTCGATCTTGATCTGGTCGAACGGCAAGGCGCGGAGGTGGGCGAGAGAGGAATAGCCCGTCCCGAAATCGTCGAGCGCGAGGCGGATGCCCTGGTTCTTCAGGCTGCCGACGATCGATTGCGCGAGCGGGAGGTTGTCGAATAGCGACGTCTCGGTGATCTCGATTTCCAGGCGGCTCGCCGGGAAACCGGTTTCGGTCAGCACCTTGATGATCTTCTGTGCGAGCCAGGCATCCTTCAACTGCCACGGCGAAATGTTGACCGAGAGCGACAGCGCGCCGTCCCAATCCTTCGCCGCCAGGAACGCCTGACGCATCACCGAGAGCGACAAGTCGGCGATCATGCCGGTTTCCTCGGCGATCGGGATGAAAGAGTCGGGGCCAACCAGCCCGCGGGTGGGATGCTCCCAGCGCGCCAGCACCTCGAAGCCGCTGAGGCGACCGGTGGTCAGGTCGATCTGCTGTTCGAAATAGGGGACGATTTCCGCGCGGGGGATAGCCGTGCGCAGCCCCATTTCGAGATCGTTGCGCGCCTGCAGTTCGCGCTCCATCGACTGGTCGAACCAGGCGTAGCGATTACGGCCCGAATTCTTGGCGGCGTACATGGCGATGTCGGCGGCGCGCATCAGCGCGTCGATGCTGGCGCAGTCGAAATCCGACCGGGCGATGCCGACCGAAACCGAAATGTGCAGTTGCAGCCCTTCGGCATAAAAGGGCTGGGCGAGGCGGCTGACGAGGCGTTCGGCAATCCGTTCGACTGTGGCGGGGTGGCTCGGGTCGAACAGGAAGGCGCAGGCGAATTCGTCGCCGCCGAACCGCGCGGTGAGCGCGACGCCGGGCATCGCCTCGGCGATCTGCACCGCGACCTGCTGCAGCAGCGCGTCGCCGGTCGCATGGCCGTGCATGTCGTTGACCGTCTTGAAGTGGTCGAGGTCGAGCATCAGCAGCGCCATCGCCTTGCCACGCGCCTGCGCCCGCACGAACATGGCGGCGCCGTCCTCGGCGAGACTCCGGCGGTTGAGGAACCCGGTCAGCGGATCCTTCGAGGCGAGTTGCTGCGCGCGCTCCTCGGCGGCGGTGCGGATCGTAACTTCGTGTGCCAGCTCGCGGTGGCGGCGCCAGCCGAACAGGATCAGCGCGACGTTGAGCAGCAAGGCGATCACCAGCGTTTGGTCGGTGCCCGGGCCATTGTTGAAATAATGCTGGAGCGAGGTCGACAGTACCGCGCTACCGGTGCCGACGAACATCAGGATCGCGGCGACGGTGATCGCCCCGTTCAGGATATCGCGGCGTGGCGCGGCCGGTGATGACGCCGCCGCATCGCCCGTGCGGGCTTCGTTCGATTTGCCTTCGGCCATCATGCCTTGCTGTATCCCACCCTTTGCATCGGACGGTCTTGCCATTGCAGCGATGTAAATGGCGTTAAGCCGGATGGTTGCGCAATTGCTTCGCTTGCGCTACTGCGCCGACCGATCGTTCCAGCACTGGTGCGTGAAGGCTGCCCATCGGGCTACGCCGGCCGACGAGGTTTCGTCCGCCGGCGTTCTTTGCGTTACGGTGTCGGCGCGGCGTTTTGGAAGGGTTTTTTCGGATGTTCGAGAGCCTGAGCGACCGTCTTGGCGGTGTGTTCGATCGGTTGCGGGGGCGCGGTGCGCTGACCGAGGCCGACGTGCGCGCGGCGATGCGCGAAGTGCGCGTCGCGTTGCTCGAGGCCGACGTCGCGCTGCCGGTGGCGCGCGATTTCGTCGACAAGGCGACTGAGCTTGCGGTTGGGCAGAACGTCCTGCGCTCGGTCACGCCGGGGCAGCAGGTCGTCAAAATCGTTAACGACGCGCTGATCGAGATGTTGGGTGCAGAAGCGTCCGACCTCGAACTAGGCGTGACTCCGCCAGCGATCATCATGATGGTCGGTCTGCAAGGCTCGGGCAAGACGACCTCGACCGCCAAGATCGCGCTGCGGCTTGCCAAGAAGCAGGGCAAGAAGGTGTTGATGGCGTCGCTCGACGTCAATCGCCCGAACGCGCAGGAACAGCTTGCCGTGCTCGGCACGCAGGCCGAAGTGCAGACGCTGCCGATTGTGCCGGGCCAGCAGCCGGTCGATATCGCGCGCCGGGCGGTGCAGGCGGCGAAGCTGCAGGGCTATGACGTGCTGATGCTCGACACTGCGGGGCGCCTGCACGTCGACCAGGCGCTGATGGACGAGATGCGCGCGGTCGCCGAGGTGACCAAGCCGACCGAAATCCTGCTGGTGGTCGACTCGTTGACCGGCCAGGACGCGGTGAACGTCGCGCAGAACTTCTCCGATCAGGTGCCGCTGACCGGCATCGTGCTGACCCGCATGGACGGCGATGCGCGCGGCGGTGCGGCGCTGTCGATGCGCGCCGTCACCGGCAAGCCGATCAAGTTTGCGGGTGTGGGCGAAAAGCTCGATGCGCTCGACGCGTTCGATCCGAAGCGCGTCGCGGGCCGCATCCTCGGCATGGGCGACGTGGTCGGCCTGGTCGAACGCGCGGCCGAGGCGATTCAGGTCGAAGATGCCGAGAAGATGGCGGCGCGGCTCCAGAAGGGGCTGTTCGACATGGACGACCTGCGCGGGCAACTCGCGCAGATGCGGCGGATGGGCGGGATTGGCGCGCTCGCGGGCATGATTCCCGGCATGAAGAAGGCGCAGGCGCAGGTCGATGCCGTCGGCGGCGAGAAGGTGCTGCTGCGGATGGACGCGATGATCGGATCGATGACGCCGAAGGAGCGCCGCAAGCCCGAATTGCTCAACGCCAAGCGCAAGATCCGCATCGCCAAGGGTTCCGGCACGACGGTGCAGGACGTCAACAAGCTCATCAAGATGCATCAGGAAATGGCGAACGCCATGAAGAAGATCAAAAAGATGGGCGGCCTGGCCGGCATGGCCAAGATGTTCGGCGGCGGTGGCGGCGGCATGGGTGGTGGCGGCGCCGGCGGGCTTGGTGGGCTAGGCGGCATCGACCCCGGCAAGCTGCTGGGCGGCGGTGGCGGTCTGCCCGGTCTTGGCGGCGGCCAGCCCAAACTCCCGGCGGGCTTCGAGAATTTGCTCAAGAAGAAATAAGTTAAACCCGATCAACCTATTACAAGAAGAAGGTACTCAACATGGCAGTCAGCATTCGTCTCTCGCGCGGTGGTTCCAAGAAGCGCCCGTATTACCGTATCGTCGTCGCCGATGCGCGCAGCCCGCGCGACGGCCAGTTCATCGAGAAGATCGGCACTTATAACCCGCTGCTCGCCAAGGATGATGCGAAGCGCATCGTGCTGGACACCGAGCGTGCGACCTATTGGCTGGGCGTCGGCGCGCAGCCGACCGACCGCGTCGCTCGCTTCCTGGACGTAGCCGGCGTGCGCGAGCGTGCAGCCCGCAACAACCCGAACAAGGGCAAGCCCGGCGAAAAGGCGATGGAGCGCATCGAAGAGCGCGAGAAGAAGCTGGCCGAAGCTGAAGAAGCCAAGGCAGCGGCCGCCGCAGCCGAGGAAGAAGCAAAGGCCAATGCAGCAGCCGAAGCCGCTGCCGCGGCTGCCGCACCGGCTGCTGAAGAAGCACCCGCGACCGACGATGCGACCCCCGACGCGACCAACGAGGGCGAGAGCGCCTCGGCACCGGCCGAGGGCTGATGCCGAAAGACGCCCCCGTCACGCTCGCCGTCATCATCGGCGCGCACGGCGTGACGGGGGAGGTCCGTCTCAAGGTCTTCACCGAAGACCTTGGGCGCTACAAGAGCTTCAACGGTGGTACGCTGTCGTTGAAGTCGGTGCGCCACGGCAGCAACGGCATGATCGCGCGGATCGCCGAAGTGACCGACCGCAACGCCGCCGAGGCGTTGCGCGGGACCGAATTGACCGTGTCGCGCTCCGAGCTTCCGCCGCTGGAAGACGGTGAATATTATCACGCCGATCTGCTCGGGCTCGCGGTCGTCACGACCGAGGGCGAAGCGATCGGCCGTGTCGTCGCGATCGACGATTTCGGGGCGGGTGACGTGCTCGAAATCGAGCGGGATGGTGTCGACGGGAAGCCCGGCAAACGCTTCATGGTGCCGATGCGCGTCGAGGCGGTGCCAGAGTGGAATGACGAGCGCCTGGTGCTCGATCCCGCGTGGATGGAATAGCCGGAACCCTTGACAGGTAACTCCTACTTATATAGTGGGATATTAAATGCGCGGATCGTCCGATCCCTCGAATATCTCCCTGGACCACCCCGTGTGGCGCGCACTCTCCCATTACAGAATCGGCCCCGATGACGCGGCGCTTCCCTTCGCAGCGCGACTTGCGCGTGAGAATGGCTGGAGCGGCGCTCACGCTGCGCGCGTGATCGACGAATATCGCCGCTTCTGCTTTCTTGCGGTGACCGCCGGGCATCCGGTCACGCCGTCCGACGCGGTCGATCAGGTCTGGCACCTGCATCTTACCTACACCCGTGATTATTGGGAGCGGTTCTGCCCCGATGTGCTGGGCCGCCCGCTGCATCATGGCCCGACCGCAGGGGGCAGCGCCGAGCAAGGCCGTTTCTTCCAGCAATATGCCCGGACGCTGCGGAGCTATGAGGCCGTGTTTGGCCCGGCCCCGGCCGATCTGTGGCCCGATGCGCAGCGCCGCCTGATCGAGGATCCGCGTGCACGGCGGGTGCATCCGCGCGACGGGATTATCGTCTCGCGCCGCGCGATGCGATGGAGTTTGCGGGGCGTGGCGGGGATCGTCCTCGCTGCGCTCCTGCTGTGGTGGAGGACATGAGCATGGGACTCGGACCTTTCGACCTGCCCGGCGGCGCGTTTCTCGCGCTGTACGGGGTGTTCTTCGTGGCGACGATCGTCGCAGGGCTGGCGATCCCGTGCTGGTTGCGGCCCGAGGGGGAACCGCCCGGATCACCGACGAGGACCAACTGGCGTATCTCGCGGGCGGGGCGACGCGGCTGACCGATGCGGTTGTGGCGCGGCTGCTGGCTGCGGGGGCGCTGGTGCTGGAGGGCAAGGGCAAGTTCCGCATCGTTGCCGGGACACAGGGTGAGACGGCGGCGGAGCGGGCGATCCTGACGCTCTCATCCCCCGCTACATTGGCGCAGCTTCAGAGTGCGGTGGTCGGTGCCATGCCCCAAACGAAGGACGCCCTGATCCGCAGCGGCGCGATGATCGACGACGGCACCGCGTGGCAGCTCCGCTTCTTTCAGACTGCGCCGTATCTGCTGCTGCTCCTGTTCGGGGCGATCAAATGGGACGTCGGGGTGCTGCGGGAGCGGCCGGTGGGCTACCTCACCGCCTTGCTGGTCGTGACGGCTGTCTTCGCGCTCATCCGGTTCGCGGTGGTCGATCGGCGAACCCGGGGCGGTGTGGCGGTGCTCCAGTCTGCTCGGGAGGGATCGGAGCGGTTGCGCCGCGCGCCGATGGCGACCGAGACCGGTCTGGCGGTCGCCTTGTTCGGGACGATGGTGCTGAGCGGATCGGCTTGGGGTGACTATCACCGGCTGCGCGCGTCGAGCGGCGGGGATGGATCGGTCAGCAGCGATGGCGGCAGCGGATGCGGCGGTGACGGCGGTGGAGGCGGATGTGGTGGTTGCAGCTCCTAACGCAGCAGCGGCGTGCGTTCCGCAAGCAGATTGCGGATCGTGGTCGCCGCGACACCGGCTTCGCCCATTGCGTGGCTGATCTGGTCGAGGCCCTTCACCACATCCCCGGCCGCGAACAGGCCGGGGATGCTGGTGCGTTGATGATCGTCGACCTCGAGGCAGCCTTCGTCCGTTGCTCTAGCGCCCGCTGCGACGGCGAGTTCTGATCGGATTATCGATCCGAGCGCGGGATAGACACTGTCGAAGTGTTGCGGGCCGCGGGCGGTGTCAATGCGCAGGGCATCGCCGTCGACGGCGATTTCCGAGCACGGACCGTCAATATGCATGATCCCCGCCTCATCGAGCTTCGCGCGGCACGCATCGTCCAGATCATGCGAGGCGCCGGGCGCGATCAGCGTCACGTCCTTGGTGAAGCCGCGCAGGAACAGCGCCTCCTTCATCCCGTGGTCGCCGGTGCCGATGACGCCGACGCGCTTGTCGGTCACTTCATAGCCGTCGCAGATCGGGCAATAGCGCAGCAAGCCACACGCCAACGCTGTGTCGTGCACGTCGGCTGGCATGTCGGGGCGGTTGTTGACGACACCGGTCGCGAGCAGGACGGTGCGGGCGGACGCGACCGTTTCGCCGACATACACGCGGAAACCGTTCGCGACCGGCTCGATCGCATCGACCTGCGCCTCTTCCCGCACCGCACCGAAACGTTCGGCCTGAAGGCGCATCAGATGCAAAAGATCGATGCCGGGAATCCCGTTTGGATAACCAGCATGGTTGTTGGTGCGCGGGATGAGCGCGGCGCGGCTCGAGCCATTGTCGAACAGCCGGATCTTGAGGTGGAAGCGAGCGAGGTAGATCGCTGCAGTCAGGCCTGCGGGGCCAGCGCCAATGATGATGCAATCGTCCATCGCCTCGCTACGCGCGATCAGCCGGGGAGTTCCTTGACAGGGGCGCGGGAGGTATATACGTTATGTGTATACGGAGGCTGAGATGGACGACGAAGCGTATCACGGGACGACCTTCAAGTCGGGCAATTCGGTTGCCTTGCGGCTGCCCAAGGGCATGGGCATTCCTGAGGGCACTGAAGTGCGGATGGTCAAGGAGGCTCCCATGTCTTTTCGGATCGAGCCGGTCGATGCGCCACGGCGGACGATCGACATCAGCGGCTTCGCGGGGAAGGCGCCGTGGCTCAAGCCGTTGCCGCGCGAACTGCGCGAATTCGACGAGCGGCCGAGCACCATCGCCGCGCGTGAAGCTGCCTTGCGAGAGGCGGCCGAACGCAAGTGATCCGCTTTCTGATCGATGCGGACAGCGCAATTTACTCAATGGTGGATGTACAGTCCCCGGTGAATCGTCGCCTTGCGGCGCTTTCACCGGGCGACATTGCCATGTCAGCAATCAGTTTTTCAGAGATTGCCCTCGGCACCCAATTGCAAAAGCCACCGCCCGCTGATGTGCTAGACGCTTTCGTGCGCGCAATCCCGATCCTTCCCTATGACGATGCGGCCGCGCGCGAATACGCCCGGCTGCCGTTCAAGCGCGCACGGTTTGACCGCTTGCTCGCCGGGCACGCCTTGAGCCTCGGCGCGACGATCGTGACGAATAATGAGTTGGATTTTGCGGATATCCCAGGGCTCAAGATCGAGAATTGGACGATCGCATGAGAGCGGTCGATATCCGTGACCTTGTCATATTGCTTTCGATTGCGACGCTGCCCGCTATCGTTGCGGCGCTTCTGTTGACGAAATTGCGAGCGCATTGGTCGGCCATCAAAATTATCGCTTGGTCTGCAACGCCCGTACCGGCGGTGCTGGTCATGCTATGTGCGATCGTGTTCATTAATGCGGCATCGAGTTCCAGAGAACGCTGCGGCGTCGACGCTTGCGGGATGGCGATGTACGCTGCTTTCCTTGGAATTGTCGCGGCACTGTTGGCCCTTGCGGTCGCGTCGGGCGTGGCGTGGCTTACGGTGGTGATGCGCAGACGATGACCTTCGCCGCCACCATCCTCACGCTCTACCCTGAAATGTTCCCCGGTCCGCTCGGCCTCTCGCTCGCGGGGCGGGCGTTGGCGGAGGGGAAGTGGAGTCTCGACGCGCGCAATATCCGCGACTTTGCGACCGACAAGCATCGCACGGTGGACGGTACACCGGCCGGGGGCGGGGCGGGGATGGTTCTGCGCCCCGACATCCTTGCCGCCGCGATCGACAGCGTCCCCGCCGGACGGCCAATTCTGGCGATGACGCCACGCGGCGCTCCGCTGACGCAGGCGTGGGTGCGGGCGCTTGCCGACGGGCCGGGCGTCACGATCCTGTGCGGGCGGTTTGAGGGGTTTGACGAACGCATCTTCGCCGCGCGTGAGATCGAAGAGGTATCGATCGGCGACTATATCCTGTCGGGCGGGGAGATGGGCGCGCTGGTGCTGCTCGACGCTTGCATTCGGCTGCTTCCCGGCGTAATGGGCGCGGCTTCTAGCGGCGTGGACGAGAGCTTCGAGCAGGGGCTTCTCGAATATCCGCAATATACCCGACCATTGGAATGGGAAGGGCGCACGATCCCCGAAGTGTTGCGATCGGGGGATCATGCGAGGATTTCGGCATGGCGCAAGCACATGGCCGAGACCGAAACACGGCTAAGGCGGCCGGACCTGTGGGAGCGCCATGAGGGTGCTCGGGTCCAGTCGCCCTCTGGCGCGCGACGGAAGAAGAAGGACGCATGAGATGAATCTCATCCAGACGATCGAAGCCGAGAACATCGCCAAGTTTCTCGAGAACAAGAAGATCCCCGAATTCCGCCCCGGCGATACGCTGAAGGTCGGCGTGAAGGTCGTGGAAGGCGAGCGCACCCGCGTGCAGAATTACGAAGGCGTGTGCATCGCACGCTCGAACAAGGGCATGGGCTCCAACTTCACCGTGCGGAAGATTTCGTTCGGTGAGGGCGTCGAGCGCGTTTTCCCGCTCTATTCGCCGAACATCGACAGCATCGAAGTCGTCCGCAAGGGCGCGGTGCGTCGTGCGAAGCTCTATTATCTGCGGGGCCGCACCGGCAAGTCGGCGCGTATCGCCGAGCGCCGCGACACGCGTCCGGCGAAGGGCACTGCCGCCGCCGAATAATCGGTTCGCTTCGGTATCGAAAAGGGCGTCGGAACTGCGGTTCCGGCGCCCTTTTTCTTTTCGAGGTGCGGCGGATGCCGTTACCAGTGGCGTACGCGCCCGGTATCGACATGGACAAAGCCGTCGCGCGGATAATAGCCGACGCCGCCACCGCCCAGCGCCAGGGCGGCACCGTGAAGCCGATCGAGCGAGACCCCCGGCACCATGATGTCGGTCGCCTTGCCGAGCATGTGCTGGCTCTTGGTGGCGACGCCGGTATGCGCGCCGCCGGCCGAGCGCAGCGCGGCGTTGGTGGCGGGCGAGCGATAGCCCGAGATCAGACCAATCTTCGTGCCGCCGGTCAGTTCCAGCTTCTCGCGCAGCCGTACCAGGAGCGCCAGCAGCTTGCGGTCCATCGCGGTCGCCTGACCTGTGCGCCAGTCGCGCAGGCCGTGGTTCAGCTCGGCCAGGCCTTCAGGAACGAAACGGCCACTGCGCGCGAAGACGGCGTCGACCGTTTCATTGTTATGCACGTTGCGGATCGCAAGGCGCCATTCGGTACCAATCGCCATCGCCGGGAGCGGGAGGGCGAGCGCCCCGCCACCGGCAACCAACCCGCCAATCAGGGCACGGCGCGAGAGCTTGAGGTTATGATCCGCCGGGTCGGACCCAACAGCCGCGTCTGTCGTTATCTGCATCGCATAGATGTAGGGGATTGAAGTCGTGGGAAAAACCATAAGCCGTTCGGTTGGGCTGGCAATCGCATCGCTTGGGCTTGTTGGCGCGAGCGCTGCGGGAACAAAAGCTCCCCAGCCGACCGCGCTGGATCGCTCCACGCTACACGTCCAGGTCATTCTCGATCATCTGGGCTTCTCGCCAGGCGTGCTCGACGGGCGCAAGGGCAAGTCGCTGGTTGCGGCCCTCAAGGGCTTTCAGGAGCAGCAGGGGCTGCCGATCACGGGGGAGATGGACAAGGCAACGCTCCGCGCGCTCTATCCGCACCGGGCATGGCGGCCGACCCAGACGGTCGCGCTGACGCCCGAGATGCTGGCCGGTCCCTTCGTCAATCCGATGCCGAAGGATCCACAATTGCAGGCGAACTTGCCTGCGCTTGGGTATCGATCGGTCATGGAGAAATTGGGCGAGATGTTTCACACGACGCCCGCCGTGCTGATCGAACTCAACAGCCCGACGACGCGGCTGACACCCGGGAACAAGATCGTGATCCCGAACGCGGTCGCGGCATCATTCAGCTACGATCCGAAATTGCCCGAAAAGTGGCGCACGACGCTCGCCAGCCTCAACGTCAATGCCGAGCAGCCGCAAGGCGCGAAGATCGTCGTCGACAAATCCGACGAAGTGCTGCGCGTGCTCGACAAGGACGGCAAGCTCGTCGCGCAATTCATGGCAACGATGGGGAGCACGCACGATCCGCTGCCGATCGGGACGTGGAAGGTGCTGGGTCCCGCATACAATCCGCCGTTCCATTACAATCCCGACCTGTTCTGGGACGCGAAGGCCGATGCCAAGAAGGCGCTGCTGCCGCCCGGACCGAACGGGCCGGTCGGGGTAGTGTGGCTTGACCTTTCCAAGCCGCATTACGGTATCCACGGCACGCCCGAGCCGAGCACGATCGGGCGGGCCGAAAGTCATGGCTGCATTCGCTTGACCAACTGGGATGCGGCGCGACTTGCGCTGATGATCAAGGCAGGGACGCCGGCGGTGTTCCAGGCTTGAGCGCGGGGCGGTGATCCTGCGTCGGATTGGTTGGGGGCTCGCGATCCTTCTGGTCGTGCTGATCGGGCTATGGATAGCGGCGCTGAAGCTGTTGCCCGGCGTGCCGGGTGAGGTTGCGTCGGCGCCGCCCGCGCCAATGAGACATGATGAGGCCGCGGTGCTTACCGTGCCGGTCGCTGGGGTGCCGCGCCGCGCGATCACTGATTCCTGGGGTGATGATCGCGACGGTGGCGCGCGGCCGCATCACGGCACCGATATCGTGGCGCCTGCGGGGACGCCGGTGGTGGCCGCGGCGCCCGGGCGTATCGAGAAGCTGTTTACCAGCGCGGCGGGCGGGACGACGGTCTATGTCCGCTCGCCCGATCGACGCTGGACCTATTATTACGCGCATCTGGCGGCGTATGCGCCGGGGCTTCAGGAGGGACAGGTCGTAACGTCTGGCGATCGCCTAGGCTTTGTCGGCGATACTGGGAACGCCGGGGCGGGGAATTACCATTTGCACTTCGGCCTGACCCGCACCGATCCGCAGCAGCGTTGGTATGAGGGAACCGATATCGATCCTTATCCCTATTTGGCGGGGAAGCCGTTGCCGCGCTAGCGCTGGGCGCGGGGGTAGAGCTTCACCGTATCGGGTGGCGCGCCGATCGGTGCCGTCGGGTTGTCCAGATGCGCGGCGATCAGGTCGATCAGCGTGGCGATCGTCTTGCCGTCCGGGCGATGGTCTGCACCGGTGATCGCGAGGCTGAACCCGTCGCGCTTCGCCGCCATTGCGGCATTATGCAGCGCGCTGCCCATTTGCACCGGGACCGTGTCGTCCGCGGTGCCGTGGATGATGAATAGTGGTTCGTCGAGTGTCGGCACGGTGCCGAGGTTGTCGTAGCGGTCCGAAACGAAGGCCCGCGCGATCTTCGGTGTCATCGCGCGCAATGTCGTGAAGGTGCCGATCGTCACCAACGCTTCGAGCTTGTGCCGCGCTGCCAGCCCGAATGCGACCCCGCCGCCCAAGCTATGCCCCACCACGATCACGCGCCCGCCTCCCGCGATCCGGTGCGCCTCGGCGTAGAAAGCGTCTGCGTCGCGAGCGAGGCCAGCCTCGTCCGCGCGGCCCGGATTGCCCGAGTAGCCGCGATACTCCGCCGCTACGATGCCGTAGCCTCGCGCGATCAGCGGGGCGAACCAGTCCAGCGTGCCGGTCGCCGCGGAGGCGTTGCCGTGAAACACCAGCAGCGTCGGCTTGCCCGGCTGCGGCGCGACCTCCGCGCCGGTGATGTCGAGATGGTCCGACGTGGCGACGGTGATCAGCTGCGCGCCCGGCGGTAGCTGCGCGGCGCTGAGCGGCGCGGTGGGGGCAGGATAGATGCGGTCGTGGATCGGCCCGGCGGCAAGCGGTGTCGCCGCAATGCACAGCAGCGCTGCGTTGAACGCCGCCATCGCGCGAAAGCCCTTGCCCAGATGCACCATGTGCCTTGCTCTCCCTTTCGCTGACCGTAGCGCAGCCGAAATGAACCGCGCCTGTCGCGTTTGCCGCCTGCACGGCATTTCGATATGATGCCAGGGTCTTCGGGGGAAGCTGCATGTCCAACATCGCCATGACCACTGCCGCGGAGCCGGACGGCGCGCCGCGTATTGCGGTGCTCGACATCATGCGGGGGATCGCGATCCTCGGCATCCTGTTCATGAACATCAATGACATGGGCGCGTCGCTTTACGCGTCGTTCGACGCGTTCCGCCATCTCGGCTGGTCGGCAACGGACCAGGCGGCATGGTGGCTGCGCGAGGTCTTGGCGAACGGGACGGCGCGATGCCTGCTCGAAATGCTGTTCGGGGCCGGCATGGTGATCCTGACCGATCGTGCCGCGGCGAAGGCGAGCGGCTGGGCGATCATGCGGCGCTACTACGTCCGCAATTTGATCCTGTTCGCGTTCGGGCTGATCCACGTCTTCATTCTGCTGTGGCCCGGCGATATTCTGCACACGTATGGGATCGCCGCGCTGGTGGCGTTCCTGTTCCGGCGGTTGCGACCACGGTGGCTGATCCTGATCGGCCTGTCGCTGTCGATGCTGATGCTGACGCTGGGCGGCTATTTCGGCTATTATCAGGGGCAGCAGACGCGGGCGCAGGTCGCCGCGATCGAGGCGAAGAAGGCCGATGGCGCGGCACTTTCGGCTACCGAGAAAAAGACGCTGGAGAAGGACGCCAAGGCCAAGGCCGAGCGCGCGAAAGAAAGGGCGAAATCGGCCGCCAATGTCGCCAAGGAAGATGCCGCGCGGTCCAGCGGTGGCACCTTCATGACCTGGGCCGCGATGCAGTGGCACGTGTTCCTCGACCTTCAGTCGCAGTTCCTCGAAATCCTGTTCGTCTGGGAGGCGAGCAGCGTGATGCTGATCGGCGCCGCGTTGTATAAGCTGGGCGTGCTGCAGGGGCGCCGATCGCGCAAATTCTACGTCTGGCTGACGGCGATCTGCTATGCGGTGGGCGTGACGTTGCGCATCGCTGGCGGGCTGGCGCAGCTCGATCCGCCGGGCAGCGGCCCGCATTTCGCGCCGGTGGCGTATGAGGTGGCGCGGCTGACGATGACGCTCGGCCATGTCGGGCTGATCAACCTGCTGGTCGCGACCGCCACCGGGCAGACGTTGCTGCGGCCGTTCGTGGCGGCGGGGCGGACGGCGCTCAGCATCTACATCGCGCAGACGCTGATTTGCCTTTGGGTGCTGTACCCGCCCTTCATGCTCGGCCTGTATGGCAAGATGACCTGGGGGCCACTGATGGTGACGGCGTTCGTGATCGACGCCTTCCTGCTCGTCGGCGCGAATTGGTGGGCGAAGCGATATGACATCGCGCCGGTCGAATGGGCTTGGCGCTCGCTGATCGAAGGCCGCGCGCTGCCGTGGCGCAAGCGGCCGCGCGCAACGGCTGCACCCGGCGGCGATCCCGACTTCGCCTGACCCCTTTACGCCGCCCGCCCACCCCGCGATAAGCGCCGCCATCGCCCGCCTTGCCGGGCGCAGGGCATAAGCGGGACTGGAGATGGACGATGCGCGGCGTTTTGGCTTTTGCGGGCATATTGCTCGCCAGTGCGGCGGTGCCCGCGATGGCCGCTGATCGCGTCGCCGAACCGAAGCTCACCTTGGCGCGCGTGTTCGGCAACCCCGATCTGTCGGGCGTGCAGCCGCGCGGGTTGAAGCTTTCGCCCGACGGGACGCTGCTGACCTCGCTCAAGCCGCGCGCCGACGAGAAGGAGCGCCTGGATTTGTGGGCGCTCGACACGCGCACCGGCCAGGAACGGATGCTGGTCGATTCGAAGAAGGTCGGCAGCGGTGCCGAACTGTCCGAGGCCGAGAAGATGCAGCGCGAACGCGCGCGTATTGCCGGATCGAAGGGGATCGTCGCCTATGACTGGGCGCCCGACGGCAAGACGATCCTCGTGCCGCTTGACGGGGAGCTTTACATCGCCGGTCTCGACGGCGCGACCCGCAAGCTGAGCGGGACCAAGGATGCCCTGAACCCGACCGTCAGCCCCAAGGGCGGCTTCCTGAGCTTCGTGCGCGAGCAGAACCTTTTCGTGCAACCGCTGCGTGGCGGGGCGGCGACGCAGGTGACGCAGGACGGCGCAGGCACGGTGCATTGGGGCGAGGCGGAGTTCGTCGCGCAGGAAGAAATGGACCGCCGCACCGGCTATTGGTGGTCGCCCGGCGACACACACATCGCGGTGGAGCGCTTCGATGAGGCACCCGTCGGCATCGTCACGCGCGCGGCGATCGGGGCGACTGGCACCAAGGTTTACGATCAGCGCTATCCCGCCGCCGGTACGCCCAACGTCCTGGTCGAACTGTACGTGATGAAGGCCGATGGATCGGGCCGGGTGAAGGTCGATCTCGGCAGCGATCCCGACATCTATCTCGCGCGGGTCGATTGGACGCAGGATGGATCGGCCCTGCTGGTCCAGCGCCAGAGCCGCGACCAGAAGACGCTAGACATGCTCAAGGTCGATCCGGCGACGGGCAAATCAACCGTGCTGTTCACCGAAAAATCGGGCGCGCGCAGCTGGCTCAACCTGTCCGACGCGTATCGGCCGATGAAGGATGGCAGCCTCATCTGGCGGTCCGAGCGTACCGGCTATGGCCATCTCTATCGCTTCGCCAAAGGCAAGTGGACCGCACTGACCAGCGGCGACTGGGTCGTGCAGTCGCTCGCGGGCGTGGATGAGGCCAAGGGGCGGCTGTACTTCGTCGGCAACAAGGACGGCGTGCTCGAACAGCATCTCTATTCGGTCGATATTGCGCATCCGAACGTCATTACCCGCCTGACCGAGACGGGGTGGTGGAACAATGGCTCGATGGACGGCGCGGCGACGCGGATGATCGTCGCGCGGTCCAACCCGACCCAGCCGACGCAGCTTTATCTCGCCGATGCGACCGGCAAGCGGATTTCGTGGATCAACGAGAATGCGGTGAAGCCGGGGCATCCCTATTACCCGTATCTTACCAGCCATCAGCAGACCAAGTTCGGCACGATCAAGGCCGAGGACGGGACCGATCTCTATTGGGAAATGATCACCCCGCCGCTCGAGCCGGGCAAGAAATACCCCGTCTTCTTCCAGCATTATGGCGGCCCCGGCACCGGTCAGCAGGTGACGCGCGCCTGGGGTGGGGCGCTGGCGCAATATCTGGTGCAGCACGGCTATATCTTTTTCCAGATCGACAACCGTGGCTCGTTCAATCGCGGCAAGGCGTTCGAGGACCAGATCTACCGCGCGATGGGCACGGTCGAGGTTGCCGATCAGCTTGCCGGGGCCAAGTTCCTGAAGGAGCAGCCGTTCGTCGCGGCCGACAAGATCGCGACCTATGGCTGGTCCTATGGCGGCTACATGACGCTGAAGATGCTTGAGGCGAACCAGGGCGTCTATGCCGCTGGGGTGTCAGGTGCGCCGGTGACCGACTGGTCACTCTATGACACGCATTATACCGAGCGCTACATGGGTTCGCCCGTGGCGGATGCGAAGGCCTATGCAGCGTCGGACGCGCTGCAGGATGCGGGCAAGATCGCCGATCCGCTGCTGCTCATTCACGGCATGGCCGACGACAACGTCGTGTTCGAAAATTCGACTGCTTTTGCTGCCGAAATGCAGAAGAAGGACCGGCCGTTCGAGATGATGTTCTACCCCGGCTACACCCACCGCGTCGGCGGGCCCGGGATCAGCGAGCATCTGTGGCACACGATCCTGACGTTCCTGGACCGGAACGTGAAGGACAAGTCGACCAAGTAAGGCGATGCGCTTCCTGACGACCTTCCACCTGTGGCCGTTCCTGGACACGGTCGTCAGCTATCTGGCGGCGTTCCTGCTCGGCACGATGATCGGTGCGGAACGGCAGTATCGGCAGCGCACGGCAGGCCTGCGCACCAATGCGCTGGTTGCGCTGGGGTCGGCGGCGTTCGTCGATCTGGGGCAGCGGCTGGGCGGCGATGTCGAATTGATCCGCATCATCGCCTATGTCGTGTCGGGGATCGGCTTCCTCGGCGCTGGCGTGATCATGAAGGAGGGGATGAACGTCCGCGGCCTCAACACCGCGGCGACTTTGTGGTGCTCGGCCGCGGTCGGCGCGATCGCGGGCAGCGACATGATTGCCGAGGCGGTGCTGCTGACCGGATTCGTCATCCTCGCCAACACGATGTTGCGGCCGCTGGTCGATGCGATCAACCGCATCCCGCTGGAGGGGCGCAGCGTCGAGGCGACCTATACCGTGACGATCACCACCGATGCGGCGGAGGCGGGGCCGATGGGCGATCTGCTGACCGAGCATCTGGAGGCGGCCACGCTGCCGGTCGCCGAGCTCGACATCGTCAATCGCGCGGAGGACCGGGTGGAGATTGTCGCGACGCTGGTGCGTACCAATATTGCGACCAGCGAACTCGACGCGCTGACCGATCATCTCGCGCGGGTACATGGAATTTCCCATGCGACGTGGCAGGCGCGCACGCACGATTAGCAAAGCGATTGGACGTGCGCGCGTAATGACGCTACGGGCGCGGTCCGAATTGGAGAAAGTCATGGGTTACAGGATCGTGGTCGCTGGCGCGACGGGCAATGTCGGACGCGAGATGCTCAATATTCTGGCGGAGCGAGAATTCCCGTTGGCCGACATCGCCGCGGTGGCCTCCTCGCGCAGCCAGGGCGACGAGGTCGATTTCGGCGAGACCGGGCGCAAGCTGAAGGTCCAGAATATCGACAATTTCGATCCGACCGGCTGGGACATGGCGCTGTTCGCGATCGGGTCCGAAGGGACCAAGCTCCACGCCCCGCGCTTTGCCGCGGCGGGCTGCACGGTGATCGACAATTCGTCGCTGTACCGCATGGACCCGGACGTGCCGCTGATCGTGCCGGAGGTGAACCCGGATGCGATCTCGGGTTACACCAAGCGCAACATCATCGCCAACCCGAACTGCTCAACCGCGCAGATGGTCGTCGCGCTGAAGCCTCTGCATGACTTCGCCAAGATCAAGCGCGTCGTCGTCGCGACCTATCAATCGGTCTCCGGCGCGGGCAAGGCCGGGATGGACGAACTGTTCGAACAGTCGCGCAACATCTTCGTGGGCGATCCGGCCGAGGCGAAGAAGTTCACCAAGCAGATCGCGTTCAACGTGATCCCGCATATCGACAGCTTCCTGGACGACGGCTCGACCAAGGAAGAATGGAAGATGGTGGTCGAAACCAAGAAGATCCTCGATCCCAAGATCAAGGTGACCGCGACCTGCGTACGCGTGCCGGTGTTCGTCGGCCATTCGGAAGCGATCAACATCGAATTCGAGAATGAAATTTCGGCGGCGCAGGCGCAGAAGATCCTGCGCGAGGCCCCCGGCGTCATGCTTGTCGATAAACGCGAGGATGGCGGATACGTGACGCCGGTCGAATGCGTCGGCGAATATGCGACCTTCATCAGCCGCGTGCGCGAGGATTCGACCGTCGAAAACGGGCTGAGCTTGTGGTGTGTCAGCGACAATCTCCGCAAGGGCGCGGCGCTAAACGCGGTGCAGATCGCGGAACTGCTCGGGCGCAAGCATCTGCAAAAGGCAGCGTGATCTGATCGCTGCCTATCGCGACCGCTGGCGCATCGTCCCGCTGTCGCAGCGTCGGATGATCTGTGCGCTGGCGGTCGCGGTGGTGGCGGCGAACCTTTGGCAGCCTTATCCTGAGATCGCGCCGCTACAGCACATCCCGACGGTAGCGCTGCTATTTGCCTCACCGTGGCTGCTGCGGCGCTGGCCGCTGTCGAATGGTGCGGTGGCATCGTTGGTGGTGTTCTTCCTGCTGCATACGCTGGCGGGGCGGTACACCTATTCGAACGTCCCGTACGATGCCTGGGGGCGGGCGCTGACCGGCGTTTCGATTGACGCCGCGATGGGCGCGACGCGCAACGGGTTCGATCGGCTGGTGCATTTCTGTTTCGGCCTGCTGTGGGTGGGGCCGGTAGCCGAGATCGTCCGGCGCTATGGAAGCGCGGGACGGCGTACCGGCCTGTGGTTCGGCTTCCTGTTCGTCGGTTGTGTCAGCGCGCTCTACGAAGTCTTCGAATGGCTGCTGACGATGCTGCTCGCCCCCGGCATGGCGGATGCGTATAACGGCCAGCAGGGCGACGTGTGGGACGCGCAGAAAGACATGGTGATCGCCATGCTTGGCGCATTCCTGAGCAGCATTTGGGGGCTGCGAACGTCGCGGAGGGGATAGACCGATGACGCTGACCGCTGACCTCTATTTCTCGTTTCGCAGCCCGTACACCTATCTGGCGATGCCGAAATGGCGGGCGGCGATGCAGCGCTATGATCTCGATATCGTGCTGCGGCAGGTCTATCCGCTGGCGATCCGCGAGCCCAATTTCTTCGAGCGCAACCATCCGAACTGGCTGCGCTACACTTTCCTCGATGTGTGGCGGATCGCGGCGCATGAGGGGATTACGATGCGCCCGCCCAAGCCCGACCCGATCGTTCAGGACATTGCGACGCGGCAGATCGCGGCGGAGCAGCCCTATATCTACCCGGTGGTGCGGATGGGGCAGGTGGCGGCGCGGCGCGGACGCGGCTTTGCCTTTGCCGATGCGGTGTCGCAACGCATCTGGGGCGGGACGGAGAATTGGTACACCGACGCCAATCTGACCGTCGCAGCCCAGGAGGCCGGGCTCGATTTTGCCGATCTGCAGGCCGAGGCGCAGCGCGATGCGGAAGCGCTCGACGCCGAAGTCGCGGCGAACCAGGCCGCGCTGGAGGCGGCGGGGCATTGGGGCGTGCCGACCCTCGTCTTCAACGGGGAACCGTTCTTCGGGCAGGATCGTATCGCTCTGGCGATCGCACGGATGAAGGCCGCCGGGCTGGAGGAGCGCGGATGAGCGACATGATGACGGGCGGGTGCCAATGCCGCCGTATCCGTTATTCGGTGCGGATCGAGAATGACGACGCCTATCTCTGCCACTGCAAGATGTGTCAGCACGCGACCGGCGGCGTGTCGATTGCCTTTAAAAGCGTGAAGATCGCCGACCTGACGTGGGAACGCGAGCCCGAACGGTATCAATCGTCGCCGATCGCGCATCGTGGGTTCTGCCGTGAGTGTGGCACGCCGCTGACCTTCGAATTCCTCAAACCGGGTGAGCGGATGGATTTGACCGTCGGCAGTTTCGACGATCCCTGTCGTTTCAAGCCGACCAGCCATTGTTCGCCCGAGACATGGCACGCTGACTGGCTGGACACGCGCGGGTTGACGGAGCATCGGCTTGACGAGAACCCCGCAACCCGTGACCGCTGGATCGAAGCCATTGGCAAACTCCCCGATTGAACCGCAGTTTTTCGACAGCTTCGACGGCGCGCGCTTAGCCTGGCGGGAAGTAGGGGAAGGGCGGCCGGTGGTGATGATCCACGGCTATTTCTCCGACGCGACGGTGAACTGGATCAAATACGGCCACGCCGCGAAGGTGGCGGCGGCGGGGTTTCGGGTGATCATGCCCGATCTGCGGGCGCACGGTTCCAGCGCGAAGCCGCACGACGCCGCGTCCTATCCGCCCGACGTACTGATGCGCGACGGCTTTGCGCTGATCGAGCATCTGGGCCTGACCGATTACGACCTGGTTGGCTATTCGCTCGGTGGACGCACGGCGGTTCGGATGATGGCGAACGGCGCGACGCCGCGACGCGCGGTGCTCTCGGGCATGGGCTATCAGGGCATTACCGCCACGACCGGGCGCGGCGAATATTTCCGCAACGTGCTGACACATCTTGGCAGCTTCCCGCGCGGATCTAGCGAGTGGATGACCGAGGCGTTCCTGAAGACCACCGGCGGCGATCCGGTCGCCTTGCTGCACATCCTCGATACCTTCGTGGACACCACGCCCGCCGAACTGGAGCGGATCGCGGCGCCGACGCTGGTCGTCAATGGCGCGGACGATGACGACAATGGATCGGGCGAGCAGCTGGCCGCAGCATTGCAGGACGCGCTGTTTCAGGAGGTGCCCGGCAACCATATGAGCGCGGTGCTGAAATCCGAATTGAGCGATGCGATCGTAGCGTTTGTAACGACTTGACCCCGCGCGGCGCGGGGCACAGGTTGCGGCATCTTTGCCCCATGAGGACTCGCATGATCCGCACCGGAATTTCGTCGCTCGCCCTGATCCTGTCGCTCGCGGCCGTACCCGCCTTTGCTGACGAGGCGGCGCCCGCCGCTGCCGTAGCCGCCACCGCTGCGCCGACCGCCGCCGAGGCCGATGCCTTCGTCGCGCGTGCGGAAAGGGAATTGGCCGATTTCTCTACCCCGGCGCAGCAGGCGGCGTGGATCAACGCGACGTACATCACCGACGACACCGACGCGATCGCCGCGAAATTCGGCGCGGAGGGGACCGAGATGCAGGTCCGCCTCGCGCTCGAAGCCGCGAAATACGCGAGCACGCCCGGCCTGTCGTTCGACACCAAGCGCAAGATCGACATCCTGCGCAGCGGCCTGACGCTGCCCGCGCCAACCACGCCGGGTGCCGCGACCGAACTGTCTACGATCGTCACGCGCATGTCCTCGGGCTACGGCAAGGGCCGCGGTATGCTCGACGGCAAGCCGATCAACGGCAGCGACATCGAAGCCGCGATGGGCACCACGCGTGACCCCGCCAAGACCAAGGAGATGTGGGTCAGCTGGCATGACAATGTCGGCGCACCGATGCGCAGCGATTACGCGCGCCAGGTCGAGATCGCCAATAAGGGCGCGCAGGAGCTTGGCTATGCCGATGTCGGTGCGCTGTGGCGCTCGGGCTATGACATGAAGCCCGACGAATTCGCCGCGCTGACCGACAAGCTCTGGAAACAGGTCGAGCCGCTGTACGTCGCGCTGCACACCTATGTCCGCTGGAACCTAAACGAGAAATATGGCGACGCGGTGCAGCCCAAGACCGGCCCGATCCGCGCCGATCTGCTCGGCAATATGTGGGCGCAGGAATGGGGCAATATTTACGACGTCGTCGCGCCCAAGGGAGCGGGCGATGTCGGTTACGACACGGGCGATCTGCTGAAGGAAAAGGGCTACGACCCGATCAAGATGTTCCGCACCGGCGAGGGCTTCTATTCGTCGCTCGGGTTCAAGCCGTTGCCCGACACGTTCTGGGCGCGCTCGCAGATCGTGAAGCCCGCCGATCGCGAAGTGATTTGCCATGCATCGGCCTGGGACGTCGACAGCAAGGACGATCTGCGCATCAAGATGTGCACCAAGGTGAATGGCGACGATTTCGTGACGATCCACCACGAGATGGGCCACAATTACTACCAGCGCGCCTACAATACGCAGCCGTTCCTCTACCAGAATGGCGCAAACGACGGCTTTCACGAAGCGATCGGCGATTTTGTCGCTTTGTCGATCACCCCCGATTATCTGGTAAAAATCGGTCTGCTCGACCAGGCCAAGGTGCCGACCCCGGACAAGGACATCGGGTTGCTGCTCAAGCAAGCGATGGACAAGGTCGCGTTCCTGCCGTTCGGACTGCTGATCGACAAATGGCGCTGGGGCGTGTTTTCGGGCCAGATCCCGGCGAGCGGCTATGAGAAGGGCTGGAACGACCTGCGCCTGAAATATCAGGGTCTGGTTCCGCCAGTGCCGCGTGACGAGACGAAGTTCGATCCGGGCGCGAAGTATCACGTGCCCGCCGCCGTGCCCTACACGCGCTATTTCCTAGCGCGCCTGCTGCAGTTCCAATTCTATCAGGCGGCGTGCAAGCAATCTGGCTGGAAGGGGCCGCTGCACCGCTGCTCCTTCTACGGCAACAAGGCGGTCGGCGAGAAACTGAACGCGATGCTGGCAATGGGGCAATCGAAGCCGTGGCCCGACGCACTGCAGACCTTCACCGGCACCCGCGAAATCTCGGGTCAGGCGATGGTCGACTATTTCGCGCCGCTGAAGGCGTGGCTCGACAAGCAGAACAAGGGGAAGCCGAGCGGATGGTGAGGTATTCGATCGCGTTGCTGCTGTGCGCCACCGCGAGTGGTGCCAGCGCACAACAGGCCGCCGGCCTGCAGACGGCCCCATTGTCGGCCAGCGAGACGCTGTTGCAGGTCTCTGCGCATGGGACGATCAAGGCGGTACCGGATCAGGCGACGCTATCCACCAATGTGGTAAGCGACGGCAATACGGCCGAGCAAGCGCGCGTCCGCAATGCCGAGGTTGCGCAACGGCTGATCTCCGCCGCCCGCGCGGCGGGTGTGCCGGAGACCGCGATGCGGACGGAGGCGCTTCGCGTCGGGCCGCGTTTCAAGCCCGACAAGGATGGCGATGCTACGGACGTCATCATCGGATACCGCGCCGAGACTCGGTTGAGCATCAAGCTGCGCGACATGGCGATGGTCGGGCGCGTTTACGATGCTCTGGCGGGTGCGGGAGCGAGCGGGATTGACGGACCCCGCTTCGATTTTGCCGACGACGCGCCGCTCAAGTCCCGCGCGCGTGCTGCGGCGGTGCAGTCTGCGCGGGCGCAGGCAGAGGACTATGCAAAGCCGTTCGGACTGCATGTTTCACGCGTTTTGCGAATTAGCGAGCGAACGAGCTTCGCCGAGAACGGACAGGATATCGTGGTGACCGCGTCGCGGGCGAACGCCGCCACGCCGCCCGTCCTGCCGGGGGAGCAGGACGTGACGGCGGATGTTTGGATCGACTTTGTGCTGACGCGATAAGGGCTACGCCGGGATCGTGCCCTCATCCGCGATGCGTGCTTCGAATGAGGCACTGGAATCGCTGCCGTCTGCCTGATGCGCGTGCTCGCCGCCGCCGAGTAGCGTGTCTTCCATGTCGCTGATCACGCTCGATCCGCGCAGCGCGAACAGGGCGGCGGTCGCCACCGCGCCGACCGCCGCGACGCCGCCGACGATTGCCGCCGTGCCCCAATGGCCGCTGTTCGACTTGAACGTGCCGTCCTTGGCACGCGGCGGGGTCGAGGATTTGCCCTTGCCGTTGGTGCGGGCGGCGGCCTTGCGGTCGGTGCTCTTGGTGCTAGCCATCACGAAATGCTCCTGAATTGATTGAGCTTTCGTAACGCGCGAAGCCGCCAGAATGTCCGCCGATCGCCGGACCTTAGCGGAACGGCGGTTCGTTGAAGGCGCGCAGTTTGCGGCTGTGGAGCTTCTTGCCTTCGCGGCGCAGTTCCTCGCACGCCTCGATGCCGATCCGCATATGCTCGCTGATCGCGCGTTCGTAGAAGCGGTTGGCTTGGCCCGGCAGCTTCAATTCGCCGTGGAGCGGCTTGTCCGAAACGCACAGCAACGTGCCGTAGGGGACGCGGAAGCGATAGCCCTGCGCCGCGATCGTCGCGGATTCCATATCGATACCGACCGCGCGGCTGAGCGAGAAACGCAGAGCGCTGCGCGAATATTGCAGCTCCCAATTACGGTCATCGGTGGTGACGATCGTTCCGGTGCGCAGGCGGCGTTTGAGTTCGTCGCCAGATTGGCCCGAAATCGTCTCGGCCGCGCGGGCGAGCGCGAGTTGCACCTCCGCGATGGCGGGTACCGGAATTTCCGGTGGCAACACATCGTCCAGGATATGGTCGTCGCGCAGGTAAGCGTGGGCGAGCACATAGTCGCCGATCCGCTGGCTGGGGCGCAGCCCACCGCAATGCCCGATCATCAGCCACGCCTTGGGCGGAGCACGGCGAGATGGTCGCAGATCGTCTTGGCATTGGACGGGCCGACGCCGATGTTGACCAGCGTGATGCCGGTGCCGTCCTCGGCGATCAGGTGATAGGCCGGCATCTGATGCCGCCGCCATGCGCTGGTGTCGGCGAGCGCTGCTTCGACATCGTCGCCAGCGCGCAGCAGCACCCCACCGGCGCCGGATACGGCGGTATAGCGCGAACCCTCGCCGAGCTGGCTGAACGCCCAGCGAACGAATTCATCGACATAGCGGT
This sequence comes from Sphingomonas sp. MMS24-J45, assembly GCF_044881195.1. Taxonomy (GTDB): domain Bacteria; phylum Pseudomonadota; class Alphaproteobacteria; order Sphingomonadales; family Sphingomonadaceae; genus Sphingomonas. The sequence continues at coordinate 178,222 of NZ_CP173255.1, read as the reverse complement.
GGTAATTAGTGAACAGCACATAACGTTGCACATGCTCGGGCGGGGTGCCGGTGTAGTGGCGCAGGCGCGCGAGCGAGAAATCGGTGCGCAGGCCATCGAACAAGGCGAGCGGGCGGCTGCCCGTCGTTACCGCGTAGAGGCCATCGGCAATTTCGTCACCGATGTGCGCCAGTTCGGTCGCCGGAAAATGCCTTGCCAAATCGACCGCAGAAATCTCGTCGAGGCTCAGTGCGTGGCCGGGATCGATCACGTACGGGAAGGGGATTTCCTGGCGGCCGGGGACTGCCTCAACCGTAACATCATAATCCTCGATCAGCAGGGTGAGCTGCTCGGTCAGATATTCGGCGAAGATCGCGGGCTTGGTCACGCTGATCGCATAATCCCCCTCGCTGACCAGCCGTCCGAAGGAGCGCATCGGCGCCGGGCGATCATTGCCGCCGCGATAGTGCAGGCGGATCTCGGGATAGGCAAAGCTGCCGTCGCGACGCGACTCGGGCGGGGGCGGGGTGCCGTTGGTGATGTAGGTGGTGAGCGCGCTTTGCAGGCGCTCGACCGAGGCGCGATAGAGCCGATCGAGTTCGGCGACGATGTCGGATGCTTGCGTCATCCTTAGCGGCTAATGCCGGATCGTTACGCGCGCAAGACTGTCTGGGCGCGCCCGGATGGCGCGCCCAGTAATCGTCAGGACTTTTTGGTGCCCTTGGCCGTCTCTTCATCCTTGGCGAGCAGCTTGCTCGCGCCGAAAGCGGCTCCGGCGACGGCGGCGGCAGCACCGGCCGCGATCCCGGCGGCGGCGAGCGGGTTTGCCTTTACCGCATCGACGGTCGCGGTGATCGCTTCGGTCACGGCATCCTGTGCCTGTGCGAACAGAGTCTGTTCGCCTGTCGCCTTCTTCACTTCCTTGGTCGCTTCGTTGGCGAGATCCTTGGCGGCATCGACTGCATCGGTCATGATCGGCTCCTTTTCAAAATGGGCGTAACGGATTGGCAACGAAGCGCGGGCAGGGACGTTCCCGCACCCGCGCCTCGCTTCATCGTGCCTCAGATTTCACTCAGCAGATGTTCGGCCGAGGAAACTTCGAACGCGCCGGGTGCCTCGACGTTGAGCTTCTCGACCACGCCGTCGTTGACGAGCATCGAGTAACGCTGGCTGCGCTCGCCCATGCCGAACTTCGATCCGTCGAAGGTCAGGCCAACCGCGCGGGCGAATTCGGCGTTACCGTCGGCCAGCATCGTGATGTCGCCCGCGTCGCTCGCCTTGCCCCACGCGCCCATGACGAACGCATCGTTGACCGAGGTAAATGCGATTTCGTCAACGCCCTTGGCTTTCAGCGCCTCGGCATTGTCGACGAAGCCGGGCAGGTGCCGCGCCGAGCAGGTCGGGGTGAACGCACCGGGGACTGCGACCAGCGCGACCTTGCGGCCCTTGAAGAACTCGTCCGAGCTGACCTGGTCGGGGCCATTCGGCGTGGCCTTGGTCAGGGTGACGGAGGGAATGCGGTCGCCGACGCTGATCGTCATGGGGGAATCTCCTTTGGCCGAATGAAATGTTTGGCGTGCGGTACGTCGTGCAGACGCCCGAGAATTTCAAGCGTGGCGGTGTGCCGTCGGGGCGCTTATGGGTCGATCCGATGGACAGCGCACGTTACCTCACCGGCCAATTTCTGCTGGCGATGCCCGGCATCGGCGATCCGCGCTTCGACCACGCGGTGATCGCGATGTGCGCACATGATGCCGAGGGGGCGTTGGGGATAGGGATCGGCACCGTGATCGAGGGGCTGGGGCTGCACGACGTGCTGCGCCAGCTCGAGATCGACCCCGGCGTCGCGCCCGATGCGCCGGTCCATTTCGGCGGCCCGGTTGAGCCGCGCCGCGGCTTCGTGCTGCACGGCCTCGATTGGGGTGGGCAGGATACGGTCCAAGTGGCCGGGCAGGATGGCCCGCTATGGGCGCTGTCGAGCACGATCGACGTGCTGCGCGCGATTGCCGCCGGTACAGGCCCCCGGGAGTGGCTGGTTGCGCTGGGCTATGCCGGCTGGGGCCCGGGGCAGCTCGACGGCGAGATGACGCGGCACGGCTGGTTCAATACCGCGGGTGACGCGGCGCTGCTGTATCAGAGCGACATCGCAGACCGCTGGTCCGCCGCCTTCGCCCGCGCCGGGATAGACCCGCGCCTGCTGGCGAGCGAGGCGGGTCGGGCGTGATCGCCGATCCCGCAAACATATAAAGACATCTTTATATTTGATCTGGAGCGCAATGCAGGGTAGGGCGCGCGCATCAATCATACCGGAGATACCCGCGTGGCCACCGTTCTCGACCGCAAGACCGACTATGTCGTTGCCGACATTTCCCTCGCCGATTTCGGTCGCAAGGAAATCAACATCGCCGAGACCGAGATGCCGGGCCTGATGGCGCTGCGCGAGGAATTCGGCGCGTCGCAGCCGCTGAAAGGCGCGCGCATCACCGGCTCGCTGCACATGACGATTCAGACGGCCGTGCTGATCGAGACGCTGACCGCGCTTGGCGCGCAGGTTCGCTGGGCGACGTGCAACATCTTCTCGACGCAGGACCATGCCGCCGCCGCGATCGCCGCTACGGGTGTTCCGGTGTTCGCGGTGAAGGGCGAAAGCCTGGCCGATTATTGGGACTATGTCGGCGACATCTTCAACTGGGGTGCGGACACCGACGGCACGACCGCCAACATCATCCTCGACGATGGCGGCGACGCGACGATGTTCGCATTGTGGGGTGCAAAGCTCGAGGCAGGCCACACGTTCGGCGAGCCCGAGAATGACGAGGAAGTCGAATTCCAGCGTGCGCTGAAGGCGTTCGTCGCCAAGTATCCGGGCTACCTGACCGAAACGGTCAAGAACCTGAAGGGCGTGTCGGAAGAGACCACCACCGGCGTTCACCGCCTGTACGAGATCGCGAAGAAGGGTGAACTGCCGTTCCCGGCGATCAACGTCAACGACTCGGTGACCAAGTCGAAGTTCGACAACCTCTATGGCTGCAAGGAATTGCTGGTCGATGCGATCCGTCGCGCGACCGACGTCATGCTGGCCGGCAAGGTCGCCTGCGTCGCTGGCTTCGGTGACGTGGGCAAGGGTTCGGCCCAGTCGCTCCGCAATGGCGGCGCGCGCGTGATGGTGACCGAAATCGATCCGATCTGCGCGCTGCAGGCGGCGATGGAGGGCTTCGAAGTCGTGACGATGGAAGAGGCGGTGCAGCGCGCCGACATCTTCTGCACCGCGACCGGCAATGCCGACGTCATCACCGCTGAGCACATGGCGGCGATGAAGCCGATGTCGATCGTCTGCAACATCGGTCACTTCGACTCGGAAATTCAGATTTCGGCGCTGTCGAACTATGAGTGGAACGAGGTGAAGCCGGGTACCGACCTGGTGAAGTTCCCGGACGGCAAGCAGATCATCGTGCTCGCCAAGGGGCGCCTGGTGAACCTCGGCTGCGCAACGGGTCACCCGTCGTTCGTGATGTCGGCCAGCTTCACCAACCAGACGCTCGCGCAGATCGAGCTTTGGACCAAGGGCGAGAATTACAAGAACGAAGTCTACGTCCTGCCGAAGCACCTCGACGAGAAGGTCGCGGCGCTGCACCTCGAAAAGCTCGGCGTGAAGCTGTCGAAGCTGACCCCGAAGCAGGCCGGGTACATCGGCGTGCCGACGGAAGGCCCGTTCAAGCCGGATCATTATCGGTATTGAGGTCTGCGGGGCCTCCAAGGCCCTGTACATCACAAGCGCAGAAATGCCGCATCGGACCAATTAGGTCCGGTGCGGCATTTTTGTTGCGATGCCGCAACACGCCAGAAACAATCGGTTGTGGCCTCTTGCGTTTGCAGGGTGGATTTTGTTCCTGTCTTTCAGAGCTATGGGGCGCAAAATCAAAAGGGGTAAGTATGTCTGTTTCTAGAACCCGTTCGCGAGTGGTGCTGGCGTTGTCCGCGTCGGCCGCGTCGCTTTCAATCGCAAGCGCCGCTTTCGCGCAGACCGCGCCGGCACCGACTACCCCGCCTGCCGCCGCATCGGAGCCGTCTGAGGACAACGAGATCGTCGTTACTGGATCGCGCATCGCGCGCAATGGGACGGACTCGGTCGCGCCAGTATTGGTGCTTGACGGTAAGGCCATCGAATTGCGCGGTTTCTCGACCCTTGGGCAAGCACTTAGCGAGCAACCGGCATTCGGTATCGCCGATAGCTCACCCGTTGGCGGCCAGTCGAGCTTTGGGCCCGGCCAGTCTTTCGTCAATTTCTTCGGTCTCGGCTCGCAGCGGACGCTCACCATCGTGAACGGCCGCCGTTTCGTCGGGTCGAACACTTCCACGATTTTCGGCCCGACCGGGTCCGGTGGATCGCAGGTCGATCTGAACTTGATCCCGACGAAGTTGATCGATCGCGTCGAGACCGTCGCCGTGGGTGGTGCGCCGATTTATGGGTCGGATGCGATCGCCGGGACGATCAACGTCATCCTCAAGAAGGATTACAAGGGCCTCGACCTCGACGCGCAGTACGGGATTTCGGATCGTGGCGACGCGCCGGATTACCGTTTCCGCATTCTGGCCGGCACCAATTTCGCTGATGGTCGAGGGAACATCACATTTGCGGGCGAATATAACGAGTCGACCGGGCTTCTTGCCACGGATCGGGAACTCACCGGTCTGGGGCGCTATTACGATCCTCGCACCACGGCTGGCTATCCGTACACGCGCGAGCTTTACACCAACCGGACGCTTCCCGGGATCAGCGAGAGCGGTATTCCGCTCGTCGGCCGCATTGGTTCCGACTTTCTCGGGCTGAACGCAATCTTGGCTCCCCGTTATCAGACGGCTTATGGTAATGCGTATCTGCCGCTGTTGCCTTTGTACGGTTTCAACGCGGTGCCTGCCGGCACGCCGTTCAACCTCGGCGTTACGGGAGGCATTTCGCCAACCTCGGCGCTCCGTTTCGACAATTTTGGGAACTTGATCCCAACGGACTTCGGCAAGTCCACCAGCGTGACCAATTCGTCGGGCGGCAACGGTTACAGCCTTGTCAATCTGTCTAACTTGCTGACCAACACGAAGCGTTACAGCGGCATCCTCGAAGGTAATTATCAGATCACGGATGGGATCCACGCTTTCTTCGAGGCATGGTATACCCACAGCGAAGGCACGAATCTGCGCGATCAGCCAGAGTATAATAGCGGCTTGTTCGGGTCGCCCGGCGATTTGTCGAGCGCGGGCGCGTATCAGATCAGCCTCAACAACCCTTTCCTGTCGGCGGCTGCACGCGCCTCGATCCAGCAGAGCATTCTTACCAATCCCTTGAGTGATCAAAATCAAGGCTATGTAGCGGCGCAGAACTATTTCTACTTGGATCGCGCCAACACCGATCTCGTGACCGGTCGGGTAAAGGGCAAGGTTGACACTTACCGCGCAGTAGTCGGCCTTGACGGCACCTTTAGTGTGTTTGCCGACAAGCCTTGGAAGTGGGAAGTGTCGGCCAATTACGGGCGCTCGGAGACTTCTTCGGTCCAACCGGTGCTGAACACCCAGAACCTCGCGAATGCGGTCGACGCGGTCGGCAGCAGCGCGGCGACGGCAACGTGTCGCGCGGGCGTGGTGAGTTCCAACGCGCCCACGATCAGCAACGTGTGTGCACCGCTGAACCTGTTTGGCAGCGGCGTCGCAAGTCAGGCCGCGCGTGATTATGTCACGATGCTGGCCACGCCGAAATCGCGCAACGAGCAGTACGACTTCGTCGCTTCGCTCTCAGGTGAGTTGTTCAAGCTTCCGGGTGGCAAGCTCTCGTTTGCGGCCGGGTACGAGCATCGTGACGAACACTCGCGTTTCGATCCGAGTGCCGCATTTGCCGGGTATTTTGACACGGCGACACAGACTCAGGTTGGCTATGGTCAGTCGGTTCCAATCGCTGGAATCAATGCGGGCTATAACACCGACGAAGTCTTCGGCGAGCTCGAAGGCGACCTAATCGGGCCGGACAACAATATCCCGCTTATTCGTACTCTCAATTTCCAGTTGGCTGGTCGTTATGTGAACAACTCGTTCAATGGCGACGCGTTTACCTGGACGGCGGGCGGCAGGTGGCAGCCGGTGAAGGATTTTACCTTCCGGGGTAATTTCACCCATTCGATTCGTTCGCCATCGATCACCGAGTTCGCCAACCCCGCGCAGAGCTTCTTCGACTTTGCGGACGATCCGTGCGATCCCACGCTGATCACTCAAGGGCCAAATCCGAGCGTGCGCGCGCGTAACTGTCAGGCGGCGTTCTCAGCACTTGGGGTAAATCTGGCTACCTATACGTCGCTGTCTGCCGACCGGTCTTTCCGTCAGGCAACGGCAGGAGATTCGACTCTACGCAACGAGACGGCGGATTCGGTCAGTATCGGGGGTATTTTCCAGCCGACGTTCATTCCGCGTCTCACCATCAGTGCGGATTACATCGATATTCGCGTCAAAGGCGTGATCACCAGCTTCGGTGCCAACGACACTCTGAATGCGTGTTATGACTCGGCGAGTTATCCGAGCAATGTTTACTGTGGGCGTATCCGCCGTGACGCCTCGGGTCAGCTTTCCTATATCGTTCAAGGGTATTTGAACGCCGATCAGCTACGGTATCGTGGTATTGTCGGTCAGGGCCAGTACAACGTTCCGACTCCCTTCCTGGGCGCGACGAGCACGCTCAGCCTCGGCGTCAGCTATCAGCACTTGTTCGAGCTTTCGAGCACGTCTGGCGGTACTAAGACACGGACCGAAGGCACTGCTGGCTATTCGAAAGATAAGGGCGTCGTAACGCTCTCGTACACTAACGGTGGTGCTCAGTTCTTCGCTCAGGCGTCGTATCTCGGGCCGGCTAAAGTCGATAATTATTATGCCGCAGATTATCAGATCAATCACTACAACGCGGTGGTCTTCACCAACCTTGGCGTGACATATGAGTTGCCCAACTCGTCCTTCGCCATTCGCCTGAACGTAGACAACGTCTTCGATCAGGCGCCGCCGTTCCCATCGACTGGCGCTTCGGATGTTTACTTCCGTGGTGCCATGGGACGTTACTATCGTGTCGGCGTGACCACGCACTTCTAACGATTGACGATAGCTTCGAGGGGATCGGTGAAAGCCGGTCCCCTTTTTTTGTTCAAACAGAAGTTATTGGGCCGCCAGCCGCCCCGAGGGGCTTGGCATCTGGGAGCGTCGCGCTACCGTCGAGGGTATGGCACCGCAACAGTCCACCGTAGTCCTAGTCGGCGTTGTGTTCGCCTTGCTTTTGGCCGTCGCGATCTGGATACTCTACACTGGCCTTCGCGCCCGCCGCCAGGCGGCCGAGACTTTTGACACCAACGCTCGGCTGGAGGCGATGCTCGCTTCTGCTCCCGCGCTCGCGCTGATCGTGCGGGCCGATGGGCGGCTGGAGTGTCCGCCGCGCCTGGCGGACTGGTTCGGGTTGAGCGCCACGCCGCGCTATCTCGACGATCTCCTGCCCAAGAGTGGTGCGAGTGGCGGAGGGCTGTCGCCCGACGACGCGGCGGCGCTTTCCGCCGATATCGCTGCCGCGCAGAAATCGGGGCGTTCCTTTTCCCGGGCGGTGCGGGCGCAGGGGTCGGCGCGGGCGCTGATGTTACGCGGGAGCCGTGCTGCGCGCGACGTGCAGGCACCCGGCGGCGTGATCATCTGGGTGTTTGATGCCACCGAGAGCGAGGCCGAGATCGCGCGGCTCGATGCGGCGGTGGCGGATGCCACGACGCATTATGAGGAGCTGAGCGGGGTCATTCAGGCGGCGCCGATGCCGATGTGGTATCGCGGTCCCGATTTGCGCTTGGCGATGGTCAATTCGCATTATGTCGCCGCGGTCGAGGGGGCGTCGGAGCAGGACGTGATCGCGCGCGGGCTGGAGCTGGTCGAGGGATCGGGTGTCGGCGGCCCGCTGGCCAGTGCAATCCTGGCGCGCGATGCCAAGGCGGTGCAATCGCAAGCGATGCCGGCGACGATCCGCGGCGAGCGGCGGATGCTGCGGGTGTACGATGCGCCGCTTTCGACCGGCGGGGTCGCGGGGTTCGCGATCGATATCGAGGATCTGGAGCAGGCGCGCGCGCGGCTGAAGCGGTTCGACGATGCCCAGCGCGCGATGCTCGACCGGCTTTCGGCTGGGGTGGTGCAGTTCGCCGCAGACCGCAGCCTGGTCTTCTGCAACCAGCCGTTCCGCCGCCTGTTCGCGATGAAGGCCGAATGGCTGGCCGATCGGCCCGAGTTCGACCGGGTGCTGGAGCGGATGCGCGAGACGCAGCGCCTTCCCGAAGTGCGCGATTTTCCGGGCTGGAAATCCGAGCGGCGCGACTGGTTCCTGGCCGCGGGGGGCGGGCAGGAAGAGGAATGGCACCTGCCCGGCGGCGTGCATCTGCGCGTAGTCGCGCAGCCATTGCCCGACGGCGGATTGCTGCTGATCTTCGAGGATCGCACCGAGCAGGTGCAACTCGCCAGCGCGCGCGACACGTTGCTGCGCGTGCGAACGGCGACGTTCGAGAATCTGTTCGAGGCACTGGGTGTCTTCGCGGCGGACGGGCGTTTGCAATTGTGGAACAACAAGTTCCGCACGATGTGGGGTTTCGACGAGGCGTTCCTGGTGACGCACCCGCGCGTCGATGCGCTGGCCGAGGTCGCGGCGCGGCAGCTCAGCAACCCGGCGCGTGCCGCGCTGATCGGTGATCTGGTCCGCGCGGCGACGGTCGAGCGGCAGCAGCGCGGGGGGCGCGTTGCCTTCAAGGACGGGCGGCATTTCGAGTTCGCCGCCGTGCCGCTGCCCGACGGGAATGGCCTGTTCACGATGCTCGACATTTCCGACAGCCGCCGGATCGAGACCGCGTTGCGCGACCGCAACGAGGCGCTGGAGGCGGCGGACCGGATCAAGACCGCCTTCGTCGCCACGATGAGCTACGAACTGCGCACTCCGCTGACCTCGATCAGCGGGTTCGCCGAGATGCTGAACGAGGGCTATGCCGGCAAGTTGAGCAAGGCGGCGAGCGGCTATGTCGAGGCGATCCTGGAGTCGGTCGAGCGGCTGGGGATGCTGGTTGATGAAGTGCTCGATCTCACCCAGGCCGAGGGCAAGGCGCCCGCTCTGGAGATGTTGGAGGTAGAGCTCGACGGGGTGGCACGCGCCGCCGCCGATGCGGTCGCGCCGCTCGCGAAAAAGCGCAAGCTCGATTTCGCCGTCGAAATTCAGCCGTCGACCGGCGATACAAAGGGTGATGCCAAGCGTCTGCAACAAGTCGTCGAGCATATGCTGCGCCATGCCGTGGCGAGCGCGTCGGAAGGCGGGCGCGTCTTGCTTCACACCGACGGCACGGCGGCGGCGGCACGGATCATCGTGTCGGATGACGGGGCGGGGATGAGTGCGCAGGCCGTCGCCCGTGCCTTCGATCGCTTCGGCCAGCCCGGCATCACGCGCAATGGCGAGCGCGGACTAGGGCTGGGGCTGCCGCTCGCCAAGCAATTCGTCGAGGCGCATGGCGGGACGATCGAGCTGGTGTCCGAGCGCGGGCAGGGGACGTTGATAACGGTGATCCTTCCGCGGCGGTAGGTTGTTCGCACGCGCCGATGCGCATAGGATATGCGCATAGATTGGAGCGATGATGGCGACTCGATTGTCCAGAGGCGACCAGGCCCCGCCGGTTCGGCGCCCAACCAACGTGTCGCTCGACACCAAATTGGTAGAAACGGCCAAGGCCTACGGTATCAACGTGTCGCGCGCCTGCGAGGAAGGGTTAGCCAAACAGGTCTCCGACGAACGCAGCCGCCGCTGGCAGGAAGAGAATAAGGAGGCAATCGAGGCGTATAACGCCTGGATTGAGGAAAACGGTATTCCGCTGGCCGAGTACCGCATGTTCTGATGGCCCAGTTCGATGTCTACGCGCGGCGCGGGGGGCGGGCTTCCTGCTGGACTGTCAGGCAAATTTGCTGGCCAGCCTCATTACGCGCTTCGTGGTTCCGCTTTTGCCACGCGGAGGCGTCCCGTCGGTGGTAGCAACCTTAAACCCGATTTTTGTCGTTGAAGGAGAGAGCGTCGTTCTCATGCCACAGAACGCGGCGACGGTGATGGCGCGTGATCTCGGGCTTCCGGTCACGTCCTTCGAAGAGCATCGCTACACGATTTCCAATGCGCTCGACATGCTGATTTCGGGATACTGACGTGATCCTTGCAGACCCCGCCGCGACCGAGGCGTTCGGCGCACGATTGGCGGTGCTTGTCGCGCCTGGCGATGTCATCACGCTGTCCGGGCCGCTCGGCGCGGGCAAGACCAGTATTGCGCGCGGGCTGCTTTCGGCGCTCGGGCTGGCGGGTGAGGCGCCCAGCCCAAGTTTCGCGATCGTGCAGCCCTATGAAGTGCCCGAGGTAAGAATCCCGGTGCTGCATGTCGATCTGTACCGCATCGACGATCCCGAAGAGATTGCCGAGCTGGGGCTCGACGAAGCGGCCGGGGACTCGGTGCTGCTGGTCGAATGGCCCGAACGCGCGCCCGGCTGGTGGCCCGATGCGCTCGCTTTGACGCTGGAGATACTTCCCGATGGCAGCCGTCGCTTGACAGCCAGCGTCCCGCCGGGCTGGAAGGCGCGATGGCAGCAGATATGATTCCTCCAGCCGCAGCGGCCGCGTTCCTGACCGCGCATGGGTGGGGCGGGGCGCAGATCCTCTCGGTGGCGGGCGATGCGTCGTTCCGGCGCTATTTCCGGGCCGTGGAGCCGACGCGCAGCGCGATCCTGATGGACGCGCCGCCGCCGCATGAGGACCCGCGACCGTTTCTCGATATGGCCGAATGGCTGACGGGGAATGGCTTTGCAGCGCCACGAATTTATGCGGCCGACCTTGAGCAGGGGCTGGTGCTGCTGGAGGATTTCGGCGACGTGCGAATGCGCGAGACGGTCGACGCCGATCCCGCGCGCGAGCACGCATTATATGGTGCCGCGATCGATATTCTGGCGGCGCTCCATGCGCGCGAAGCCGCGCCCGTCGCGCCCTATGACCGCGCGGTGTTGCACCGCGAGGCGAATTTGCTGACCGAATGGTATTGCCCGGCGCTTGGCATCGATGCCGATCAGGCGGCGTATACGGCGGCGTGGGACGCGGTGTTCGACGTGGCACTGACCGGGCGGCCAGTGACGGTACTGCGGGATTATCACGCCGAGAATCTGATGCTGATCGGCCCCGATACCTTCGGCTTGCTCGATTTCCAGGATGCGCTCGCGGGGCACCCTTCTTATGATCTCGTGTCCTTGTTGCAGGATGCACGACGCGACGTGCCGGCAGCGCTGGAGACCGACATGCTCGCGCGCTACAAGGCGGCGGTCCCGACCGATGCCGGGTTCGATGCCGCCTATCACGTGCTCGGCGCGCAGCGGAATGCCAAGATCGTCGGCATCTTCACCCGGCTTTGGCAGCGCGATGGCAAGCTGCGCTATCCGACGCTATGCCCGCGCGTCTGGCGCTATCTGAACCGCGATCTCGACCATCCCGCGCTTGCCCCGGTCAAGGCGTGGTTCGATGCGACGATCCCGCAGGAATTGCGCGGTGATCCCTTGGCTCTGTCGCAGGGACGGGCGGCGTGCTGACGCCAAAACGTACGCTGCAGATCCGGCCCGATCCAGGCGGCGCGGTGCCGAAGACGGCGATGGTCATGGCGGCGGGCCTGGGCAAGCGAATGCGCCCGCTGACCGCGACGCGCCCCAAGCCCTTGGTCGAGGTGGCGGGCAAGCCGTTGATCGACCATGTGTTCGACCGGCTGCGCGCGAGCGGGGTCGAGCGCGCGGTGGTCAACGTTCATTATCTTGCTGATGCGCTCGAGGCGCATTTGCGCAACCGCGTTTCCGGAATTGACCTGGTCGTCTCCGATGAGCGCAAGCGGTTGATGGAAACCGGCGGCGGCATCGTGCAGGCGCGCGCGCTGATCGGCGACGCGCCGTTCCTGGTCGTCAACAGCGACAATCTGTGGGTCGATGGCCCGAGCGACGCGATCCGGATGCTGGCGGCGCGGTGGGATGATGCGACGATGGACGCGCTGCTGCTGATGGTGCCGCTGGCGCGCGCCAACCATCATGGCGGGCAAGGCGATTTCCGGCTCGCACCCGATGGCCGGATCATCGGGCGGCGGCAACCGGGCAAGCTAGCGCCGTTTGTTTATACCGGCGTGCAGATCCTTTCTCCCCGGGTGATCAAGGATTGGCCGGAGGGACCCTTCTCGACGATGCTGTTCTGGGAGCGGGCGATCGCGGCCGGACGCGCATACGGCCTGGTGCATCAGGGGCTGTGGTTCGATGTCGGCACCCCCGCCGCGGTCGGCAAGACCGAGGCGATGCTGGCCGATGGCTGAGCGCCGGGCCCCGCAGCTCTACACGATCCCGGCGCACCGCGCCTTTGCCGATGCGCTGGCGGCCGGGCTGATCCGGCAATTCGGCGCGAACGATCTGGAGCTGGCGCGCGGGCTGATCCTGCTGCCCAACAACCGCGCCAAGCGCGCGCTGACCGATGCGTTCGTCCGTGCGAGTGCAGGCGGGCTGCTGCTGCCGCGGCTGGTGGCGATCGGCGATCCCGGGATCGACGAGGCGGTTGGTGCGGCGCTCGATCCGGCGGACGATCTTGATCCTTTGCCGCCCGCTGTGGCCCCGCTCGAACGCAGGATGATCCTGGCGCGGCTGGTGTCCGAGGAGCGCGCGCGGAGCGGTCAGCCGGTCGATGCCGCGGAGGCGGTCAGGCTGGCGGGCGATCTGGCGCGGACGCTCGATCAATTGCTGGTCGAGGAAATCGAACCGCGGCGACTGCGCGGAATCGAACTCGACGAAGCGATGTCGGCGCACTGGCAACGCGCGCTCGATCTGTTCGGCATCGTGCTCGATCGCTGGCCAGCCGAACTCGCGCGGATCGGCCGGGTCGATGCCGCAGAGCGTCGTGGGACGATGCTGCGAAGATTGGCGGAACGCTGGCAGGATACGCCCCCGGCCGGGTTTGTGTGCGCGGCGGGAATCACCGACAGCGCCCCCGCCGTTGCACAATTGCTGCGCAGCATTTCGCAATTGCCGCGCGGGATGGTCGTGCTCGCCGATCTCGCGACCGGCATGGATCCGGCCGAGTGGGATTCGCTCGGACCGTTCGATCCAGACCCCGTCACTGGGCTGGTACGGCGATCGATCGAGACGCACCCGCAATTCCACTTGAAGCTGCTGCTGGAGCGGATGGGCGTCAACCGCAGCGAGTTCCGCACTTGGCGCGACGGCAGCGATCATGATGCGACGGTCGCGCGCGGGAAGGCGGTGGCGAATGCGCTCGCCGCAGCGGAGTTCACCGCGCGGTGGACGACGCTCGCGCCGGATCAGCGCCGGATCGAGGGTATTGCTGCGGCCGAACTGGCGACGCCGGGCGAGGAGGCGCAGACGATCGCGCTCGCCTTGCGCGAAGTGGCGGAGACGCCGGGGCGGACGGCCGCGTTGGTCACGCCCGACCGCGGCCTTGCGCGGCGCGTGGCGGCGCATTGCGCGCGCTGGGGTATCGCGGTGGATGATTCGGCTGGAAGACCGCTTTCGATCTTGCCCTCCGGCACGCTTCTGACGGCGCTGGCGGAGGCGGCCGCGCAGCGTTTTGCGCCGCTTGCGCTGCTGACATTGCTCAAACATCCGCTGGTGCGCTTTGGCACGGCACGGACCGACTGGCTGGAGGGCGTGCGCGCACTCGACCGCACATTGCGCGGGCCGCGACCGGCTGCGGGGCTGGCGGGTGTCGACGCGCATCTCCGCGATGCGCGCCGCGCACGAATGGCGCTCGCCTGGTGGCCTGAAGCGCGTGCGCTGCTCAAGCCGCTCGAAGGGGCGTTCGAACAAGGGCCGCAGCCGCTCGCCCCGCTGCTCGCGGTGCTGCGCGAGGCAGCGCAGGCGTTGTGCGGTGATGCGGTCTGGGCCGGCCCCGCCGGACGCGCCGCCGCCGAAGTGCTGCGGGCGGCAGAGGACCATGCGGGGCAAGGGCCGGACGCGGTCGATCCGGCGAGCCTTGCCGCATTGCTAAAGACGTTGATGGACGAAGTTGCGGTACGCCCGCCGCAAGGCGGGCATCCGCGGCTTGCGATCTACGGGCTGATCGAGGCGCGACTACAGACAGCCGATCTGATGATTCTCGGCGGGTTGAACGAAGGGACCTGGCCCGGCCTGCCCGCGCCCGATCCGTGGCTCGCGCCGCGTATACGTACCGAACTCGGCCTGCCGGGGCTCGATCGCGGCGTGGGCGTCGCAGCGCATGATCTGGCGCAAGCGCTGGGTGCGCCCGCCGCGCTTATGACGCGGGCGCGGCGCGGCGGCACGCAACCGGCGATCGCCTCGCGTTTCTGGCTTCGGTTGCAGGCGCTGGCGGGTGAGCGCTTCGAACGTGCCACCGCGCTAGAGGGCTGGGCACGTGCCCTCGATGATCCGGGCCGCTACGTGCCTGCGGCCAAGCCCGAGCCGGTCCCGCCGCCCGAGCTGCGTCCGAAGAAGATTGCCGTGACCGATGTCGATCGGCTCAAGGCCGACCCGTATGCCTTCTATGCCAAGCGCATCCTGGGTCTGGCGCAACTCGACCCGGTCGATGCCGATCCGAGCGCGGCGTGGCGCGGGACGGCGGTGCACGACATTCTGGAGCGCTGGGCACGCGAGGACCATTGCGCGCTCGACACACTGCACGATCGCGCGCGTGCGATGTTCGACGATGCGCATCCCATGCAGCGCGCGCTTTGGCGGCCAAGGTTGATGGAGGCGATCGATTGGATCGTCGCCGAGATGGGGCGCAATATTGATGCCGGACGGAAGGTGCTAGCGGTCGAACAATCCGGCGAGACGGCAATCGCTGGCGTGACACTGACAGGCAAATTCGATCGGATCGACCGGTTGCCCGACGGATCGCTCGCGGTGATCGATTACAAGACCGGCAAGGCACCGTCCCCGGCGGCGGTGCGGGAGGGGTTCAGTCTGCAACTCGGGCTGCTCGGCCTGATCGCCGAGCGCGGCGGCTTCACCGGGATCAGCGGCGCGGCGCGGGGGTTCGAATATTGGTCGCTGACCAAGCATGGCGATTCGTTCGGGCGCGCCACATCGCCGGTCGATCCGGCGGGCAAGGGCGACAAGGTCCTGCCCGAGGACTTTACGGCGCTCGCCGCACGGCATTTCACCGATGCTGCGGCGGACTGGCTGACCGGCACGCGCGGGTTCGAGGCAAAGCTGCACCCCGAATATGCGCCTTACGCGGAATATGACCAGCTGATGCGGCGTGACGAATGGTATGGGCGTGACTAGCCGCGGTCCCCTCCCGATCCTCAAGAATGCGCAAGCGCAAGCCAGCGACCCCGGCGGGCATGTCTGGCTGTCTGCGTCGGCGGGCACCGGCAAGACGCAGGTTCTGACCGCGCGCGTCTATCGACTGTTGCTGCGCGGGGTCGATCCGGCGGCGATCCTGTGCCTGACCTTTACCAAAGCGGGGGCCGCCGAAATGGCCGGGCGGATCGGCGAGCGGCTGGCGGCGTGGGTGCGGATGCCGCGCCCGGAGCTGGTTGGCGATCTCCACGCGCTGGGCGAAGAGACGAGCGATGCGATGATCGCGCGTGCCCGCACGTTGTTCGCGCGTGTGCTCGATGCGCCGGGCGGCGGCATCCGCATCCAGACGATTCACGGTTTCTGCCAAAGCCTGTTGTCGGCTTTTCCGGTCGAGGCGGGGCTGGCGCCCGGCTTCCGCCCGATCGAGGCGCGCGAGGAAGCGGTCCTCGCGCGGGAGGCACTTGCGGAGTTGCTGGTGACGGCCGAGGCGGAGGGGCGAGAAGCCACGATCGCCACGGTAGGCGCGTTGAGCCTGCGGCTGGGGGAGGGCGAGGCCGAACGCTTCCTGCTCGCCTGCGCCCATGCGCGCGCCGCGATGGCCGAATTGCCGATGGGGGACGGCGTTCAGCCCTTCATCCGCCGCGCGCTCGATTTGCCGACCGGGGACATTGAGGCCGCGATCGCCGATGCCTGTGGCGACGATGAATTCGATGTCGATGCGGTCGCGCGGCTCGCGGCGGCGAACCGCGCTTGGGGCACGGCGACCGGCGGCAATCATGCCGATATCGCTGAATGCTGGGTTGAAGCAGCACCCGAAATGCGCGCGCGGATGCTCGGCGATTTGATCAGTGTGCCCTTCACCGCCAAGCGCGAGTCACGCAAATATTCGCCCAAGCTGATCGCCGCCGATCCGGATTATGCGGAGCTGGCGGTGCAGGTGGGGCAGGCGTGCGCGGACTTGCTGTCGCTGCGCGAGCGGGCCGCTTATGCCGATCTGCTCGCCGCCGGGCTGTCGGTCGGACGCGATTATGCGGCGACCTATGAGCGCGCCAAGCGGCGGATCGGCGCGGTCGATTTCGACGATCTGATCCGCGCGACGATCGATCTGCTGGCGCAGCCGGGAATGGGCGATTGGGTGCGCTACAAGCTCGACCAGGCGACCGAACATGTCCTGATCGACGAGGCGCAGGACACCAACCCCGATCAGTGGGCGATCATCCGCGCGCTCGCGGACGAGTTTTTCTCGGGCGAGGGCGCGCACGGCGAGCGGTTGCGGACGCTGTTCACGGTCGGCGATTTCAAGCAGGCGATCTTCGGGTTTCAGGGCACGCATCCGAAGTTTTTCGGCGGTGCGGAACTGCATTTCGGGACCCTCGCTCGCGAGGCGTGGGAGGCGGACGACGAGCAGCGTCGCCGCACCGGCGCGATGCGCGCGCGGCCGTGGCACCGGCTGTCGCTGATCCAGTCGTTCCGCTCGACCCGGCCCGTGCTCGAATTCGTCGACGCCGCGATCGAGGCGCTGCCCGAACCGGGGCTCGGCGCGATCGCCGACCGTGAAGTCCATGCGAGCGAAGTGCCCGGGCCGGGCACCGTTACGCTTTGGCCGCTCGTCGTGGCGGGCGGATCCGAAGAGGATGAGGAAAGCTGGGTTTCGGACTCCACCCGCGAACTCGCGCGGCAGATCGCGCGTACGATCAAGGGGTGGATCGGCATGCTGATGCTGGAGAGCAAGGGGCGCACGCTGCGGCCCGAGGATGTGATGATCCTGGTAAAGCGACGCGGCGAACTCGCCTCGCTGATCGTCGCGCGGCTCTATGCCGAGGGTGTGCCGGTCGCGGGTGTCGACCGATTGCGCCTGAACGCGCCGCTTTCGGTGCAGGATCTGCTCGCCGCGATTCGCTTCGTTCTCCAGCCCGACGACGATCTCTCGCTCGCGTCGCTGCTGGTGTCGCCGTTGATCGGGTGGGATCAGGAGCGGTTGATGGCGGAGGCGCCGCGCGGTTCGGTCAGCCTGTGGCGGCATCTCACGCGGCCGGGCGGGGCGCCCGATCTTGCTCCGCTGTTTGTGCTCCTTGCGCGCGCCGACATTGCGACGCCGTACCAGTTTCTGGAGGAAATCCTCTCCGGGCCGCTTGGCGCGCGGCGCAAGCTGGTGCAGCGTCTCGGGCAGGAGGCGCGCGATCCGATCGAGGAAATCCTGACCGCCGCGCTCGATTTCGAATCGCTTGGCACGCCGTCGCTGCAGCGCTTCCTCGACTGGTTCGATCGTGGCGAGGTCGA
The DNA here is from genome assembly GCF_044881195.1 of Sphingomonas sp. MMS24-J45. Taxonomy (GTDB): domain Bacteria; phylum Pseudomonadota; class Alphaproteobacteria; order Sphingomonadales; family Sphingomonadaceae; genus Sphingomonas. The sequence continues at coordinate 160,609 of NZ_CP173255.1, read as the reverse complement.
GATCAAGCGCGACCCGTCGGCGCCGCTGGACGCAGTGCGGGTGATGACGGCGCATGGCGCGAAGGGGTTGCAAGCGCCCCTGGTGATCCTGGCCGATGCGGCGGTCGATCCGACTCGCTCACCGCGCTCGACGCTGAAGTGGCGTGCGGGCGATATGGCGGCGGAACTGCCGGTGATCCGCCCGCGCAAGGGTGAGGCGACCGGGCCGCTCGCCGTCTTGGTCGAGGAGACCGCCGCAAGCGATCTCGAAGAGCATTGGCGGCTTTTCTACGTCGCCGCGACGCGCGCGGAGGAACGGCTGGTAATCGCCGGGTCAGTCGGGCCGAAGGCGCAAGGGGTCGCGCCCGAGTTGAGTTGGTACGCGGCGGCCGACCGCGCGATGCTGGCGCTTGGCGTCGAGGGGGAGGGCGCGCGCGCGTTCACTGGCCGCGTGCCGCAACGCCCCGTCGCGCCTGACCGCAAGAGTGCGCGCGCGGTCGCTAAGGCAGCGGCGTTGCCGGAATGGGCGACCCGGCCCGCGCCGGTCGAGGCGCGCCCGCCACGCCCGCTCGCGCCGTCCTCGCTCGGGGATGATCTGGTCGCCGATGCGCCGCCGAGCGAGCAGATGCGCGCGGCGGCGGATCGCGGGCGGTTGATTCACGCCTTGTTCGAGCGCCTGCCAGCGGTGGTGCCGGACCGGCGCGCCGAGGCGGCGGAGCGCTGGCTCGCGCGGGTGGGCGCGGTTGAGGCGGCGACGACGCGGGCAGAGATCGCCGCGCCGGTGCTCGCGGTGTTGGGCGACCCCGACTTTGCCGCGCTGTTCGGGCCGGAGTCGCTGGCGGAGGCGCCAATCGCTGCGGTGCTGCCCGATGGCTTTGTCGTCTCGGGTACGGTGGATCGCTTGCTGGTGACGCCGGAACTCGTTCGCGTGATCGATTTCAAGACCGGGCGGGGCGTGCCTGCCACCCCGGACGCGATCCCACCGTTTCACGTGCGGCAGATGGCGGCCTATGCGGCCGCGCTGTCGGTGATCTTTCCGGGGCGGCGGATCGAGGCGGCGTTGCTCTATACCAGCGGGCCGACGCTGCACGTGCTGGAAGACGCGCTATTGGACGCGCACAAGCCCGGCTTCGCGGCTGCGGAGCAAAGCTAGGCTGCGGGCGCTTGAGTGGGCACGCACGACACCCTATTTCCCTTCCGACCACAGGAGATTCATTATGGCTACCAAGCAAATTACCGACGCGAGCTGGGAAGCAGACGTCACCAACGCATCCGGCCCCGTACTGGTCGATTTCTGGGCCGAATGGTGTGGCCCGTGCAAGATGATCGGGCCGAGCCTGGAGGAAATCTCCGACGAGTTGGGCGAACAGGTGACGATCGCCAAGCTCAACATCGACGACAATCCCGATGCCCCCGGCAAGTTCGGCGTGCGCGGCATCCCGACGATGATCCTGTTCAAGAACGGCGTCCCCGCCGCGACCAAAGTCGGTGCCGAGCCCAAGGGCAAGTTGAAGGCCTGGCTCGAGGGTGAGTTGGCCTGACCCGGAAACCGGGCGCAAACCTGCCGTCACGTCGACGGCGGGTTTGCGCCCGAGATCTTCGCTCCTTCAGCTCCGATAGTCGGCGTTGATCGAGATGTAACCGTGGGTGAGGTCGCACGTCCAAACCGTCGCGCGGCCGTCGCCGAGCCCCAGATCGACGCCGATTTCGATGTCCTGACCCTTCAGGTGCGCCGCGACCGGCGCTTCGTCATATCCAGCGACGGCAAGCCCGCCGGTTGCAACCTGCGTGTCGCCGAAACGGATGCTTAGCAGATCGCGCTCGGCCGGCTCACCGGCTTTGCCGACCGCCATTACGACACGACCCCAATTGGCATCCTCGCCGGCGATCGCTGTTTTGACGAGCGGCGAGTTGGCGATGCTGAGCGCGATCGTGCGCGCGCTCATGTCGCTCTCGGCACCGGTCACCGCGATCTCGATGAATTTCGACGCCCCTTCGCCGTCGCGCACGACGAGGTGCGCAAGTTGCAGGCACAGGTCCGACAGGGCCGCGCGGAAGGCATCGGCACCGGCATCGTCGGAACCAGTGAGCGGTGCGTTGCCCGCCGCCCCGGTCGCGAAGGCGAGCACCGTGTCGCTGGTCGAAGTGTCGCTATCGACCGTGATGCAGGAGAAGCTCGCGCGGTTGGCCTCGGATAAAGCGGCTTGCAGGAAGGCGGGATCGACCGCCGCGTCGGTGAAGATGAAACCGAGCATCGTCGCCATGTCCGGTGCGATCATGCCCGATCCCTTGATAACGCCGATCAAGGTGACGGTGCGGCCATCGACGATCGCCGTCGTCATCGCGCCCTTGGTGAAGGTGTCGGTGGTGCCGATCGTGGTGGCGACATCCTCCCATGAACACGGTTCGGCGGCGAAAGCGGCATCGAGCCCAGCCTCGGCTTTGTCGATCGGCAAAGGCACGCCGATGACGCCAGTCGACGCGACGAACACGTCGGAGGGCTGGCATCCAAGATGCCCCGCCGCACGCGCAGCGACCGCCTCGACCGCCGCGCGCCCGCGCTGGCCGGTAAAGGCATTGGCGTTGCCGGCGTTGACGACCAGTGCGCGCGCCTGTCCGAGGACCAGCGCGGCGCGGCACCATTCGACCTCGGGCGAGGGGCATTTGCTTTGCGTCGTGACCCCCGCAACATGCGTGCCCGGCGCGAAGCTGACGAAGGTCAGGTCGCAACGATCCCATGTCTTGTATTGCGCCCGCGCGACGTGGGGCGTGACACCGGCAATCTGCGGCATCGCGGGGAAGGGGCGGGCGAGCGGGGAAGGGGTATGCGACATCCGGAAATCGAGACCTTTCGGGTGCAATCGGGCCCTGGCGCGCTCGCACGCGATCCGCGCTTTTGCAAGATTTGACTGTCCCGGATTTAGACGGCGCTAACCATAAACAGCGCTGGTCGAAATCGTAAACGGAGCGTTAACTCCTTGCCATGCAACGCACCCTCTCGCCGATCGCGCCCGTCGCTCGCCATCCGTTCCGTCAGGCGCTGGTGCTCACCCGGATCGAGCAGGCGCGGACGCGCGACGACAATGACGTGAAGCTGTTCGCGCTCGCCTTTTCCGCTTTCTTTATCTGCTTCTACACCTTCATCGGGTGAAGCCGGCGGCTCAATCGCACGCCTGATGAAGCTTGTGCGCCAGGAGCGCGGCAATCGGGCTCATCGCGGCGACCAGCAACAGCATGTTCTCCGGCGTCACGCCCGCGATCGACAAACCCTGCACTCCCACCGCGCCAACCACCATCGCACCCGCATTGACAACATTGTTGGCGGCGACCGTGCGTGCGGTCTGATCTTTCGTCACCGTCGTGGTGAGGAAGGCGTAGAGCGGCACGACGAACATGCCGCCGCTGATCGCGATGCCCATCAGTACCAGGATCACCATGATGGCACGCGGCAGTTCGATGAAGTCGATGAGGTCGTAAAGCGTGCCCGCCGGGGCCGCCGGCCATGCGCGGCAGAGCAGTGAGAAGGCAACGACGAACAGGCCCATCACGATCACCGAGGCGGGACCATAGCGTGCCGAGGTATGGCCCTTCAGCAAGGCGTTGATCAGCACCGATCCGACCGCGACGCCGATCGAAAACAGCGCAATCATAAGCGTCGAGACATGCTTGTCGGCGGTCAGCACGTTCTTTGCGAGCGGCGGGAAGATGATGATGAGCACCGCGCCCATCGTCCAGAAGAAGCTGATCGCGACGATCGCCAGGAACAGGCGGCGGATGTGCATCGTACCGGAGATGAGCCGCCATGATGCGGTAAATGGGTTGTAGTCGATCTTGAGCTTCGGCCCCTCGCGCGGGGCGGGGGGCACCTGGAACCCGACCGCCCAGCCGACCAGCGCGACGACGAGCACAGCGATCGCCGCGTGCTGCACCGCCATCACGCCCGCCAGCACAGTGCCGAGCAGGATGGCGATATAGGTGGCTGCCTCGACCAGGCCCGTGCCGCCCAGCACTTCATCCTCATGGAGATGCTGCGGCAGGATCGCGTATTTGATCGGGCCGAAGAAGGTCGAATGCACGCCGAGGAACAGCACCGCGCCGAGCATCAGCCCCAGGCCGATTTGGGTGAAGCCGTAGAGCGCCAGCATCATGCCCCCGGCCCCCAGCAGCATGATCGCGATTTCCGCCGTCTTCACGATGCGGATGATACGCGCCTTATCATGGCTGTCGGCCAACTGCCCCGACAGCGCGGAGAGCAGCATGAACGGCAGGATGCCGAGCGCCGTCGCGATCGCGTTGAAATTCTGTTCGGTCTCGGCGCTGTTATAGATGTGGTACGTCGCGAACAGCACCATGCTCGTCTTGAACAGGTTGTCGTTGAAGGCTCCCAGAAACTGCGTCACGAAAAGTGGCAGAAAACGGCGCTCTTTCAGCAAGCCGAGCGCGTTGAGCATAATGTCGTCGGGGCCTCGAAATTACGGAACAAGCCCCGTCCATAGACTAGGGGCGATAGCGCCAGCAACCCGCTTGTCGTGCCGCCGCCGCGCATTCCGCGTCGGCGCGGGGTTTCGCCGGGCGTCCCGCCGGGCTAGAGCGGAGCCGTGCTGACCTTACCCAATCTGCTTACCCTGTCGCGGATCGTCGCGGTGCCGTTGCTGGCCTGGTTCCTGTGGTGGCCGGGTTGGGCCGATGGTTACGCAGCCGGTTTCATTCTCTACTGCCTGATGGGCATCACCGATTATTTCGACGGCTACCTGGCGCGCGCCAACGGGACGGTCTCGAAACTTGGCGTTTTTCTCGATCCGATCGCCGATAAAATCATGGTGGCGGCGGTGGTTTTGCTGCTCGTCGGTGCGCGAGACGCGAATCCGGCGGTCATATCGGGCGTGCATCAGATCGCGGCGTTGATTATCCTGTTGCGCGAAATCGCGGTGTCGGGGCTGCGCGAATTCATGGCGCAATTACAGGTTTCGGTACCCGTTTCGAAACTGGCGAAATGGAAGACCACGCTGCAGCTGGTCGCGCTAGGTGCGCTGATCCTCGGCGGCGCAGCGCCGCAGCAGCAGTGGATCGGGCAGGTTGGCCTTGGTGCGCTATGGATCGCGGCGGTGCTGACCGTCATTACCGGCTGGGATTATCTCCGCGTCGGCCTGAAGCATATGGATTGACCGCGCGTGACGATTGAAATGGTCTATTTTGCCTGGGTACGCGAGCGGATCGGAAAGGGCGGCGAAACCGTCGCGCCGCCGGCCGGGATCAGCACGGTACGCAATCTGATCGACTGGCTTGCCGCCAGCAGCGCCGCGCATGCCGCAGCGTTCGCGGATGTCACCCGGCTGCGCGCAGCGGTCGACCAGACCTTTGTCGGGCTCGATGCCTCGGTGGTCGACGCGCGCGAGGTGGCGGTCTTTCCACCAGTGACGGGCGGATGATTACCGTCGGCCCTGATACCATAAACGTTGGAGCCGAATATGCCGCGATTGCGGTAGGTGGTGCCGGTGGCGTCGCGACGTTCGTAGGGCTGGTCCGCGCCGATGATGGCGTCGCCACGCTGGAACTGGAACATTATCCCGGCGCGACCGAGGCCGCGTTGGCCGCACTGGCGGCGGAGGCGATGGAGCGGTGGGGCCTCATCGACGCGCGGATCACGCACCGTGTCGGCGCCATGGTGCCGGGCGATGTGGTGGTGTTCGTCGGCACGGCGGCGGCGCATCGCGCGGCCGCGCTTGAGGCCTGCGCCTTCCTGATCGATCGGTTGAAAACCGATGCGCCGTTCTGGAAGAAGGAAACGCGCGGGGACGCCGTGACATGGGTAGAACCGCGCGGCAGCGACGATGCCGCCGCCGCGCGGTGGAACGCTTAGAGCTTCGGCAGCACCACGCCGTTCACGACGTGAACGACACCGTTCGACTGCTTGACGTCGGGCGTTTCGACATAGCTCTTGTTGCCATTCACATCGACCAGCTCGACCGCGGTCGCACTGACGTTCAGGGTGAGCGGCTCGCCTTCGACCGTGGTCAGCACGACCTTGCCGCCGTTCGCCTTCGCCTTTTCCTGCAGATCGGCAAAGGTCAACGTGCCGGGGACGACGTGATAGGTCAGCACCTTCGCGAGCGTCGCCTTATTCTCCGGCTTCAGCAGCGTGTCGACCGTGCCGGGGGCCAGACGCGTGAAGGCGTCGTTGGTCGGCGCGAACACGGTGAACGGACCCGGGCCGGACAGGGTGGTGGCGAGGCCCGCGGCCTTCACCGCCGTCACCAGCGTCGACAGGTTCGGCGCGGCTGCGGCGTTGACAGCGATCGGCTTGGTCGCGTCCATTGCGACGCCGCCGACCATCGGATTCTGCGTTGCCGTCGGCGCAGCGGGGGCCGCCGTGGCCGGCGCGCCTGCGGCCGGTGCGCTGGTCTGCGCGTTGGCGACAGCGCCGACCGACAGCGAGCCCGCAAGCGCGGCAGTCAGGTACAGTTTGCTCTTGGAAATCATGAATCTCTCCACTTGAAACGGGCGGGTCCGGGTGGGACCGCGCGGGGGAGATACGGGTGAAGGCCGAATTTGGTTCCTAGGCGGCCTCGGCCAGGACGGTGGCGAGCAGCTGGAAGTCCTTCTCACGCGGGCTGCCGCGGCGCCACACGAGCGCGATCTTGCGCGCGGGGTTTGCTGCATCTAGCGGCCGGGCGACCAGCCCGGTATGATCGAGGATTCCCGCCTTAAGCGCCATTTCGGGCAGCATCGTCAGGCCCAGCCCATTATCGATCATCTGCACGATCGTGTGCAGCGATGTGCCCATCATCGTCGCCTCGGCGCGCAGTTCGGGCCGGGCGCAGGCGGAAAGCGCGTGGTCCTTCAGGCAATGTCCGTCTTCGAGCAGCAGCAAACGGGTCTCGTCGATCTCGGCGGAGGGCATGGCGAGCGAAACATTCCCCATGTCGCCTGGCTGCCCCGCAATGAATAACCTGTCGTCGAACAGGAATTGCGACGCCACCTCGCCACAGGCGTAGGGCAAGGCCAGCAGCACGCAATCGGCGCGGCCGTGGTGCAGCCCCTCGCACGCCGGGCCGCTCGGCTCCTCGCGCAGGAACAGCTTGAGGTCGGGATAGTCGCGGCGCAGGCGCGGCAGGATGCGCGGCAGCATGAACGGCGCGATCGTCGGGATGACGCTCATGCGCATCTCACCGGACAAGGGGCGTCCTGCTGCCCGCGCCATGTCGCCAAGCTCCTCGGCTTCGCGCAGCACGCGGCGCGCCTTGTCGGCGATTCGATCGCCCAGCGGCGTGAAGCGCACCACGCGCCGCGTGCGTTCGACCAGGATCACCCCGATCAGCGTCTCGAGTTCGCGAAGCCCGGCCGACAGCGTCGATTGCGTGACGAAACAGGCGTCTGCCGCGCGGCCGAAATGGCCGTGGTCCTGCAATGCGACCAAATATTGCAGCTGCTTCAGCGTCGGCAGATAGGTTGCCATTTATCGCTCCAATCGATCAAGGGTGTACAAATAACCCATTGGATCGATAATAGACAGCGCCTATATGCACTGCAGCAAAGACGGCGGGACACGCCGCGTGCGAGGATGTCGAACAAGGCCCCGTTTTCTCAGGAGGCCAAGACTATGCTTACCATCGGCGACAAGCTGCCCGATTTCACCGTCCCCGTTCAGCAGGGAACCAATGCGCTCCCCGCTGGCGAAACGCTCAGCCAGGATGCGTTCCCCGGCAAGTGGAAGGTGCTGTTCTACTGGCCGAAGGATTTCACCTTCGTCTGCCCGACCGAAATCGTCGGTTACGCAAACCTGAAGCAGGACTTCGAGGATCGCGACGCGGTGCTGATCGGCGCATCGACCGACACCGCGCACGTCCACCTCGCGTGGCGCAAGTCCGACCCGGATCTGGCGGCGGCGGATTTCCCGTGGATCGCCGATAACGGTGCGGTGCTCGCCTCGGCGCTCGGCATTCTCGACAAGAACGAGCATGTCGCATACCGCGCGACCTTCATCATCGATCCTGACAACGTGATCCAGGCGGTGCAGGTCAACGGCCTGAACGTCGGCCGCAACCCGGCGGAGACGCTGCGCGTGCTCGACGCGCTGCAGACCGACGAGCTGTGCCCGTGCAACTGGAACAAGGGCGACGACGTCCTCCAGCTGGCGGCGTAAAAGCAATTCCCCTCCCGCGTGCGGGAGGGGGGCAGGGAAGGGGCGTGCCGCGTTCGGAGCGCCCCTTTTCTGTGTCAGGCCTCCCCCAACCCCTCCCGCAGGCAGGAGGGGAGATTGAAGGTAGAATCTCATGTCACTCAAGGAATTCGCCGGGACGCTCCCGGATTTTGCCAAGGACATCCGGCTCAACGTCGGATCTTTGCTGAACGAAGCGCATCTGCCCGATCAGCAGAAGTTCGGCCTTCTTCTCGCCTGCGCCCATGCGACCGGGTACAAGCCGCTGGTCGATGCAGCCGAGCTCGATTGCGCGCCGAAGCTGTCGGCCGAAGCGGCCAATGCCGCGCGCGGTGCGGCGGCGCTGATGGCGATGAACAATGTCTATTACCGGTTCACCCATCTCGCCGGGAATGACGAATATCAGCGGATGCCCGCGAAGCTGCGCATGAACCTGATCGGCCAGCCGGGCATCGAGAAGGTCGATTTCGAACTGTTCAGCCTGGCGGTCAGCGCGATGAACGGCTGCGGCATGTGTATCGACAGCCACGAACAGATCCTGAAGAAGGCGGGCGTCACCGCCGAGGCAATCCAGACCTCGGTCCGGATCGGCGCTGTGATGAAGGCCGTTGCGACGGTGCACTCGGCACTGAACTGACCGCCTGGCCTCAGGCGAGCGCCGCCCAGATCGAATAGGCGCTCGTCACAGTCAGCAGGGTGCCGACCAACCCCATCAATGGGCGCGGCGGCACCCGCTTGGCGATCACCGCGCCAAAGGGTGCGGCAAGCAAGCCGCCGATCAGAATGCCCAATGTCTGCAGCGTGAAGGCGGCAAAGCCCAGCGTCGCGATGAAGGTCGCCGAGATCGTGGCGGTCAGGAAGAATTCCGACGTGTTGACCGTGCCGATCGTGGTGCGCGGCGCTGCCCCCTGCACCAGCAGGTTGGAGGTCACCACCGGCCCCCAGCCGCCGCCGCCCGCCGCATCGAGGAAGCCGCCGGCGAAACCGAGCGGCTCGATAATCTTAGGCTCGCGCGGCTCGACCCGGCCACGCCACGCGCGATAGAGCAGATACAGGCCGATCGCCGCGAGATACGCCATCACGAACGGCCGCGCGACCGATCCATCAATATTGCTGAGGACGTAAGCCCCGAGAATGCCACCGAGCACGCCGGGAATGACCAGCCGTCGGAACAACCGCCAGTCGACGTTGCGATGGGCGATGTGGCTTATACCCGATGCTGCGGTGGTAAATGTCTCGACCGCATGGACGCTGGCCGACGCGAGCGCGGGCGGCACCCCGAGGAACACAACCAGCAATGTGTTGTTGATCACCCCGAACGCCATGCCGAGCGCGCCATCGACCATCTGCGCTGCAAAACCGACCAGAATGAAGGGCAACATGATGGCAAAAATGGCGGCAAAATCGACGGTCGAGAAATCTGGCATAGCCGATCCTGCACCGCAGCGCCCAAATCCCACAAGGTAGATAGGGTTTAGAGGCCACAAGTTAACGATGGGACGGTTCTTTAATTCGTTGGACCGACGCCCTAGATAGTCGCCGATACAAAGGGGATACCGGTATGATGGGTCGATTGGTCGCCTATCTCGATTCGATCAAGGCACGGGACCCGGCACCCCGATCGCGGTTGGAGATACTGACGTATCCCGGCGTCTGGGCGCTGGGCTATCACCGCATCGCACACGCCCTGTTCAAGGCTCGGTTTTTCTTCCTGGCGCGCGCCGTGAACCACCTGTCCCGCTTTCTGACGGCGATCGACATTCATCCCGGTGCCACGATCGGACGCAATTTCTTCATCGACCACGGCTTCGTCGTGATCGGAGAGACCGCTTTGATCGGCGATAACGTCACGATCTACCAGTGCGTCACGCTGGGCGGGACCAACCCGGACAATGGCGTGCCGGGCAAGCGGCATCCGACATTGTGCGACAATGTCATCATCGGGTCGGGTGCTCAGGTGCTCGGACCGATCACGCTCGGCAAGGGATCTCGGGTTGGCGCAAATGCCGTGGTGACGCGCGATGTGGTCGAGGGCGCGGTGATGGTCGGCATTCCGGCGCGTGCGACCATGGTCGAGGGCGGACAGAAGCCGGCTGGGTTCCTCGCTTACGGCACGCCGTGCAGCGAGATGTTCGATCCGGCGACGCAGAAGGTCGAGTTGCTACGCTGTGAGCTGGAAACGATGCGCAAGCGGCTGGACGCGTTGCTGGCGGAGAATGAGGATCAGCGCGATCGTGCGTGATCCATCGCGCGTGATCTGATGGGCACGGTTACCCCATTCCCAATCCCGCGCGGGGCCGCGCCGCAGATCGGCTTCGAACGCCTCGAACTGACCCGTATCCTCGATCTGTACGGTCGGATGGTCGCGGCCGGGCTATGGCGTGATTATGCGATCGAGTTTACGTCCGATGCGGCGGTGTTCGCGGCCTTCCGCCGTGCCGCCGAACGCCCCGAATTCCGCATCGAGAAGCGCCCCGCTTTGCGCAACAGGCAAGGCATGTGGGCGCTGATCGGCGAACATGGCGCGGTATTGAAGCGCGGGCATGAGCTAGGCCCAGTGCTGGCGCCCGTAGAGCGGCGGTTGATGAAGATCGTCGACTAGCAGCTGTAAGTGCGCGCTGCGCCAGACGCAGCGCGCACGTTTTCATCAGGCCGCTACCATCTGCCCGACGGGCGGTAGGCGATCCCCCAGATTACCCAACGTCGCAACGACCATTCGCCGCATCGTTGGCCAGAAGGCCGAAAGCGTCAGCAACGCCGATCCGATCACCAACGCCGTGAACGCCCAGGCCAGCTCGACCGCGCCTGCATTCTGGAACAGTGCGTACATCGCGTAGAGGACGTAGACGAGGCTGGAGACGAGCAAGGCGCGACGATCGACCGCCAGCGCCACAAAGGCGAAGGCGAGGTAGAGCGCCAGCACGATCAGCGCCGTGCCGATGCCGATATCGCCGCCGAACACGCCGAGCATGTGGAACACCGGATGTGCGATCATCGGTGCGGCGGCGAGGTGGAGCCAGAAGGCGACATCAGAACGGCGCGTGCGGCGTTCGCGATCCGACATGTCCCAGCGCATCGCCAGCGCGAACACGGCGAGGCCGCACAGCAGCAGCAGCGGATAGATCGCCTCTTTCGCACCCGGAAGGGCGGCCATAACCAGTCCGACCACGACCGCAACCGCAGCGCCTGCGCCCGCCGCAACGGTGATCGGCACCATGAACCGGCGCCAGTGCAGCCAGGCAGCGCCTGTCGCGATCAGAGCGATGCCTGCACCGATCGCGGCACTGGTCGAATCTGAGAGGTCTAACTTCAGTTCGACCAGAACCCCGACGAATGTAGCCGCCACGCCGCCGACAAAAGCGAGGAGCAACAAGATGCTCGGCAGCGCCATGCGCCGGGCGCGCGTGAAATATTCTGCGAGCGACCAGGCAGTGATCGCGACGAGCGCACCGGCCAGCGGTGTCGTGATCGACTTGCCGATCCATGCGACCGCAGTCAGCACCAGCGCAATCGCGATCGAGACGAAAATGTCGTTGAAGCCCGACAGCAGGCGGAAATGCTCTTCATCGACCGCCGGGGCAGCGTTGCTCGCGGCGATGTGGTTGCGAAGGGCGGCGGCGGCCTGGGCGCTGATCGCGCCCGCCGTCACCGCACCGTCGATATCGCTTTCGCTATACATGGTGTTTCCTCCTGTTGGTAACAGGAGGAATACCATAGGTGTAATGGTGTAGCAATACAGCGAGTGACCGTGCGATCAGCCGCCCTGCAGCTTCTTGAGAATGCTCATCGATTGCTCGGAACCGCTCTGCGGGGTCAGCTCATCGGTACGATCGGTAATCTCTGCCCAGTGCGCCGCGATGCCTTCAGGCGAGAGATCGTCCCCGGTCAGCAATTTGCCTTGCGTCAGCGTCACATAGGCGGCCTGGAACACGCCCGCACCGGCGCCGATGATCTGGTTGGTCGGGGCTTCTTCGGACACGAGATAGAGTGCGGCGGGGGCGACCTTCTCCGGTGCGAAGGCGGCGAACGCCTCTGGCGGGAACAAGTCCTCGGTCATGCGCGTGCCCGCGGTAGGCGCGATCGTATTGACCTTGATGTTGTTCTTCGCGCCCTCGATCGCGAGCGTCTTGGTCAGCCCAGCGAGACCGAGCTTGGCCGCACCGTAATTCGCCTGGCCAAAATTGCCGTACAGACCGGTCGACGAGGCCGTCATCAGGATGCGGCCGTAGTTCTGCGCGCGCATGGTTTCCCACACCGCCTTGGTGCAATTCGCCGAGCCGTTGAGGTGCACGTCGATCACGAACTTGAAATCGGCCGGCTCCATCTTGGCGAAGCTCTTGTCGCGCAGCACGCCGGCATTGTTGATCAGGATATGAACGCCGCCCCAGGCTTCCTTGGCCTTGGCGACCATCTCGACCATCTGCTCATATTCGGTGACGCTGCCGCCGTTGGACATCGCCTCGCCGCCAGCGGCTTTGATCTCCTCGACTACCTTCAGCGCGGCGTCGCTGTGACCGGTGCCGTCGCGCGCGCCGCCGAGATCGTTGACGACGACCTTCGCGCCGCGCCGCGCGAGTTCGAGCGCATAGGCGCGGCCGAGCCCGCCGCCCGCACCGGTGACAATGGCGACCTTATCTTCGAAACGAATGGACATGGATTGCACTCCTCAAAATCTGTGGAGGCGTCCTAGGCCATAATGCGCGCGGTGCAAGCCATACCCGACATACGAAAAGCCGACGCGCAGGAGTTCCTACGCGTCGGCTGGTTACGCTTTTACCGGCGGGGCGCAGGCCCCACAATTGGTTCAGCGCTTACGCGGGCGCGGCGTCGAGTGCAGGCGCTCGCCACGAGCGTTCGAACGCTCGGTGCACTGATCGACAACCGTGCGCGAACACATCGGATAGGTGCCGGTCGCGGGCATCGGTGCCGACGGAACTGCGCCCGACATGTTGGCGTCCGGCGTCGTCATTGGCGCGGCCGGCGGAGCTGGCGGGGCCGGAGGCGTCGGTGCCATTGCCGGATCGGCGGGCGGCGGCGGGGGTGCGGGCTGCGCCATCCCCGGATCCTGCGCAGGGGCGGGGGCAGGCATTGTCTGTGCGAGCGCGGGGGTGGCGACGGCGGCGGCCAGGGCCGCAAACATCAGGATCTTCATATGCATTCTCCTGCGAACGGGCAGCATTACGCGCTGCTCGCCGGGTCAAACGCACATGCCCTCGCATGGCTCCAAACTTTCTTTACGCTCCCGAATCGAGTGCGTAGCCGGCCGATCGCACGGTGCGGATGATGTCGGGCCGCTCGCCGCGGTTAATTGCCTTGCGCAGGCGACGGATATGGACGTCGACGGTGCGGCTTTCGATGTCGCTGTCATGCCCCCACACCGCATCGAGCAGGCGTTCGCGGCTAAACACCCAGCCGGGGTGCTCCAGGAAATGCTTGAGCAGGCGGAATTCGGTCGGCCCCAGCGGAATGACCTCGCCAGACCGGCGCACCTTGTGGCCGACGGTATCCATCTCAATGTCCGAATAGGTAAGCTGCTCGCCCGCCAGTGCAGGGCGCACACGGCGCAGCACGGCTCCGACGCGCGCCACCAGTTCGCGCGGCGAGAAGGGCTTGGTCACGTAATCGTCCGCGCCCGTTTCCAGACCGCGGACCCGGTCCTCTTCCTCGCCGCGCGCGGTGAGCATGATGATCGGCACGTTCGCGGTTTCCGGCATCCGGCGCAGGCGGCGGCATACTTCGATCCCCGACAGCCCCTCGACCATCCAGTCGAGCAGGACGATGTCGGGCGCATTTTCCTTGGCGAGCAGCAGCGCTTCCTCGCCATCGGGGGTCTGCGCGATTTCGAAATCCTCGCGCTTGAAGTGCCAGATCAGCAGCTCGGCGAGCGCCGCATCGTCTTCCACCAGCAACATTTTGGCTCGTGCCATGTCGATCGCTCCTTCAGGTAAGGGGTATGGTGCCGCGGTCGCGCTCGGCCATGTGCGTGCCGGTCGCCGCGAAATAGATCATTTCGGCAATGTTGGTCGCATGGTCGCCGACGCGCTCGAGATTCTTGGCGACGAACAGCAATTGCGCGACCTGGCCGATCGTCTTGGGGTTTTCCATCATGTGGGTGACCAGCACGCGGAACAGGCTGTTGTAGAAATCGTCGACCTGGCGGTCGCGATCGCACACTTCGACCGCCGCTTCGGCATCGCGCGCGGCGAAGGCATCGAGCGCGTCATGCACCATCTGCACCGCCAGCGCCGACATGGCGGGCAGGACCGAGAGCGGCTCGATCTCGCCGTGACTCTCGATCAGCGGCACGCGCTTGGCGATGTTCTTGGCATAATCGCCGATCCGCTCCACCACGCCCGCGATCTTGAGCGCCGCGACGACCTCGCGCAGATCATTGGCGAGCGGAGCACGCAGCGCGATGATCCGGACCGCCAGCGCCTCGACCTCCATCTCCAGCGCGTCGATCTTCTTGTCGCCTGCGACGATCGCCCGCGCGCCTTCCAGATCGTGGCGGCGTAGTGCCTCCATCGCGGCGGCAATGGCATGTTCGGCCAAACCGCCCATTTGAGCGATCAGTCCACGCAGTTGGCCAATCTCTTCGTCGAATGCTTTGATCGTATGGTCGTTCAAGGGCATTTCCTATCAGCCGTACCGGCCGGTGATGTAATCCTTGGTCCGCTCCTGGCGGGGATTGGTGAAGATGTCCGAGGTCGCGCCATATTCGATCAGCGTCCCCAGGTGGAAAAAGGCGGTCCGCTGTGACACGCGCGCCGCCTGTTGCATGTTGTGCGTGACGATCACGATGGCGTAGCGACCCTTCAGTTCGTGGATCAACTCCTCGATCTTGGCGGTCGCGATCGGATCGAGCGCTGAGCACGGCTCGTCCATCAGGATCACTTCGGGATCGACCGCGATCGCGCGGGCGATGCACAGCCGCTGCTGCTGGCCACCGGACAGCGCCGTGCCGCTCTCGCCCAGGCGATCCTTGACCTCGTCCCATAGCCCCGCGCGACGCAGCGATTTCTCTACAATCTCTGCGAGCTGCGGCCTGTTCGCGGCAAGGCCGTGGATGCGCGGGCCGTAGGCGACGTTTTCGAAGATCGATTTGGGGAAGGGATTGGGTTTCTGAAACACCATGCCGACGCGGGCGCGCAGCTGCACCACGTCCATCTCGGGCGCGTAGATATTCTCGCCGTCGAGCGTGATGTCGCCCTCGACCCGCGCGGACGGCACGGTGTCGTTCATCCGATTGAGCGTGCGCAGGAAGGTCGATTTGCCGCAGCCCGACGGGCCGATCAGCGCGGTCACCCGGTCCGAATCGAAATTGAGCGAGACGTCGTTGATCGCCTGCTTCGCGCCGTACCAGACGTTGACGTGGTGCGCGGCGATCTTGGGTTGGTTGGGGATGGTCACCAGCGAGTCTCGAACTTGTTGCGGAGGTAGATCGCGAAACCGTTCATCGCGAGCAGGAAGACGAGCAGGACGAGGATCGCGGCGCTGGTCTTCTCGATGAAGGCGCGGTCGATCTGATCGGACCACAGGAAAATCTGCACCGGCAGCGCGGTCGCCGGATCGGTCAGTTTGTCGGGCGGGGAGGCGATGAACGCGCGCATCCCGATCATCAACAGCGGGGCAGTCTCGCCCAGCGCGCGCGCCATCCCGATGATCGTGCCGGTCAGGATACCGGGCAGGGCAAGCGGCAGGACGTGGTGGAAGACGACCTGGATCGGGCTCGCCCCTACGCCGAGCGCGGCGTCGCGAATCGAGGGTGGCACCGCTTTGATCGCGTTGCGCCCGGCGATCACGATCACCGGCATCGTCATCAAGGCAAGCGTCAGGCCGCCGACGATCGGCGCCGAGCGGGGCAGGCCGAAGGTGCCGAGGAACACCGCCAGCCCGAGCAGGCCGAAGATGATCGAAGGTACCGCGGCAAGGTTGTTGATGGACACCTCGATCAGATCGGTCCAGCGGTTCCGCGGCGCATATTCCTCGAGGTACAGCGCCGAGAGCACGCCGATCGGGAAAGCGAGCAGCAGCGTCACGAACATCGTGAAGAGCGAGCCTTTGAACGCGCCCCAAATGCCCGCTCGGGTGGGATCGTTCGAGTCGGATGCGGTGAGGAAGGGAAGGTTGATGCTGCTCGACAGCGCGTTTCTGGCACGCAACTGCGCAACGATCGCCTCGGACGCTGGATCGCCCTCGCGCTTGGCGGCCACGTCGATTTTGCCCGCCGCGGGAACCCAGATGGTGGCGCGACCGCGCAGGATTGCCGGGTTGCGTTTCACAGCGTCGCGCACGCTGAGCCAAGCACCGTCGGACAAGAACTGTACGCCGTCGTTGCCGTAAGCGGCGACAGCCGCGGCGTCGGTCGTCTGCTCGATGCCTGCGGACACCAGCGCCAGATCGGCACCGGGCCCTTTGAGCCGCGCCGGATCGATCGCGAGGCCAGCGCGCGTGAAATCCATCGGTAGTGCGATCTGCGTCTGCACGAAGCCGCTCGCGCCGTTGAACAGCATCGAAATCAACAGCACGGCGAGGAATCCCGCCGACAGCACCACCGCCGCCAGCCCCAGGAAGCGGAAGCGCCGCTCCGCCGCATAGCGCCGCCGGATGCGCCGCTGCATCGACGCGGTGCGCCAGTCGGTCGGCGCGCGCTCGGCGGGCTCCGCTGCGGTCACCGCAATGCCGGGGACGAGCGTCTCACTCATAGGCTTCGCGATACCGTTTCACGACCGTCAGCGCGACGATGTTGAGGAGCAGGGTGATGACGAACAGCGTCAGGCCAAGCGCGAAGGCGGCGAGCGTCTTGGGGCTGTCGAATTCCGCCTCGCCGGTCAAAAGGTCGACGATCTGCTTGGTCACGGTGGTCGCGCTGTCGAACGGGTTGAGGGTCAGTGTGGCGACGCCGCTTGCCGCCATCACCACAATCATTGTCTCACCGATCGCGCGGCTGACCGCGAGCAGTACGCCGCCAACCACGCCGGGCAGAGCGGCGGGGAGCAGGACGCGGCGGATCGTCTCTGACGAGGTGGCGCCCATCGCCAGACTGCCGTCGCGCATCGATGTAGGTACGGCCGCAAGCGAATTGTCCGCCATCGAGGAGACGAACGGGATGATCATCACCCCCATCACCAGACCGGCGGCCAGCGCGCTTTCCGAACTCGCGTAGGGGAGGCCGATCGACACCGCGAACGAACGGATCGCGGGAGCGACGGTCAGCGCCGCGAAATAGCCGTACACAACGGTCGGTACGCCGGCGAGCACCTCGAGGATTGGCTTCATCCAGCGCCGCGCGGTCGGCGTGGCATATTGCGTGAGGTACACCGCGCTCATCAGCCCGAACGGGATCGCCACGATCATCGCGATCACGGCACCGATGAAGAAGGTGCCCCAGAAAAGTGGCACTGCGCCGAGCGTCTTGCCCGGGTCGGCGGGATCGATGACTTGCGGGCTCCAATGCGTGCCGAACAGGAAATCGCCGATCGGCACGATATTGAAGAAACGCCACGATTCGAACAGCAGCGACGCGACGATGCCCATCGTCGTCAGGATCGCGATCAGCGACGCACCGAGCAGCCCCGCCATCACCACTCGCTCGATCTGGCTGCGCGCGCGGAAATCGGGGCGGACACGGGTGTAGGCGAACGCGCCGCCAGCAAAGGCGAGCAACAGGGCCGCCGCGCTGCCGATCCAGTCGAAGCGTATCTGTGCCGCAGCGTAGGCCGGTGCCAATGTCTGCGACAGCGGATTGAACGCGCCAAAGCTGGTACCAGCAGCGAGACTGCGCGCCTCCGACAGGATCGCGGCCCGATCGAAACCCGGTGGCGGCAATTGCGCGGCGGCGGGGTCGCGCAGCACTCGATCGGTGACGAGTGCGGGCGACGTGGAGGCCCACACCGCCAGAAACAGAGCCGCCGGCAGCATCGTCCACAAGGCGACATAGCCGCCGAAATGCGACGGCAGCGAACTGAAGCGCGCGCTGCTCCCGCGCCGGAAATCGACCGCGCGCATTCGCGCGGTCAGCCAGCCGATCAGGCCCAGCCCGGCAATGACGAGGAAGAGCGCGGCGATCGACATCGTTATTGCAGCGTCGCCGGATCTAATGGTGTCTCGTCCTTGACGATCTGCGCACTGCGTTTGCGGACGTCTTCGGGCGCGGCGATCAGCCCCTTGGCAACGAGCGGCCCGCTTGGATCCCAGGCCTTTGCATAGAGCGCAAGATATTCGCGCAAGCCCTTGATCGCGGTGAGGTGTGCCTTTTTGACGTAGAGGAACAGCGGACGCGATCCGGGATAGGCACCGCGCGCGATCGTCTCATAGGTCGGCTCGACCCCGTTGAGTGGCACGCCGTTCAACTTGTCCTTTTTTTCCTCGAGATACGAATAGCCGAAGATGCCAATCGCATTGGGGTTGGATTGCAGTTTCTGCACGATCAGATTGTCGTTCTCGCCGGCATCGACATACGCGCCGTCCTCCCGGATCGCCGTACAGGCCTTAGCGTAGGCGTTCGGGTTCTTTTCCCTGGTTTCGGCAAGCGCCGGAGTGATCGAGTCGCAGCCGCGCGCAAGGACCAGTTCGGCCAGCGCGTCGCGCGTGCCGCTGGTGGCGGGCGGACCGTAGACCTGAATTGGGATCGCCGGGAGCGCTGGGTTGACGTCCCTCCACGTTTTCGCCGTGTTGGCCTTTCCCATCGGCGTCGCGGCCAGTGCCTTGTAAAGATCGACGGCCGTCAGTTGCAGCTTCGGACCGGACTTCGATTCGGCGAACGCGATGCCGTCGAGACCGACGTGGATTTCGAGAATCTTGTCGACGCCATTGGCTTTGCACAGCGCATATTCGCTCGCCTTCATGCGGCGCGATGCGTCCTCGATATCGGGATGCCCCGCCCCGATTCCTGCACAAAACAGCTTCATGCCGGAACCCGTTCCGGTCGCCTCGATCGCAGGTGATTTCACGCCTGGCGTGGCGTTGACGAGTTGTTCGGCGACGATCGTGCTGAACGGAAAGACCGTCGAGGAGCCGACGACGGTGATGTGGTCGCGCGAGCCTGCGCCCCCGCCATTGGCCTGATCCTGGCACGCAGTGAGGCTGAGCATCGATGCCGCGCACGACACGAGCGACAGTTTGGCAGCGATCCGGCTCATGGAATTTCCCCTTGGGCGGAACCTGCCCCGGAGTCGCGCTAGCAGGGCGACGGGCATCCTGTGTGACACTCGCGTTACGGTTTGATGACAGGGTCCGCTTGGGCCGGAGTCTGCGCGGGGAGCATCACCGTAATCGTCGTGCCGGTCCCGACGATGCTCGCCACGTCGAGCCGGCCGCGATGCCGCTCGACGATATGTTTGACGATCGCGAGGCCGAGGCCGGTGCCGCCTGCCGCGCGGCTGCGGCCGGGGTCGACACGGTAAAACCGTTCGGTCAGACGGGGCACGTGTTCTGGCGCGATGCCTTCGCCTTCGTCGGCGACGCTGATCCGCACCATTCCCGCCGGATCACGCCACAGTTTGACCTCGACCGGCGTGCCCGGCCGCCCGTATTTCATCGCATTGCCGATCAGATTGTGCAGCATCTGGCTCAACTGCGCGCGGTCGCCGATCACGGGGGGAACCCCTGGGTCGATCGCCGCGACGATGTCGTTGTTACGCCGGTCCTGGCCGTCGAACAGTTCCGAGCGGACTTCGCCGATCAGCGCGCCCAGATCGACCGCACGGTCGGGCAGGCGGTATTTCTCCGCCTCGATCCGGCTGAGCGAGATCAGGTCCTCGACGAGGCGCTGCATCCGCCGCGCCTCGTCGAACATGATTTTCAGGAAGCGCGCGCGGACGTCCGGGTCGGCCCCTGCCTTTTCGTCCCCCAGGGTTTCGATGTAACCGAGGATCGAGGCAAGCGGCGTGCGCAGTTCGTGGCTGGCATTGGCGACGAAATCGACGCGCATCTTCTCGGCGGCGTAGTTGCCGGTCTGATCCACCAACTGCACGATCCGCTGCCCACCGGCCGCGCGACCGATGTGCATTTCCCAATGCTGGTCGACCGTGCCGAGCCCGACCAGATTGATCGGCCCCTGCGGCACGCCCGACATCGGGCTGGCGAGCCGTTCGGCGGCGCCGGGATGGCGAATCGCGACGCGCACGTCTTCGCCGACGATATGCTTGCCGAGCAGGGCGAGCGCCACGCGGTTGGCGTTGGTGACGCGGCCCTCCGCGACGATCAGCACCGGCTCGACGATCGCCTCGATCACCTCCTGAACCTCGGGTGCAGCAGGCGGGGCGGGCGCGGGAATGGGCAGCGGTCCCTCGATCGGCTGGTCGCCCACGCCGGTCGCGACCAGCGCCGCGGCGATGCCGCCGACGAGCGTGATCAGCGCCGCTTCGACCCCGGCGTCGATCAGAAACACCGCGACCGTCGCGACGAGCACGATGCCGATCGCCGAAAAGGTTCGTGAACCGAAGCCTTGCAACATGGCCATGGCCCTTACGGGTCAACGCGCGCGGCGACAATGGCCGCCGCCTGCGCACGGCGGCGGAAGGCGCGACCTGTCCCGCGCTGGATCGCGGAAAGATGCTTAACTCCAATGGCCTTGCTTGCCACCGATTTACGAATGTGGAAGGGCTTTACATGATGAACGACGATCCGACCGACGCGCCAAACGCCACTCGTCGCCGAGCGCTGATGCTTGGGGCGGTCGGGGCGGCGGCTGTCGTGTCGATCCGCCCGGCGCTTGCCGCGACCACGGCGTCGATTTCGACCTGCGAAATTCCCGTGCCCGATCCTGGCCGCGCGGGCAGCTATATCGCCGCAGACGGCACGACGGTGCCGAGCGGCACCCAAGGCGCATTCGCGCCGCCGGGGCGTCCTTTCAAGGGCGAGGAAGTTCGCACCGCGCTGGCAGGCGGGCAGTTGCCCGGTACGACCTACGACCAGAGCCGGGCCTACACCAATTACATCCGGCGCCTGCAATCGGGGACGAGCGGCTTCACCTGCTTTGCGTCGCTGCAAATGCCGCGCGGCTGACCCGGTGCAGGATCCGGGCGGCGGGACGGTGTACCGCATGGCGCGGCCCGAAACGCTGAAGATCGTTCATCTCGACAGTTTCGCCGCAATCTATCACCGCGCGTCGGGCATCACGCACCTCGTGACGTCGCCTGCGCCCGAAATCCTGGCGACGCTGGGGGAGGCGGGGCTGACGCGGGCGGCGCTGCTCGTGCGGCTGGCGGCGGAGTATGACCTTGGCGATGCCGACGACGCGGCCCTGCTGGCGCGGCTCGACGAACTGGTCGCGACCGGCCTGGTGGCGCGGGCGTGAAACATAAGTTTGCCGTGCGGATCGGGCCGGTCGGGTTCCGCGTCGGGTCCGACTGGCGCGCGCCGATCGCACAGCTGGAGCGGCTCTACGCTGCCTATCCCAAGCCGCACGATGGCGTGCCTGACTTCACCGTGCGGCTGTTCGCGGCGCGGCCGTGGCGGCGTTTTGTCCGTGCCGCAGTGATGATCGGCGGCGATTATATCCTGCCCGAGGCGGCGCCGTTGCCGCTGGCGCAAGGATTGCTCGCAGCCGAAATGGGGATGAATTTGCAGATGGCGCTGGGGCAGCGGCGCTATCTGCTGCTGCATGCCGCCGTGGTCGAGCGTGATGGTCAGGCGCTTATCCTGACCGGCGTTTCGGGCGCGGGTAAATCGACGCTCGCGGCGCTGCTCAGTCTGCGCGGGTGGCGGCTGATGGGCGATGAATTCGCGCTGCTCGATCCAGAAACCGGGCTGATCCACGCTTTCCCGCGGCTGATCAGCCTGAAGAATGCGAGTATCGCCACGGTCGCGGCGGGGGTGTCGGCCGATCGCTTCGGCCCGCTGCTGGAGGGGACGCCCAAGGGCAGCATCCGCCACGTCGTGCCGGATGTGGCGGCGGTGGCGGCAATGGACATACCGGTGCGGCCCGCGCTGATCCTGTTTCCAAGCTTCGGCTTCGAGGCGGCAGCGCGCGATGTGTTGCCGAGCGAGGTTTTCGTGCGGCTGACGCAAGCCTCGACCAATTATGTCGCGATCGGCGAGCGCGGGTTCGATGCGCTGGCCGCGCTCGTGAAGAGCGTGCCGGCGCGCGCGATCGACTATCCCGATACGGCGAGCGCCATCGCGCAAGTGGAGGCCGCATGGGCGGCGCGCTAGACGGCTGGATGCTCGCCGAAGCGCTGCGCTCACCCGAGAGCGTGCGCGCTCTCGATGCCGAGGGCTGGACGGCGCTGCTGTCGATTGCGCGCGCGGAACAGATGATCGGGACGCTCGCTTGGCGGTTGGACGGCGTGGCGGTGCCAGCGGGTGTTGCGCGCATCCTTGCCGATGCCCGGGCCTCGGCGGAACAGGGGCGCATCATCGCCTTGTGGGAGGCGGAGGCAGCGCGGCGGGCGCTGGCACCGCTCGGCGTGCCGCTCGTGCTGCTGAAAGGGACGGCATTCGTCGCGGCGGATTTGCAGGCCGGGCAGGGGCGCTCGATCGGCGATCTCGACATCCTGGTGCCGCGCGAGACGCTCGACGCGGTCGAGGCCGCGCTGCTCGGCGCGGGATGGGAGTGGGTCAAGCCCGACCCGTATGACGACGCTTACTACCGGCAATGGATGCATGAGCTGCCCCCGCTGATCCACCGCGATCGCGACCGGATGATCGACGTGCACCACACCATCCTGCCGCTTACCGCGCGGATCACGCCCGATGCAGACGCGCTGCTGACCGATGCGGTGGAGGTCGCGCCGGGGCTGTGGACGCTGTCGCCGCAGGACATGATCGTCCACGCCGCCGCGCATCTGTTCGCCGATGGTGATCTCGCTGGGGGGATGCGCAATCTGTGGGATGTGCACTGCCTGGTCGAGCAGTTCGGCGGGGATGGCTTGTCAGATCGGGCCGCGCATCATGGACTGTCGCATCAGGTCGATCGCGCGCTTCGCCTGGCCGCCGCGCTGTACGGTGCTCGGGCAGAGTTGGGGCTCGCCGATCGCGCCTATCTGCGCCGCATCACCGCGCGTGATGGGTGGGGCAGGCCGACGAGGCCCATCACGCGCCAGGCCTTTTATATCCGATCACACTGGCTTCGGATGCCGCCCGCGATGCTCGCCCGGCATTTGTGGACGAAGTGGCGCAAGGGTGGGGCGGGGCCGGCCTCAGGTTGAGAGGTGCTCCAGCGTCGGCACAAGTTCGTCGAACGAATTGATCACCGCATCCGCGCCCATCTCCTCGACCGGTTCGAGCAGGAAGCCGAAGCTGACCGCGATGCCGGGAATCTCGGCATTCTTCGCGGCCATGATGTCGTAGATCGAATCGCCGACGAAGGCCGCGCGAGTCGTTCCGACCTTGCCACCGCTGCGCCGGATCATCTCGTCGATCGGAGCACGGTGCGGCTTGGACAGGCCGGGGCCCATCGTGTCGCCGCCGATGATGCAGGCGAACCGTTCGGTCAGCCCAAGATCGGCGAGCAATCGGCGCGCGAGCGACTCGAACTTGTTGGTGACGATCGCGCTCTTGATGCCCATCGCATCGAGCTGGTCGAGCGCCGCAAGCACGCCCGGGAAGGGCCGCGTGCGGACCGACACATGCTCCCCGTAATAGGCCAGCATCCGTTTGTAGAGCGGCCGGAATTCCTCCGGCGTGCAACCGCCTGTCGCCTCCAGCCCCTGCGACAGCATATGCTTCGCGCCGCCGCCGACCATCGTCTTGACCTGCTCCACCGTCAGCAGCGGGCGCCCGGCAAAGGCGAGCGTATCGTTGACCGCTGCGGTCAGGTCGCCGCTGCTGTCGACTAGTGTGCCATCGAGGTCGAACCCGACGATCTGGAATGAATTCTTCGTCATGCGGCGGTGCCTGACAGGGTTGCTATGGAATTGGCAAGACTGTCGTGGCAGGGCTGTGTCCATGAGCCGACCTCTCGCCGCCATCATCCTTGCCGCGGGCAAGGGCACCCGCATGAAGTCCGACCTGCACAAGGTGCTGCACCCGATCGCGGGGCGGCCGATGCTGCTGCATTTGATCGCGGCGGTTTCGGCATTGAAGGCGGAGCGCACCGTCGTTGTGACGGGGGCCGGGCGCGAACAAGTCGAGGCGGCGGTCTCGCCGCTCGGCATCGCGACGGCGCTGCAGGCCGAGCAGCTAGGCACCGGCCATGCGGTGGCGCAGGCCGAAGCGGCGCTCGCCGGGTTCGATGGCGATGTGCTGATCCTGTACGGCGACGTGCCGCTCGTCACCTCGGCAACGATGCAGGCGATGATCGACCGGCTCAATGCGGACGACGCGCCTGCCATCGTCGTGCTCGGTTTCCGTCCCGCCGATGCCGCCGCCTATGGCCGCATCATCGCGACCGACGGCATCATCGACAAGATGGTCGAATATAAGGATGCGACCGACGCCGAGCGTGCGGTCGATCTGTGCAATTCCGGCCTGATGGCGGTGCGCAGCGCCGATCTGTTCCCGCTGCTGGCGCGCGTCGGCAACGACAATGCGGCGGGTGAATATTATCTGCCCGACGTGGTGATGCTCGCGGCGGCGGATGGGCGCCGCTCGGCGGTGATCGAGACTGGCGCAGCCGAAGTCGCCGGGGTCAATAGCCGCGGCGAACTCGCAGACGTCGAGGCTTCTTGGCAGGCAACGCGTCGCGCCCAAGCGATGGCGGATGGCGCGACGCTGATCGCCCCCGAGACGGTGTGGTTCGCGCATGACACGGTGATTGGGCGCGACGTGGTGATCGAGCCTAACGTGTTTTTCGGTCCCGGCGTCAGCATCGGCGATGGCGCGACGATTCACGCCTTCAGTCATATCGAAGGCGCGACGGTTGGCGCGAAGGCGGAGGTGGGCCCGTTCGCGCGGCTGCGCCCAGGCGCGGTGATGGGCGAGAAATCGAAGGTCGGCAATTTCGTCGAAATGAAGAAGGCGACGCTCGGGCCTGGTGCAAAGGCGAGCCACCTGACCTATCTCGGTGATGCCGAGGTCGGCGCGGAAGCCAATATCGGCGCGGGCACGATCACCTGCAATTACGACGGATTTTTCAAATATAAGACCGTTATCGGAGCAGGGGCTTTCATCGGTTCCAATTCGGCCCTCGTCGCGCCAGTGACGATCGGCGCTGGTGCCACGGTGGGCGCGGGGTCGGTCATCACCAAGGATGTCGAAGCCGATGCGCTGGCCATCGCGCGCGGCAAGCAGGAAGCAAGCCCGGGCTGGGGCAAGCGCTTCCGCGATGCGATGGCGGCGAAGAAGGCGGCGGCGAAGAAATAGCCCAGCGGCGGGCAACGGAGTTACGGAATATGTGCGGTATCGTTGGCATCATCGGCAAGGAACCCGTTGCGGAACGTCTGCTCGACGGTCTCCGGCGGCTGGAATATCGCGGCTATGATTCCGCGGGCATCGCGACGGTGGATGGCGGGGCGATCGACCGGCGGCGCGCCTCGGGCAAGCTGATCAATCTGGCGCGCGAACTCGCGACGTCGCCGCTCGCGGGTGAGGTCGGCATCGCGCACACGCGCTGGGCGACGCATGGCGGGCCGACCACCAACAATGCGCATCCGCACGCCACCGAGGAGGTGGCGCTGGTCCACAACGGTATCATCGAGAATTTTAAACCCTTGCGTGACGAACTGATCGCGCGGGGGCGTACCTTCACGAGCGAGACCGACACCGAAGTCGTCGCACACCTCATCAGCGAAAAGGTCGAGGGCGGGATGAGCCCGGCCGATGCCGTGGCCGAGGTTCTGCCGCGCCTGCACGGCGCGTTCGCGCTGGCGATCCTGTTTCGCCAGCATCCCGAACTGCTGATCGGCGCGCGGCTCGGATCGCCGCTGGTGGTCGGTTATGGCGATGGCGAGACCTATCTCGGCTCCGACGCGCTCGCGCTCGCGCCGCTGACGCAACGCATTTCGTACCTCGAGGAAGGCGACTGGGTCGTCATCACCCGCGAAGGCGCGAAGATCTTCGACAAAGACAATATGGCGGTCGAGCGCCCGATCACGATCTCCGGCGTGACCGGTGCGCTGATCGACAAGGGCAATCACCGCCACTTCATGCTCAAGGAAATCTACGAGCAGCCGATCGTCGTCGCGCAGACGCTACGCTCGTACCTCCAGCGGATGGAAGAGAAGATCACGCTCCCCATTCCCGAATTCGACCTGTCCACGATCAAGCGCGTCACGATCGTTGCCTGCGGCACCAGCTTCTATGCCGGCATGGTCGCCAAATACTGGTTCGAGCAATTCGCGCGCGTGCCGGTCGATCTCGATGTCGCATCCGAATTCCGGTACCGCGCGCCGGTGATGGAGCCGGGCGGACTGATGATCGTGATCAGCCAGTCGGGCGAGACGGCCGACACGCTCGCCGCGCTGCGTCATGCCAAGGCCGAGGGACAGACGATCGCCGCGGTCGTCAACGTCCCCACCAGTTCGATGGCGCGCGAGGCCGACTTGCTGCTGCCGACCCACGCCGGGCCGGAAATCGGGGTTGCCTCGACCAAGGCGTTCACCTGCCAGCTTGCAGTGCTCGCCGCGCTCGCCGCCAATCTTGCGAAGGCCAAGGGACGGATGACGGCGCAGGAAGAAAAGGCGATCGTCCATCACCTCGCCGAGGCGCCCGCCGCGCTCAACGGCGCGCTTGCCTATGACGAGACGATCCAGGCGATGGCGCATCTGGTGGCCGGCGCGCGCGACGTGCTCTATCTCGGTCGCGGTACGGATTATCCGCTCGCGCTGGAAGGGGCGCTGAAGCTCAAGGAAATCAGCTACATCCATGCCGAAGGCTATGCCGCGGGCGAGATGAAGCATGGCCCGATCGCGCTGATCGACGAGAATGTCCCGGTCATCGTCATCGCGCCGTCGGGCCCGTTGTTCGACAAGACCGTCAGCAACATGCAGGAGGTGCAGGCCCGCGGCGGAAAGGTCGTGCTGATCTCCGATTATGACGGGGTTCAGGCGGCGGGCGAAAATTGCCTGGCGACGATCACCATGCCGAAGGTCCATCCGCTGATCGCGCCGCTGATCTACGCTGTCCCGGTGCAGTTGCTCGCGTACCATGTCGCGGTGATCAAGGGCACCGACGTCGACCAGCCGCGCAATCTCGCCAAGTCGGTTACCGTGGAGTGAGGGAGCCGCTGATCGCCGGGGTCGAGCTCGGCGGAACGAAGGTTATCTGCGTCCTGGCCAGCGGTCCGGACGACGTGTGCGATCGGGTGAGCATTCCGACGACCACGTCCGACGAGACGCTCGGCGCGGTCGAACAGGTGCTGCGGCGCTGGTCTGGCTATGATGCGCTCGGCATCGCCAGTTTCGGGCCGGTGTCGCTTGATCGCGGAGCGTCCGACTTCGGCTTCATCACTGCAACCACCAAGCCCGGCTGGTCGGACACCGATGTCGCCGCGCGGCTATCCCGCGTCGCTGGTGTACCGTTCGGGTTCGACAGCGATGTGAATGGCGCTGCGCTCGGCGAGGGCCGCTGGGGTGCCGCGCGCGATGTGTCGGACCATGCCTATATCACGGTCGGCACCGGCGTCGGCGTTGGTCTGGTGCTGGGCGATCGTCCGGTTGCCGGGCTGACGCACCCCGAACTTGGCCATATCCGCCCGGCACGCGCGGCTGGCGACGACTGGCCCGGGTCATGCGTGTTCCACGGCGCGTGCGTCGAGGGGCTTGCCTCGGGCAGTGCGATCCGGGCGCGCTCCGGGATGCCGGCACAGGATCTGCCGCCCGATCATGCCGCGTGGGACGGCGTCGCGCATACGCTCGCGCAGCTGTGCCACATGCTGGTGCTCACCGGCATCCCGCGCCGGATCGTGCTGGGCGGCGGAGTCATGGTCGGCACGCCGCACCTGTTCCCGGCGATCCGCACGAAGCTGGTGGACAGCCTAAGCGGCTATGTCGCCGCACCGGGATTGCTGCCGATCGAAGACTATGTCGTGCCCGCAGCGCTCGGCGATATGGCAGGGCCACTCGGCGCGGTCGAACTCGGCGTCCGCGCGCTCGGCTAAGTTACGTCGTTTACGCGGCTTTAACCGCATCCGCTTACCCCGATGCAACGGGCGGGAGCGCCCGATGATATTACGGGCGGTACCGATATGCGAATTCTGATCGTCGATGACGAACCGGCCATGCACGACAGCTATCGGCGCAGTTTTGCGCCGGTTTCCGCCGATGCGGGCGCGCTGGACGCGATGGCGGCCGAACTGTTCGGGGACGACGATAGCGCGGCTGATGAGGCTGGTCCCGATTTCCAACTGACTCATGCGATGCAGGGGCTGGACGGCGTCGCCGCGGTCCAGGCCGCGCTGCGCGACGGTAATCCCTTTGCGGTCGCGTTCATCGACGTGCGCATGCCGCCAGGCATCGACGGCAAGGAAACCGCGGCGCGCATCCGCGCGCTCGATCCCAATATCAACCTCGTCATCGTCACCGGCTTCTCCGATTTCTCGCCGATCGAGATTTCGAAGGCGGCGGGTCCGGCGGACAAGATCTTCTACATCGCCAAGCCGTTCGAGGTTGCCGAGGTCGCGCAGATGGCGACCGCGCTGGCGCATCGCTGGCAGGGCGACCGCGAACTGGCCGAGGCGCGCGAATTGCTCGCGGCGCAGGTCGTGCAGTTGCAGGAACAGGGCCATGAACTCGCCGCGAACGAAAGCCGCGCGATCCACATGGCGAACCATGATTCGCTGACCGAAGCGCCAAACCGGCTCGCCTTCCGCCGCGCGCTGACCGATCGCGCGCGCAGCGACGCGCATTTCGCGGTGGCGATGGTCGATCTCGATCGCTTCAAGCTGGTCAACGACACGCTTGGCCATCTGGCTGGGGACGAGCTGATCCGCCTCATCTGCGGGGTGCTGCAGGCGAATATTCCGGCGGGCGGGCTGGTCGCGCGGCTAGGCGGTGACGAATTCGGGCTGCTGTTCGATTCGCCGGGCACCGAAGCCGCGGAGATGGAATGCGCGCGCATCCTGAAGGCCTGTTCGGGCACGTTCAAGGTGCTGGGCAATTCGGTGCAGGGCGGGGCGTCGATCGGCCTGATCGTGACCGAGCCCGGCGAAAGCCGCGACCCTACCGACCTGATGCGCCGCGCCGATCTGGCGCTCAACGATGCCAAGCGTGACGGGCGCGGGGTCGTCCGCGTGTTCGACGAGGGCATGGACGAAAATATCCGCCTGCGCCGCGCCATCGAAGGCGGCCTGTCGCGCGCGATCGCCAAGGGCGAACTGAGCCTTGTCTATCAACCGATCGTCGCCCGCGAGGAGCTTGAAGTCGTCGGATTCGAGGCGCTGCTGCGCTGGAACACCGAGGATCACGGGCCGATCAGCCCGGCGGTGTTCATCCCGATCGCCGAGGAATCGAACCTAATCCACGAACTGGGCGATTGGGTGCTGTCCGAATCGCTGAAGGTTCTCGCCGAATGGCCGACTCAATATGTCTCGGTGAACTTCTCGCCGCGCCAGTTCCGCCGCCACAATTTCGTCGGGCGTTTGGTCGAAAGCGTGCAGCGCGCTGGCGTGGCACCGCAGCGCGTGCAGATCGAGATTACCGAGACTGCGATTTTCGACGATGCCGATCGTGCGGCGGAGACGCTCTACAAGCTGCGCCAGATGGGCTTCCGCATCGCGCTCGACGATTTCGGGACGGGCTACTCATCGCTCTACAACATCCGCAAGTTCGCACTCGATTGCCTGAAGATCGACCGCAGCTTCATCGACGGCATGGGTCGCGAGCGGGAATCCGCCGCGATCGTGCATTCGATCATCCATCTCGGCCGCGCGCTCGGCCTGGGCGTGGTGGCGGAGGGCGTCGAGACCGAAGCGCAATTGCAGGCACTGCGCGTCGCCGGGTGCAGCCATATGCAGGGCTATCTGCTCTCGCGCCCGATCTCGCAGGACGTTGCACGCGAGATCGCCGAGGCGCGATTCCTCCCCAATCCCCTGGCGTCGGACGACGACGCCACGGACGTGGAACCGGGTAACGGGACGCACGGATGATGGCTCCGCTCCGGACCGTGCAGAACGGCGTGCGGAGCAGGGTGGGGCGGTGGCGCAATCCCAGCTCGCTTGGCGCAAAGCTCGTCCTGATCCTGACCGGGGTCGGGCTGGTCGGCTCGATCGCCCTGACCGCCTTGCTTGCCGCCTTGATCATCCCGAGCTTCAACCAGCTCGAAACCAAATCGATCGACGCGCATGTCGAACGGACCCGGGCAGCGCTCGGCGACTTCGCGCGCAAGGTCGAAGGCGCAGTGCGCGATTATGGCGACTGGACTTCCAGCTACGACTATATGGCGCGGCCCAACCCGGAGTTCGAACGCGAGAGTTTCTCGCCGCTTGCCATGGCCAATCTCAACGTCGATGGCATGGCCTATGTCGGCAATGACGGGCGGATCGTGATCGTGCGGTGGCGCGATGCGGCGCGCAACGTCGACCGGCCCGATCAGCGGGCGGCGTTTTCCGCCGCGCTCGTGAAAAGCGATTTTCGGAAGTTCCTCGGCGAGCGGAGCTCAGGCAGCTATTATCTGCGGCTCGGCGGAGAATTGGCGGCCGTCGGCGTGGCCAAGGTACGGCGCAGCGACGGGACGGGCGAGCCGCGCGGCTATGTGCTGATGGCACGGCGCGTCACCTCGGCGGCGCTGTCGGATATCTTGCAACTGCCCGCGACGATCGATCTCGCCAATGCGCCGGATACGGACCAGATTATTTCCGCGCGCACGACGATGCGGATCGCGGTGCCGATCCGTGGCAGCGACGGCAATGCCGTGGCGAGCGCGGTGTTCAGCGTCCCGCGCGACGTGTCAGTGCTCGGTCGGCGGATGTTATGGCTGGCGGTGGCGGGCTCGACGCTCTTGCTGCTGTTCGTGCTCGCGATGTTGCGGCGGATGATCACGACGCTGGTGCTGCGGCCGCTGGCGCGGGTGGAAAGCCATATGCAGGTGGTGCGCGCCTCCGGCTCGCTCAGCCTGTTGCCGGATGAAGTGCGCAAGGACGAAATCGGGTCGCTCGGCAACAGTTTCAACGCGATGCTGCAGCAATTGAAGGATCTGCGCGAGAAACTCGAGGTGCAGAGCTTCGCGCTGGGCAAGAGTGAAAGCGCGGTCGCAGTGATGCACAACGTGCGTAACGCGCTCAATCCGATCAGCACGATCCTGTCGCAAGGGATCGCGCAAGGGCCGCCGATCGATCGCGCCGTGCTGGACCGTGCGTTGGGCGAACTCGCCAAGACCGATCTGCCCGCGGCGCGGCAGGCCAAGCTGCTCGCCTTCGTCACCGCCGCGCTCGACGCGGAGGCCCGCGACCGGGAGGCGCGCCGGGCGGAGCTTCAGATCGGACGCGAGGCGATGAGCCATGTCCTCGAAATCATCGGCGCGCAGCAAAGCGCCGCGCACGAACGCCCGCCGGTTGAACCCTGCGACGTGACCGAGATCATTGCCAAGAATGCGACGATCGCACGCTATTCGGGCAACGTGTCGATCGCCTTCAACTTTCCGGCTCATCCATGCCACGTGCTCGCCAGTCGGATCATCCTGAGCCAGGTGATCGGGAACCTGTTTTCGAACGCCGCCGATGCGATCGCCGCGAAGGGGACCGCAAGCGGCAGCATCACCGTGACGATCGATCGAGTAGGGGGCGGAGCCAGGATCGCGATCCGCGACGACGGCGAAGGCTTCTCGGCGGAGCGGACGCCGACGTTGTTCCAGCGCGGCTATTCGTCGCGCGCACACAAATCGGGCGGGCTCGGACTGCATTGGTGTGCCAATTCGATGAACGCGATGGGCGGCGGGCTGAAACTTGAGAGCGATGGGCCGGGCACGGGCGCAGTCGCGCTGCTGACGCTGCCCCTGGCCGAAGATCGTGCCGAGCTGGCAGCCTGATCTCAGCGTCTTAGTGGCGGTCGAAGCTTGCGATCAGGCGTAACCCGACGACGAGCGTGTCGCGCCTGCCCGCACCGGCATAGGGACGGCGGATATATTGCAGATCGGGCTGCACCGACAGGAAGGGCGCGAGCTTATCCTGATAGGTAATCTCGACCCCGGTCTCACCCGCTTCCGGCTCCTCGCCCGTGTCGCGGAGTGTATCGCGGAAGCCGCGCGACAGCACGCCATACGCAATGCCCAACGAGAACTGCCCATCCGGGCGCCCCGGAATCAACCCGCGTCCAAGCACGCCAATCTGCGCGCCGCCTGAGAAAGAGGTGGTCTTTCCGTCCGACACGCCGGCGCGCAAGAACATGTCGATCCCGCGGGTATCGTCGCCCAGCAGGCGATGCTCGACCAGGACATAGGCCCCCATCGAAATGCGCCGCACCGGATCACCATTGGCGTCTACTGCCCGCAGATCATCCTGCCGCCGCGTATAGCGCCATGCGCCGACCGCCAGTTTGCCATTGTGCGTGGTGCCGGCCTCCGCGATCAGCAGCGCACCGTCCTGCATCGAAACATCGACTCCGGCCTCGTCGCCCAGGACCCCGGCGCGCGCGTTGACCGCCGCCACGCGGACGTACCCGGATTTGCCGAGCGCGACATTCAACCGCGCGGTCAGTGCGGTCGACGGAAAAATCGACGGCCCATTGGGGCCGGTGGCCGACAGTTCCAATCCGATTCCGAACGCGGGCGCGATCAGCAATCCCGCCGCATCGTTCTGATAGAAATCGGCGTTCAGATCGGACAGGCCGAGCAGGAGGGCGGCGCGACCGTGCGCTAAGCTTTGTTCGAGCCAGGCCTCATAAAGCTTCAGCCGCCCGTCGGTCACCTCGATATTGTTGACCCCCTGCACCGTGCCGGCCAGATCGTTCAGGCCGCGGCCGTGATTGTCGAGCATGTGAAGGTGGGCCCGCGCGCCGTGCCAGCCGATCAGGCGGTCAAAGTCGGCATCGGCCGTCAGCTCCAGATTTCCAAGCACGCGCCGCCCGCGCTGTTCCCCGCCCGACGCGACGCCCATCAAATCGATGACGTAGCGACCGGTAAAGGTGATCGGGCGCTCGGGCGAGTCGCTGGATGGCTCAATTACTTGAGAATGCGCCATTTCTGGACAAGCGCAAAGGGCCGTCAAGAAGAGCAGTGGCGTCAGCCGAACGGAGGGAAAGGTCATCGCAGCGCATCCAACCCAAATCTCATCCTATTATAGGTTAACTTAAGCCGCGCATGCAGGAAGACCGAACGATGGCATCCTTTGGATACGGAGACGCGCTAACGCGAATGCCGCTTGATCAATCGATCAAGCGCGCTGCTACTGTCTTGCTCGGCATGATCCTGCTGTGCGGTCTGACCGGCATCGGCGCCACGTGGGTGCAATCCTCGGCGCTTGCGCGGCAGGAAACGTCCGCGGTGTTGCTCTCCAACCACGAACTTGCCGACATGATGCACGATGCGGTGCGCAGCGATGTCCTCGGCATGTTGCAGGCCGCCGACCCGGATAGCGGACTGAAGCGCGATGAGATCAGCAAGGATTTTGACGAACATTTGAAGGATTTGCGGGCCGGCATTCAGGCGGACCGTGAATATAAGGGCGCACCCGACGTCGAGGCGGCAACCTCTAAATTGGACGCTCCGATGGAGCTTTATGCCACGGCGGCGACGGCAATTATCGAGCGCGCGAAGGTTGACCCGGCGGCTGCGCGCAAAAGCCTGCCGCAATTCTTCGACCAGTTTCGCACGCTCGAAGTGTCGATGGCGGAAGCGTCGGAAGCGATCACCCTCAACGCGAAGCGTTCGGCTGAAAGCGGCAGGACCATCGGCGTGGTCGCTATGATCGTACTCGTGCTGGCGATGGGCCTCGGTGCCGCCAGTACATTGGGTCTCATAAAGCTCGCGGTCCGCCACGTCGTGCGGCCGATCGAGACCCTGTCCGGCACGATGCGCGAGCTCGGCAGGGGTAATCTGTCGGCGGAGGTCGGCGGGGTCGAGCGCGGGGATGAACTTGGCGACATGGCGCGCGCGATGCTAGACTTCCGCAATCAGTTGCAGACGGCCGAAGACGCCAAACATGCGCAGGCGCAGTTGATCGTCGACAGCCTCGGCAGCGGGCTCGATGCGCTTGCCAGTGGTGATCTGACCGCCGAAGTACGCGCCGAACTGCACGCGCCCTTCACAGCGCTTAAGGACAATTTCAACGACGCCGTCGTCGGCCTCCGCGCGCTGATCAGTTCGGTCACCGAGAGCGCGGCGATGATCTCGACCGGATCGCACGAAATTGCGCGCGCCAGCGAGGATCTGGCCCGCCGCACGGAGGGCAACGCGGCCAGTTTGGAAGAAACAAGCGCCGCCATCACGCAGATGAATCAGCGGCTGCAGGCAACCGCCGTCGCCGCTGACAGCACCGTGAAGCGCGCCGATGGTGCCATGACGACCGTCGCTGGGGGCCGCGAAATTACCGACGAGGCGGTTCAGGCCATGACGCGGGTCAGCGAGAGCGCCAAGGGCATCGACAGCGTGATCGAGGGCCTCGACAAGATCGCCTTCCAGACGCGGGTTCTGGCGATGAACGCGGCGGTCGAGGCCGGGCGCGCCGGGGATGCCGGGCGAGGTTTTGCGGTGGTCGCCGATCTTGTCTCCGCGCTCGCCATGCGCGCCGAGGAAGAGGCCGGGCGCGCCCGCGATCAGCTTACCGCGACCCAGGCCGAAATCGGGACGGCGGTGGAGCGCGTCTTGCGGGTCGATGGGGCGCTAGCGGATATTTCGAGCGACGTCGGCGAGGTTCACACGCTGCTTGCGGGTATTGCGACCGATAACCAAGCGCAGTCGACAGCGATCACCGAGATTAGCTCGGCGGTGAGTGCGATGGATCAGGCGACGCAACAGAATGCGGCGATGGTCGAACAGACGTCCGCGGCCGCCCGCAATCTGACGTCTGAGGTGGCCGCACTGTCCGACCAAGCTGCTCGCTTCAAGGTTGCCGGTCAACCGCGCCGGTCGAACGCTCCGATTGGTTCACGCGCCGCGCCGAACGCTTCGGCCCGCGCCGCCCCGGTCCTGCAAACTGCCGGTGCGGGCAGCGACGATTGGGCGACCTTCTGACGAGTCCTAGGCCGGGTGGAACGGCAGGATGCTCTCGTAGGTCGAAAGTGCCGCCGCCCCGCGGATGAAACCGCCGTGGCGTAGCACGAACGTATGCCGCACAATCTCGGCCTGCTGCTCGATCCCGTAGCGCTTGAGCGGCCAGCCGGTGCGGACCGCATAATCGTAGCGACAGAAGGGGTGTCGGCGCAGCGGAAGATAGATCCCGCTCTGGCTTTGCCAGATATGGGTTAGTTCGTGGATCAGCAGCCCCTGATCGTCCAGATTGCCGCACGCGAAATCCTCGCGGTAGCGCGTGCCCTTGGGGTGGAAGTGGATACACCCGGTCGGCGCCATCACCGTTTCGCGCGGCTGGAAGAACGCCCATTTGCGCTGCTCGATGCGAACGGGCGCATAATCGATCGCATCGCCGAACACGCTGCGGGCGAGGGCGATCTCACCCGCCGTGAGCGGGCGTGCCGTCACTCGGTTGGCGCGGGCGCGCCCGCCGCGATCGTTGGCACGCCGAGATCGATCCGCTGATTGTTCGAGAAGGTGAAGGTCAGCTTGACCGCGCGACCCGGTTTGATCCCCGGATTCATATCGAACAGCATCAAATGCTTGCCGCCAGGAGCAAAGACGTTGGTAGAACCGGCACGAATCGGGAAATCGCCTATCGGCTTCATCATCGCCATGCCCGCGTGGTTCATGGATTCATGCAGTTCGGCTTTGACCGATACCGGGCTGGTAACCGACAGCAGCGTCACGTCGGAGGTGCCGCCGTGGATCGTGAAATAGGCGACCGCCGGGCGGCTGGGCACAGCGTTCAGGCGGATGTAGCCCTTGTCGACCGACAGCGCGGGTGGGGGTTGGGTGCACGCGGCGAGCGGCAGAAGGGCGACACAGACGAACCGGCAGAACAATGACTTTCTCCCATGTTGGGAACAATGGGCGCTTCTGTACGTGCGGTGAAATCTTGCGACAAGCGAAAGCCCACCTATATCCGCCGGGTGAGTGTCGCGTCGCTTATCGTAAGGGCGCGGCGGAATGGCAATTTTTTTGACAGACGGGGGCCTCAGAGGACCAAATGGCAAAAGTTATCGGAATCGATCTCGGCACTACCAACAGCTGCGTATCCGTGATGGAAGGCGGCAAGCCCAAGGTGATCGAAAATGCGGAAGGCGCACGCACCACGCCGTCGATCGTCGCGTTCGCCAAGGATGGCGAGCGGCTGGTCGGCCAGCCGGCCAAGCGCCAGGCGGTCACCAACCCCGAGAACACGATCTTCGCGGTGAAGCGTCTGATCGGTCGTCGCTATGACGATCCGATCACCAAGAAGGACACCGAACTGGTCCCCTACAAGATCGTTAAGGGCAACAATGGCGACGCTTGGGTCGGTGCCGGCGGCAAGGATTACAGCCCGTCGCAGATCAGCGCGTTCACGCTGCAGAAGATGAAGGAAACCGCCGAGGCGTATCTCGGCGAGACCGTCACGCAGGCGGTTATTACCGTTCCGGCGTACTTCAACGACGCGCAGCGCCAGGCGACCAAGGACGCCGGTCAGATCGCGGGCCTCGAAGTGCTGCGCATCATCAACGAGCCGACGGCAGCCGCACTCGCTTATGGCCTCGACAAGGACACCAACAAGACGATCGCGGTCTATGACCTTGGCGGCGGCACGTTCGACATCTCGATTCTCGAGATCGGTGACGGCGTGTTCGAAGTGAAGGCGACCAATGGCGATACCTTCCTCGGCGGCGAAGATTTCGACAACAAGCTGCTGAATTTCCTGTCGGAAGATTTCAAGAAGGCCGAAGGGATCGATCTCACCAAGGACAAGCTGGCGCTGCAGCGTCTGAAGGAAGCGGCCGAAAAGGCGAAGATCGAGCTGTCGTCGGCAGCGACGACCGAAGTCAACCTGCCCTTCATCACGGCGGACGCGACCGGCCCGAAGCATCTGGTCAAGCAGATCACCCGTTCGGACCTCGAGCGCTTGGTCGACGACCTGATCCAGCGTACGCTCGAGCCGTGCCGCAAGGCCCTGGCCGATGCGGGCGTCAAGGCAGCCGACATCAGCGAAGTCGTCCTGGTTGGCGGCATGACTCGCATGCCCAAGGTGCGTCAGGTGGTGAAGGACTTCTTCGGCAAAGAACCGCATTCGGGCGTGAACCCCGATGAGGTCGTGGCGATGGGTGCCGCGATCCAGGCGGGCGTGCTGCAGGGTGACGTCAAGGACGTGCTGCTGCTCGACGTCACGCCACTGTCGCTCGGCATCGAGACGCTGGGCGGCGTGTTCACCCGCATGATCGATCGCAACACCACGATCCCGACCAAGAAGTCGCAGACCTATTCGACCGCGGACGACAACCAGCAGGCCGTCACCATCCGGGTATTCCAGGGCGAGCGCGAAATGGCGGCGGACAACAAGCTGCTCGGCCAGTTCGACTTGGTCGGCATCCCGCCGGCACCGCGCGGCGTGCCGCAGATCGAGGTGACGTTCGACATCGACGCAAATGGCCTCGTCAACGTGTCGGCAAAGGACAAGGGCACCGGCAAGGAGCAGCAGATCCGCATCCAGGCTTCGGGTGGTCTCTCCGAGCGCGACATCGAGCAGATGGTGCGCGACGCCGAGCAGTTCGCCGAAGAGGACAAGAAGCGGCGTGCTGCGGCGGAAGCTCGCAACACGCTGGATGGTCTGGTCCACACCACCGAGCGTCAGTTGGCCGACAACGCCGACAAGATCGATGCAAGCCTGAAGGGTGAAATCGAAGCAGCGATTGCCGCTGCCAAGACCGTTCTCGAGGGCGACGATGCTGAAGCGATGAAGGCCGAGAGCGAGAAGTTCCAGCAGGTGGCGATGAAGCTCGGTCAGGCGATCTATGAAAAGCAGGCTCAGGCCGAAGCCGCTCCGGCGGGTGAGGCGGAAGCTCCCAAGGAAGACGTCGTCGACGCGGAATTCTCCGAAGTCGATGAATCCAAAGCGTAAAACTGATGCGCACCTCCCGCCGCCCGTGCAGAATTGCACGGGCGGCGGACAGGGCGGGGGCCAAGCATGAGCACCGAAGTTGATTATTACGAACTGCTGGAATGCGAGCGCGATGCCGATGAGGGCACGCTCAAATCCTCCTATCGCCGTCTGGCGATGCGCTATCACCCGGACAAGAACCCCGGCTGCAAGGATTCCGAAGCGCGCTTCAAGTCGATCAGCGAAGCCTATGATTGCCTGAAGGATCCGCAGAAGCGGGCGGCCTACGATCGCTACGGCCATGCCGCGTTCAAGCAGGGTGGTGGCGCCGGCCCGCAGGATTTCAGCGCGTTCTCCGATATTTTCGAGAATATCTTTGGCGAATTCATGGGCGGGCAGCGCGGTGGCGCGTCGGGTCCGCGGCGTGGTGCCGATTTGCGCTATGACATGGAAATCACGCTCGAAGACGCGTTTCACGGCAAGGCGACCGAGATCACGATCGACGTTACCAGCGCGTGCGACATCTGCAACGGCAGCGGTGCGACCAAGGGCACTTCGGCCAAGACCTGCGCGACCTGCCACGGCCACGGTAAAGTGCGGGCGCAACAGGGTTTCTTCGTTGTCGAGCGGACATGTCCGTCGTGCCACGGTGCGGGACAGACGATCGCCGATCCGTGCGGCAATTGCCGCGGCGAGGGTCGGGTCGAGAAGACCAAGACGCGCACCGTCAACATCCCGCCCGGGGTTGACGAGGGTACGCGTGTGCGTTTGACCGGCGAGGGCGAGGCCGGTTTGCGTGGTGCACCGGCGGGAGATCTCTATATTTTCCTGCACGTTGCGCGGCATCCGCTGTTCGAGCGCGAGGGCACGACACTTTACGCGCGGACGCCGATCAGCTTCACGACCGCGTCACTCGGCGGGGAAATCCATATTCCCGGGCCGGACGGGGTACGTCACCCGATCAAGATCCCGGCAGGCACGCAAAGCGGCCGCGAATTGCGGCAGCGCGGTGCCGGTATGCCCGTGCTGCAAGGTCGCGGTCGCGGTGACCTAGTGATTCGGATCGAAGTCGAAACACCAAGCAACCTTACCGGCCGCCAGCGTGAGTTGCTGGAGGAATTCCGCGCGACCGAGACGGGCAAAGAGTGCCCGCAAAGCACGGGCTTCTTCAAAAAAATGAAAAGCGCCTGGGGCTGACCCGGCGCAGGCGAATAGCTCGCCGCCCGGCTTAGAATCCCGACCACAGCCCTGGCCGCCCCGACATGCGTAGGGGCGGTTTGGGCTGATGGGTTAGAGGATCAAGGTGACCTCAACCAACAGCGCGACACCGGCCGCGGCGATCAGGCCGCT
The DNA here is from genome assembly GCF_044881195.1 of Sphingomonas sp. MMS24-J45. Classification (GTDB taxonomy): domain Bacteria; phylum Pseudomonadota; class Alphaproteobacteria; order Sphingomonadales; family Sphingomonadaceae; genus Sphingomonas. The sequence continues at coordinate 121,193 of NZ_CP173255.1, read as the reverse complement.
GGCCAGCTTTTCGATAATGCGCATATTGGGTCTCCGTGTGCCGGATCGTTCCGGCGCCGACACATCTGGAGATTATTGCCCGGTCGCGCAATTTAATTACATGCCTTCGCACATGCAGCAAATGCAATCATCCCCTTCTGCAGTAGGAATTCAATTCGCGGCTAAGCGTGTGTCGCGGGCCGACGAAGTACGATTTCAGCGCGGCAAGTGCAGTGTCAGCGGCCCCACCCGTTCGCGTCGCGGATAGGCGGCGTCGATTGCGTCGGCGATGATTGGGGTGAAGCGCTGGTCGTAGATCAAATCGCCGCGCTCGCCGTGAGTCACGAAGAACCCGAAGGCGCCCCGCCGGACGTGCATCGCGAGCCGAGCTTGATCATAAACGCCAGCGCTGCCCAGTTCGGCGATCATCGCGGGTTCCCACACCACGGATTGCCCGGCGCGACGGAGCAGCACCATATCGTCGCTCACCACCGGCTTATCACTCGCCCGCACGCGCGCTACCAGCGCCTGCATTTCCGCAAGATTCTCGGCAGCGGTGGGCACAGGCACGAGCGGCGGGTCGAGCATCTGGATCGGCAACCCTAAGCCGATAAGAAGCAGCAGCACCCCGCTCGGTACGGACGGTTGTGCGGTCGCAGCGCGGATGACGGGAACGATCGCGATGCCGATCAGGATCGCCAACCCTACAAACCAGTCGATCAAATAATTGTCGTTCGCCCCGGATTTCAGTATCATCGGCAGCATCAGCGTCTTGATGACGACCATCAACAGCACGACCGCGCTGGCCGCCAGCCCGCTTTCGCGCGCCATCCGATCGCGCCAGGTCCGCCAGTCGCGCGGATCGAGCCGTCGCATCGTTGCCGCAAACCCGATCCCGCCGAGCGCGATCGGCACGATATTGGCGAGCAGCACCAGCAGCACCTTGGTCGCATGGTCCCAGGCGATCCGGTTGAGATTGTAGAAAATGATGTTGGTCAGGAACGCGGGCGCCTGCGTAGCCTGGATCAGACCGAGCGCGGCGCTCGACGACAGAATTGCACTGCCGAGCAGCAGCCACGCGGCGCGCGGGCGGGCGATCAGCAGGATCAGGAACGTGGCAGTGGGGGCAGGGAGGCTGGTCTGGCGGGTGTAGAGCGCGATCGTGAACAGCACGCCCGCGGCGATTGCGAGGTTTGGCCGCTCGACCGCACGCACGACTAGCACCAGTCCGGCCATCGTGAACGCGAGTGCCAGCATGTCGATCTGCATCAGCAGCGCCGAGGTGAGCCAAAGCGGCAGCGTGACGAAGCTCAGCGCGGTGACCGCACCGGCGGCCGCGCGAACACGTCGGCTCTCACCCCGCCCGATCGCGGTGGCGGTCATCACCCCGGCTAAAACCGCAGCAATGATTGTGGAGACCAGCGACACCAAGCGGCCCGCGAAGAGCTGATCCAGCCCAAATGTCGATGCCGTCGCGGCCGTCAATAAATGATAGACCGGCGGATAATTGAACACGAAGGCCGGGAATTCTCGCAGCGGCGCATAGCCTGTGCCGTCGATGATGCGCAGCATCTGCTGCCACACGACGCCCTCGCCATAATCGCGACCGAACGGATCAGCGAGCGCGTCCGCCGCATGCAGCGCGAGCCGCGCCACCCCCCAGGCAAAGGCGAGCGCAGCCACCGCCAGCGCGGCGCGCGCGATCAGCGTGTGCCGACTGATACGGGCCGCGAGGTCAAAATCCTCGTGCAAAACGCGCCAATCACCCTTCCAGGATCAGCGGCTGCCGACCACGACCGCAGTTACAAGCAAACCAATATCAGTTGGGTTGGTCATGGTGTTTTCTGTTCCGCTAACGACGTAACCAAATTCCTTACCCTGGGGTCCAAAGAAACCACCGTAAATCGTCGGAGAAATTCGTCCCGAAACGAACGCTGAATTTGAACCGAAAAACCCAGCATTGGTCACGTCGATACTACCCTGTTCCACAAAGGTCCCCAAATCTGCCACCGTTCCTCCAGCAGTCCTGCCGATGAGATGCAAATTTGATACGAACTGGCCCGTGGTTAAATCGACAGTCATCGTGGCGGTGCTGTCCGATAAAGAATAGACAATTAGACTTCCGCTTCTAATGTCATGCGCCTCACCCTGAACCGATGCTCGTGTAAACGACACAGTTGACGCGGACGGGATATCGGTAACTGCGGTAGCAACCCCGATTACGCAATATGATTTTGTGCGCGCGCGCGTCCCGGAGGTGGGAGATCCTTCGAAATCGCCAACGGTGACACGTAGATAGTCTGTTGCGGTGCCACCGGGGGTGGGCTGAATAATAGAGAATCTTTCGGTGGCTCCGGCAGTAGGTGACGGTTTTGAATAAGACGTCGTCCCGGGGGTGGTGCCCGCGAGCAAGTCGGCCGCCGTAAAGGTTTGCTGAACGTTGTTTGGCGCGAATACGAGGTACGCTTGCGTCGCGGCCTTGTAGCTGATCAACCCCGTGCGAGAGAATCCCGCAAAACCCGTGGTAATGGGTGTCCTGTCGGCAGCTCTCGGCGAATATCCGATGCACGCGGACGCATATTGCTGGTCGCCGGTCAGGGCCGCGAAGGTTGGATAGCTTTGGGATGTCGGTGAAGGTGAGGGGGATGAGGGAGAGGGTGAAGGTGAGGATGTTGGAGGAGTGGTAGGAGCTGTTGCTACCACCCCGGTATTGGTTCCCGAGCTACCACCGCACCCGACAAGCGCCAGTGCGATAGGCGTAAGATATAGAAGCCGGCTCAACTTTGTCCTCCCGGATGTTATCATTATTAAGGATCGATAAAAATTAGATCAATCGAATTTCTGTGCGTTGCCGAACACCCGCGCGAAGATCGTGTCGACGTGCTTCAAATGATAACCAAGGTCGAACTTGTCCTCGATCTCCTCAACCGACAGCGCGGCCGTCACTTCAGGATCGGCCTTGAGCAATTCCATCAGCGACAACGCGCCGTCCGAATCCCATACTTTCATCGCGTTGCGCTGCACGAGGCGATAGGCGTCCTCGCGGCTGACCCCGGCTTGCGTCAGTGCCAGCAGCACGCGCTGCGAATGGACGAGGCCGCCCATCTTGTTGAGATTCTTGTCCATCCGAGCCGGATAGACGACGAGCTTGTCCATCACGCCAGTCAGGCGCGCGAGCGCGAAGTCGAGCGTGATCGTGGCGTCGGGGCCGATATAGCGTTCGACCGAGGAATGGCTGATGTCGCGCTCATGCCACAGCGCCACATTCTCCAGCGCCGGCGTGACATAGCCGCGCACCATGCGGGCCAGGCCGGTGAGGTTCTCCGTCAGCACTGGGTTGCGCTTGTGCGGCATCGCCGAGGAGCCCTTTTGGCCGGGCGAGAAGAACTCCTCGGCCTCCAGGACCTCGGTACGCTGCAAATGGCGGATTTCGGTCGCGAGTCGCTCGATCGACGAGGCGATAACCGCCAGCGTCGCGAAGAACATCGCGTGGCGGTCGCGCGGGATGACCTGGGTCGAAACGGGTTCGATCGTCAGGCCCATCTTCTCGGCGACATGCGCCTCCACGAACGGATCGATATTGGCGAAGGTGCCGACCGCGCCCGAAATCGCGCAGGTAGCGATGTCGGCACGTGCCGCGACGAGGCGCGCGCGGTTGCGGGCGAATTCGGCATAGGCCTGCGCGAGTTTGAGACCGAAGGTGACAGGCTCGGCATGGATGCCGTGGCTGCGGCCGATCGTCGGCGTCATCTTATGCTCGATCGCGCGGCGCTTCAGCACCTCCAGCAAGGCGTCGAGATCGGCGAGTAGCAGATCGCTCGCCCGTGCGAGCTGCACCGACAGGCAGGTGTCGAGCACGTCGGACGAGGTCATGCCCTGATGCATGAACCGCGCTTCGGGGCCGACATGTTCGGCGACGTTCGTCAGGAAGGCGATCACGTCATGCTTGGTCTCGCGCTCGATTTCGTCAATGCGATCGACCTCGAACGCGCCCCGTTCCCAGATTGCCGCCGCGGCCTCCTTCGGCACCACGCCCAGTTCGGCCAGTGCGTCGGTTGCATGGGCCTCGATCTCGAACCAGATGCGGAACCGGGCCTCCGGCGTCCAGATCGCGACCATGTCGGGGCGGGAATAGCGGGGTATCATCGGATTTCCTTGGATCGGCAGGGTCGGGCCATCGCGGAATCGGCTCCGAACCGCGATGACCTGCGCGTTAGCAGGGACAAGGCGCGCCTTCAAATCGGCCGAATCGGGAGCGTTTCGGTAGCTGTGTGGTTGAATTGGCGATCGCTAGGGTCGGTAACGGCGTGAAACGCACCACCCCTTCGATCACGAGTTCAAAACAAGCGATGGAGCAATCCAATGTTGAAATATGTTCTTCTTGCTGGGGTCATGTCGGTTTCTGCACCTGCTCTGGCGCAGACTGCACCGGCGCAAAGCATGACGCCGCAAAGCACGCAATCGGTCCCGGCTACTTCGGATTCGACTGCGATGCAGGCCGCGCAGCCGGCCGATTCGGCCTCTGCCCCAGCGCAGGATGCGGCTGCAGCCCAGCCAGTCGCCGCGACGCAGGTGGCGGATGTCGTGACGAAGGAATTCCCGACTTATGACAAGAACGGCGACGGCAATTTGAACGCCAAGGAATTCGACACGTGGATGGTCGCGTTGAAAACGGCGAGTGACCCGTCGACCAAGGCGACCTCGCCTGCCACCAAGACGTGGCTGAACCAGGCGTTTGCGCAGGCTGATGCCGACAAGAACAAAAAGGTGTCGCAGAGCGAACTGACCGGGTTCCTTTCGCAGAAGGGTTAAGCGCCTGACCGCAATCGACCGCCGCTCCTGACGGGGCGGCGGTTTTTGCGTGTCGTGAACAGGAGGGGGCCGGGTGCCTCTCGCCTCGTCCGGTAAGTTTGATCCAATCGTAACCCCATTCGGGCTGAGCCTGTCGAAACCCCGTACGCGACAGATGACGCTGGATGTGTGGTAAGCAGCTCTTCGACAGGCTCAGGGTGAACGGAGCTTTACCTGACCGCGCGATTCTCAAACGCAACGATCGGATTGGTGGAGCGGGTCCGACCCTACAACAACCCCATTGCGCGCAAGCTCGAATGTCCGCTCGTGCCGATGATGATGTGGTCGTGCACTGCGATCCCTAACCGCTTGCCTGCCTCCACCACCTTGCGCGTTATGTCGATGTCGGCGCGGCTGGGGGCTGGGTCGCCGCTTGGGTGATTGTGGACGAGAATGATTCCCGCGGATCCGAGATCGATCGCGCGGCGGATCACTTCGCGAACATAGAGTGCAGCCTCGTCGATCGAGCCGTCGCTCATCACTTCGTCGCGGATCAGGATGTTGCGGGTGTTCAGATGGAGGACGCGCACGCGCTCGTTCGTGCGGTGCGCCATATCGACGTGGAGATAGTCGATCAAAGCCTGCCAGCTCGACAGGATCGGCCTTTCGCTTGCCTCCGCCCGCAGTAGGCGCAGGGCAGCGGCTTGAACGATCTTGATCGCGGCGGCGCTGGTTTCCCCCATGCCGGAGACGCGCATCAGCGCTTCGGGTTCGGCGGTGAAGAGGCCGCCGACGCCACCGAATTCCGCGAGCAGCGCCTTGGCGAGCGGTTTGGTGTCGCGCCGTGGGATCGCGAGGGTCAGCAGATATTCGACCAATTCGTGATCGAGCAGCGCCTCACCGCCACGTTCCAGCAGGCGTTGGCGCAGCCGCCCGCGATGTCCGGCGTGATCGGGGGCAGGGGTGCTCATCGGTAATAAGGAGTATCGCCCCGCTCGCGGATGCGCAACGATGGCGCGTCACAGCATGGGATGCGGCGCGCACAAGAGTTGACACCCCCCGGACACCTTCCTAAACGGCGCGTGAAACGGCGGCCTGATGCAGGCCATCGTTGTTCCCCGATGTTCATCGTCGCGGTGCCAACAGCATCGCGGCGTTTTCTTATCAGGATAGCCGCCCTTGGCCGACGACCGCGCTATTGACGATCTGGACGCCCGCATTGCTTCGGCAAAAGCGGCCGGACAGTCGCGTGGTGGCGTTCAGATGCCGCAGGCGAAGGGTTACGGGCAAGGCTCCAAAGTGCTGGCCCTGCTGCTCGGCGCCCTATTCGGCGGCGGCGTGATGGGCTGGGCGCTCGATCAGTGGCTCGGCACGTCGCCTTGGGCCTTGCTGATCGTGCTGACGCTGGCGATCATCGGGGCGTTCCTCAACATCATGAAGATTTCGAAGGAGCGCGCAGAGTGAGCGCCTTAGCCACCGCCCTGGCCGCCGCGAGCGCGAGCGCCGGAAAGATCGATCCGATGGAACAGTTTATGGTGGAGCCCGTCCTGGGGCGCCATCTGAGCCTGTTCGGCTATGACGTGTCGTTCACCAACTCGGCATTGTTCATGGTCGTCGTGTTCGTGTTGCTCGCCTTGTTCATCTCGGGCGGCCTGAAGCGCCAGCTCGTCCCCGGCCGCTGGCAGGTTGCGGCAGAGGATGCGGTGAGCTTCATCGATAATATGGTGTCGGTAAACATCGGCCATGGCGGCAAGAAGTTTGCGCCTTACATCTTCTCGCTCTTCTACTTCATCCTGTTCGCCAATCTCGTGGGCGTTCTTCCGTTGTCGATCGTGCCGGGTCTGCATACCTTTGCGGTGACGAGCCATATCACGGTGACGGCGGTGCTCGCCTTTCTGTCTTTCGCGATCGTGCTCGGCGTCGGCTTCTGGAAGCATGGCCTGAAGTTCTTCACGTTGTTCGTGCCGCACGGTGCGCCAGCATGGCTGATGCCGGTCATCATCCCGGTCGAGTTCGTCTCCTTCATGGTGCGTCCGTTCTCGCTCGCGCTGCGACTGTTCGTCGCGATGACCGCAGGCCACATTCTGCTCGAAGTGTTCGGCAGCTTCGTGGTGCAGGGCTTCAGCGCAGGCGGCGGGCTCGGCTCGGCGGTCGGTATTCTCAGCTTCTTCATGATCATCGGTGTCAGCGCGCTGGAACTGCTGGTCTGCGCGATCCAGGCTTATGTTTTTGCATTGCTCACGTCGCTGTACCTGCACGACGCGGTGCACCTGCACTAATCGTTTCAACAACCAATCTACCGTATTTCTAGGGAGTTAATCATGACTGATCTTGGTGCAATGTACATCGGTGCCGGCCTGGCAGCGATCGGTGTCGGCCTCGCGGCGCTCGGCGTGGGCAACGTGTTCGGCTCGTTCCTCGAAGGCGCGCTGCGCAACCCGGGTGCGGCAGACGGCCAGCAGGGTCGCCTGTTCATTGGCTTCGCGGCATCGGAGCTTCTGGGCCTGATCGCGTTCGTCGTCGCGATCCTCATCCTCTTTGTCGTCAAGTAAGAGCGAGCGCTTCCAATGCCGCAGCTATCCCAAATCGGCGAGATCTACGCTTCGCAGCTGTTCTGGCTCGCGATCGTCTTCGCGCTGATCTACTTCGGGATCGGCAAGGCGATGGTCCCCAAGATCGAGCGGACGGTCGAAGACCGCAACGCCCGCATCCAGGGGGACATCGCCGCGGCGGAGGCCGCGCGCGCCACCGCGCTGGAATCGGAGCGGGCCTATCAGGCCGGTCTCGAGTCCGCGCGCAGCAAGGCGACCGTCGCCATTGGTGAGGCGAAGGCGCGGGCTACGGCCAGCACCGAGGCCAGCCTGAAGGCGAGCGATACGGCGACGGCGACGCAGGTTGCGGCAGCTACCGACCGGATCGAAGGCTCCAAGACGGCGGCGCTTGCCGAAATCGAAACGGCGACTGCTGACGCGGTCGAGCAGATCGTCGCGAAGCTCTCGGGCGTCGTGGTCGATCGCGCGACCATCGAAACGCGGGTGAAAGCGGAACTGGCACATGGCTAATCCTGCGGAAGAATCGACCACGCTCAACACCGTGGCGCATACCGGCGTGGCCGAGCTGCATCACGAACCCTCCTTCCTGGGCATCACCGCGCCGGGCTTCGTTGCCCTGTCGATGCTGGTCGTGATCGCGATCATGATTTGGCAAAAGGTGCCGAAGATGATCGCGGGTGCACTCGACGCCCGGATCGCGACGATCCGGAATCAGCTCGACGAAGCGTCTAAACTGCGCGCCGAAGCCGAGGCGCAACTTGCCGAAGCGAAAGCACGCAATGCGGCAAGCGCTGGCGATGCCGCAGCGATCGTGGCCAATGCGGAGGCGGAAGCCGCAGCGTTGCTCGCCAAGGCAGAAGCCGACCTCGCCGATCTGATCGCGCGTCGTCAGACGATGGCCGAGGACAAGATCGCCGCCGCCGAACGCGGTGCGATTGCCGAGGTTCGTGCGCTGGCGGCTGATGCTGCTGCGCGGGCCGCTGCTGCGATCATCGCCGAGCGTCACGGTGCCGATGCCGACAAGGCGTTGGTCGATCGCACGATCGCCGGGCTCGGGCGTCCAAACTAATACCGTGCGGCCGCGCGTAACGGCGCGGTCCATTTCGTTTCGCCACTGATCGGGCTACATACCGGTCAGCGGCGATTCGCGCCGCTTTCATTTTCGAAAGAGGCTCCCTCATGAAGTCTGTCATCTTCGCTGCGATCGTCGCGCTGACTGCCGCCCCGCTCGCTGCCCAGACTGCGCCTGCACCGACGGCACCCGCCGTGACGACGCCCGCCGCGCCTGCGGCCGCCGGCACCGCCAAGTTCGACCTCGACACGCCGATCGAGACGATTGCCGCCAATCCGGCCGGCAAGACCGTGCTCGATACCGACCTGCAGAACATTACCGCGCACCCGATGTACGATCAGTTCAAGGGCATGTCGCTCAACCAGGTGCAGCCGATGTCGCAAGGCGCGCTGACCGACGCTGCGCTGGCCAAGGTCAAGGCCGACCTCGCCGCGATCAAGTGATCTAGTATGCCGGGCGGGGCATCATGCCTTGCCCGGCGTTACCCAGCGCCCGCGGTCGCGCCAGATCTCGGGTAGCGCGTCCCAGCTGGGGGCCGCATCGGCCTCATAGCCCGTCACCGCGCCCGTCGCGATGCCGTGGAACGCCCGCATCGCCTGCAGATGCGCGCCGCTGCGCAGATAAGCGAGCATCGCCGCCCGATCGCGGCACACCGTCAGCGTGTGATGCACCCCGTCGATCAAGCGCGCATCGACCGAGATAATGCCCGGTGCTTTGCGTGCTTGCGCCATAGAGCGTAGCGCGTGCCACCAGAAGCGCGGCGCGGAGAACGGGTTTTTGAGCTTCAGGCCGGTGATCGAGATATACATGCCAAGCGCATAGCACCCCGCCATCGCCGAACCCAGCGATGAAGGGCGTGGCATCTGGCTGCGGGAGTCCCTAGATCGGCGGCATGTCCCGTCCCGACGCGCCCGACCGTTTCAACGAAGAGAAATCGACCTTTGCCGTCCGGGGGGCGGGGGATGCGCCCGACCTCGAGGCTGGCATCGCCGCGATCCGCAACGTGCTGGCGACGCTACCCGCGCGGCCCGGCGTGTACCGGATGCAGGATGCGCGCGGCGACGTGCTGTACGTCGGCAAGGCGCGCGCGCTGAAGAACCGCGTGACCAATTACACGCAAGTCGAGCGGCTGACCAAGCGGCTTCAGCGGATGGTCGCGCAGACCCGGTCGATGACGATTGTGACGACCAACAACGAGGCGGAGGCGCTGCTGCTCGAGGCGCAGCTGATCAAGCGCTATCGCCCGCCGTACAACGTGCTGCTGCGCGACGATAAGAGCTTCCCCTTCATCCTGCTGCGCGCCGACCATGAATATCCCCGCATCCAGAAGCATCGCGGGGCGCGGCGGGCGAAGGGCAATTATTACGGGCCGTTCGCCAGCGCTGGTTCGGTCAACAATACGTTGAACGCGCTGCAGAAACTGTTCCTGCTGCGGAGCTGCACCGATGGTTTCTTCAAGAACCGCGATCGGCCGTGCTTGCTCTACCAGATCAAGCGCTGCTCGGCGCCATGCGTCGGGCGGATCGATCCGACGGGCTATGCCGATCTGGTGAGCGACGCGAAGGCGTTCCTGGCGGGCAAATCGACCGAGGTTCAGGCCAAGCTCGGCGCGCAGATGGAGGCCGCGGCCGAAGCGATGGACTTTGAGCTGGCCGCGATCCTGCGCGACCGGCTTCGCGCGCTGACCTTCATTCAGGGAAGCCAGGCGATCAATGCCGAGGGGCTGGGCGATGTCGACATCTTCGCGATGGCGAACAAGAATGGCGTGATCGGCATCCAAGCCTTCTTCATCCGGGGCGGCCAGAATTGGGGGCATCGCAGCTTCTTCCCGGCGCATACCGCCGATGTGCCGGAGGATGAGATCCTGGCCGGCTTCCTGGGGCAGTTTTACGAGGAAGTGCCGCCGCCCAAGACGATCTTCCTCGATCGTCAGCTTGAGGAGGGCGAATTGCTGGGCGAGGCGCTTGGGGCTGGGGTCGGCTTCAAGGTGACGCTGTCGGTGCCGCAGCGGGGCACGCGGCGGCGCTTGCTCGATCAGGCGAAGCGCAATGCCGAGGAAGCGCTGGACCGGCGGCTGGCGGAGAGCACGACGCAAGCCAAATTGCTGCGCGAAGTGGCCGAGCTGTTCGATCTGGCCGAACCGCCGCAGCGGATCGAGATCTACGACAACAGCCATATCCAGGGGACCAATGCGGTCGGCGCGATGGTCGTCGCCGGGCCGGAGGGCTTTCGCAAGGGGCAGTATCGCAAGTTCAACATCAAGAACCCCGAGACGATCCCCGGCGACGATTTCGGCATGATGCGCGAAGTTTTCCAACGGCGCTTTGCCCGTGCGCAGAGCGAGGACCCCGATCGCGACGCGGGCGACTGGCCCGATCTGGTGCTGATCGACGGCGGGCGCGGGCAGCTCAATGCGGCCAAGGCGGTGCTCGAAGAAATGGGCATCGAGGACGTGTGCCTGGTCGGCATTGCCAAGGGCCCGATGCATGGCCGCGACGGGCGCGAGGTGTTCCACTTGCTCGACGGGCGCGAGTTCCAACTGCCGGTTAACGCGCCGGTGCTGTTCTACCTCCAGCGGCTGCGCGACGAAGTCCACCGCTTCGTGATCGGCGCGCATCGCGACAAGCGCTCCAAGGCGATCGGCGCGTCGCCCCTGGATGACGTGCCGGGGATTGGCCCGGCGCGGAAAAAGGCGCTGCTGATGCACTTCGGCACGGCGCGGGCGGTGCGTGGGGCGAGCCTTGAGGATCTCCAGAAGGCGCCGGGGGTGAGCGCGGCGGTGGCGCAGCAGCTTTACGACTTTTTCCATGCGCGGTGAGGGGCGCGTCGGACACCCGAAAGTTGCGAAAGTGCCACCCGCAGGGGGGACGGGGCTTTGGGGGACGGGCCGGTGAGGGGCGGTCTTAGCGCGGAAGTTTAGGCTAAGTTTAGGGGTAAAGAAGGTGCGGCCGACGGCGCTGGGATGGTGCGTTGACGCGCACGCCTCTGATACCAACGCGTCGTGCTCCTGCGGAGGCAGGAGCGCTGGGTTCATGCGTTGCCCTTGATTACACAGGGCTCCTGCCTGCGCAGGAGCACGGGTGGGGGGGCAAAGCGACGCGCGGATCGCTGCGAACCGTCGGGTTCGCGTGGCAGCGTGGGATCGACGGTTGGAAAGAGCCGGACGGCTGTATCACGCGGTTGCGGTTGTAGGACAGGGCGGGTGGCGTCTTGTGTGATCCGGCGAGGATCCGGTAGAGTCCGGCATTGCCGCCACGACCGCCCGCTGCCGCCAACCGGCTATTACGATCCGCTTCGACGAAGCGGTCGCGCGGCTGGCTTAGAGAGGGGAAGGGGGACCATGATCCGCAGGTTATGGATTGCTGTGAGTTTGGCGGCTGCATTCGGTGGCTCCGCGTCGGCGCAGGAAGCGGAGGTCCAGGCGCCGCGATGCGAATTGCACGTCTGGTCGTCGGACAAGAACGCGGTCACCTTCAATGGCAATAACGGAAATCTGGGATTGGTTGGCGATCTTATCGACAGCGCGTTCGACATAAAATCGCCTGCCTCGGTAGAACGTCAGATGCGCGAACAGCTAAGCCCGGCCGCGCAGGAAAAAGCACTCCGCGACATGGATTTGGCGAACTTATTCCATATGCCCGGCTACGACCTAATCTTCGAACCTGCCACGTCCCAACCCGTGTGGACGTTGCAGCAGATCAAAAGCGACGACCGACTGTCCCAAGTACAGGCCGATTGCTACGCCGAGTTGGCGATCGTATCCAATCAGTTTTTTAGACAACCGATGCGCAAAAGTCTTCGCACCTTGTTCATGTTCAGAGAGTTTCGCAGCAAGTCGAAGCCGCCAGCGCAAAAATTTGACGCCACCTCGGCACCGCTGAAGAAATTTCCAGCGTCGACTTCGGGTGACGTCAGTGAGACATCTCAAGAAATCCAGGCCGCGTTCGTCGCTAACGTGGCCAAATTCGCTCACGATAAGCTGAAAAAATGAACCCGCTTTGGTCCGGCGTACCGCCCCTAAACCCACCCCTCCAGCACCTGGTCCGGCGGGCGGTGACCATCCGCCCACATGCGGATGTTGGTGATGACCTTCTCGCCGGTCGCCATGCGGCCTTCGTAGGTGGCGCTGCCCATGTGCGGGGTCATCACGACGTTGGGGAGCGCGAGCAGGCGCGGGTCGATTTCCGGTTCGTGCTTCCACACGTCCAGTCCGGCACCGGCTAGCGCACCTGCCTCCAGCGCGGCAACCAGCGCGTCTTCGTCAACGATACCGCCGCGCGAGGTGTTTATGAGGTGGACGTGGGGGCGGAGCAGCGCGATGCGGCGGGCGTCGATCATGCCTTCGCTGTCGGCGTTGCGCGGCGTGTGGATCGTCAGAATGTCGATGCTGCCGAGCATCTCGTCGAGATTGGGGTGCCACTGCGCCTGCAATTCGGCCTCCACAACCTTGGGCAGGCGATTTCGGTTGTGGTAGTGGATCGACAGGCCGAAGGCGCGGGCGCGGCGCGCGACCGCCTGGCCGATCCGCCCCATGCCAACGATGCCGAGCGCCTTGCCGCCGATGCGGTGGCCGAGCATGCCGCCGGGGCTCCAGCCCTTCCATTCGCCCGAGCGGACGAGCTTCTCGCCCTCGGCGAGGCGGCGGGGGACCGAAACGATCAGCGCCATCGTCATGTCGGCGGTGTCCTCGGTCAGGACGCCCGGCGTGTTGGTAACGATGATGCCGCGCGCGCGGGCGGCCTTCAGCGCGATATGGTTCACGCCCGCGCCGAAATTGGCGATGAGTTTGAGGTTGGGGCCGGCGTTTGCGATCAGATCGGCGTCGATCTCGTCGGTGACGGTGGGAACGAGCACGTCGCACGTTGCCATTGCGGTGGCGAGCTGATCGCGGGTCAGCCCGGTCGGGCCGCGGTTCACCTCGGCATCGAACAATTGCTCCATGCGGACCATCACCGCATCGGGCAGTTCGCGGGTTACGACAACCTTCGGGTGCGGAACGCGTCTCATTTCGGGCATGGCACAGGCTTGGCGGAGGCGTTTGCCTGCGTCAACGGGTGTTGAAGCGGGGGTATGAAGCACGGTAGACGGACGGGGAATTTCCAAGGGGTCTAGGATGCGTATCGGGGGCCGGATCGTGCTCGCAATGACGGCGGTGGCGTTGGCCGCGCCGTCGATCGCCGCGCTGGTAAACAAGAAGACGCCGTATTTCGCGTCGATCTCGGCCGGCAAGGCGCGGATGCGGACCGGGCCGGGACGGGCGTATCCGGCGAGCTGGCTGTATCAGCGTGCCGACCTGCCGGTGAAGGTGCTCGACGTTTACGACCACGGCGCTTGGTACAAGGTCGAGGACCCGAGCGGCACGCAAGGGTGGATGATGGGCAATCTGGTGAGCGAGACGCGCACCGCCCTGGTGATGGGGACGATCGCCGAACTGCGCGATTCGCCGCGCGAGGGCGGGAGGGTGCGCTGGCGGGCGGCGCCGGGCGTGGTGGGCCGGTTGAGCAAATGCGCGCGCGGGTGGTGCTATCTCGATGTGCGCGGGCGTGGCGGCTATGTCGAGGCGGTGCGGCTGTGGGGCGTTGAGCCGGGCGAAGTGCTCAATTGAGCGGGCTGCGCGCGGGCTGGCGGATCGTCCGCGATGATGTGACGCATCCCGATTTAGTGGCGCTGATCGAATTGCACCTGCGCGCGGCGTTCGAGAATTCGCCGCCCGGGGCGGTGTTCGCGCTCGATCTGAGCGGATTGCGCGCGGCGGACGTGACGTTGTGGACGGCGTGGGAAGGAGAGGCGCTGCTCGGGATGGGGGCGCTGAAGCAGCTTGATCCGACGCATGGCGAGCTGAAATCGATGCGGACGGCGCCGGGGCAGGTGCGGCGCGGCGTGGCGCGGGCGATGCTCGGACATCTGATCGACGAGGCGCGGGCGCGCGGGTATCGGCGGGTGAGTTTGGAGACCGGGTCGAACGCGCCGTTCGCGGCGGCGCGGGCTTTGTATGAAGCGGCCGGGTTTGTGGAGTGCGGGCCGTTCGCGGGGTATGTCGATACCGCGTTTAGTCGATATTACCGGTTGGATTTGTAGCGCGGGTATTCCGCAACGGCGCGTCACCCCAGCCTGCGCTGGGGTGACGATTTTGGTGCTGGCCGGGTTCAGTTCATCAATTCCACCGCAACCGCCGTCGCTTCGCCGCCGCCGATGCAGAGCGAGGCGAGGCCGCGCTTTTGGCCTTGGGTTTGCAGCGCGGAGAGCAGCGTCGCGAGGATGCGCGCACCGCTCGCGCCGATCGGGTGCCCGAGCGCACAGGCGCCGCCGTTCACGTTGATCCGGTCATGCGCGATGTCGAGATCGCGCATCGCGATCATCGCGACGACGGCGAACGCTTCGTTGACTTCGAACAGATCGACGTCGCCGGTCGACCAGCCCGCTTTCTCCAGCGCCTTGCGCATCGCGAAGACAGGCGCGGTGGTGAAGAGCGACGGGGCGTGGGCGTGGGCGGCCTGCGATACGATCCGCGCGATGGGCGTGAGGCCGAGCTTTTCGGCGACGCTGGCGCGCGTCATCACCAGCGCGGCGGCACCGTCCGAGATGGACGAGGCATTGGCGGCGGTGATCGTGCCGTCCTTCGAGAAAGCGGGCTTGAGCGTGGGGATCTTAGCGACGTCGCCCTTGGCGGGTTGTTCGTCTAGGGTGACGGTGGTCGGGCCTTTACGACCGGCGACCTCCACCGCGACGATCTCGCGGTCGAACGCGCCGGACGTCTGCGCGCGCTGGGCACGGTGGAGCGATTCGATGGCGTAATCGTCCATCTGGGCGCGGGTGAATTGATAGACGGCGGCGGTGTCCTCGGCGAATTTGCCCATAAGCTTGCCGGGTTCGTACGCATCTTCGAGGCCGTCGAGATACATGTGATCCTTGAGCACATCATGCCCGATCCGCGCGCCGCCGCGGTGGCGCATGGAGAGGTAGGGCGCGTTGGTCATGCTCTCCATCCCGCCTGCGATCAGCAGGTCGGCCGATCCGGCGGCGAGCGCATCGGCGGCGAGCATCGTCGCCATCATGCCGCTGCCGCACATCTTGTTGACGGTGGTCGCCTCGATATGCTGCGGGAGGCCCGCCTTGAGCGCGGCTTGGCGCGCGGGTGCCTGGCCGAGGCCGGCGGGCAGGACACAGCCCATGTAGATCCGTTCGATCGCGTCCGCCGAAACGCCTGCGCGCGCGACTGCGCCGCCGACCGCCGCTGCGCCCAGTTCGGTCGCGGTCGCGCCGGTCAGCGAGCCCTGGAACGAGCCCATCGGCGTGCGGGCGTAAGAGACGATGACGACGGGATCGCTGGACATGTTTTCACCTCACCAAGGAACTTGTGCGGGCGATCTAGGCTTCCCTCCAAAGATTTACAAATGCCCGGGAGATGGCGATGGATACGCTCGTTACGGTCCTGAAATGGACGGCATCGGGGGGCGGCATGATCGCCGCGACGATGGTGTCGCTCGATCTCGGGCGGCGGCTGACGGGCTGGGGGCTGGTGCTGTTCGCGGTGTCGGCGCTGGCGTGGATCGGGGGTGCGGTGTTGACCAAGGACTTCGCACTCGGCACGCAGAACGCCGTGCTGCTGTTGATCGATCTGTACGGGGCGTATCGTTACCTCATCCGCAAGGTGCCGCCGGGTGGCTGAGGTCTGGTGGCCGGCCCTGCTTGGCGCTCTGGGCGCGGTGATGGGGAGTTTTCTCGCGACGCTGGTGCTGCGGTGGCCGGAGGAGCGCTCGGTGCTGCGGGGGCGATCGCAGTGTGACGCGTGTCACACGCAGCTTGGAGCGCGCGATCTGATCCCGCTGCTGAGCGCCGCGCTTGCGCACGGGCGGTGCCGGATGTGCGGGGCCGCGATCAACCCGGTGCATTGGCAAATCGAGCTTGGCTGCGTTGTGGTGGGCGTGCTGGCCGGGCTGGCGGTGCCGGGGCCGGTCGGGCTGGCCGGAGCGGTGTTCGGATGGTTGCTGCTGACGCTGGCGGCGATGGATCTCGCCTATTTCGTGTTGCCGAATGTTTTGACGGTCACGCTTGCGATTGGCGGGCTGGTTAGCGGCCTGCTGGGGGTTGAACCGTCGTTGCAGGATCGGCTGATCGGCGGGGCTGGGGGCTTTGTCGCGCTGTGGCTGATCGGGGAGGGGTATCGCCTGATCCGCAAGCGTGTCGGGCTAGGCGGAGGCGACCCGAAGATGCTTGGCGCGATCGGGTTGTGGCTGGGGTGGCAGATGCTGCCGGTGGTGCTGCTTCTCGCCGCGCTGACGGGGCTGAGCATCGTTCTGGTCGGGATGGTGACGGGCAAGAGCGCGGCGCTGACCGATGCCAAGCCGTTCGGGGCGCTGATGGCGATCGCCGCTTACCCGGCGTGGTTGTTCCTGTTAGGATCGGGCGCATGAGCCTTTTCCTCTTTCTCGCCGCGCTCGCCCAGGCCGCTCCGGCCGCGCCAGCGCCGTCGATCGATGGCTTGCCGATCGGTGCGATCCCGCGGCAGGATTTGCCCGCGCGGGGGTGTGCCGCGTATCTCTGGACGGCGACCGGCACGCGTGCGCTGGTGGCGATGGCGCAAGCCGATCCGGCGCGGCTGCGGCTGTCGATCGCGGGCACGATCGTCGATCTGGAACGCAGCGCGCAAGTCGGCGCTGGCGGCTTCGGCTTTGCCGAAACCACCGATTATGGCGGGGGCAGTACGGCCGCCAAGCTGACGCTGAAGATCGAGACGAAAGGATCGATCGTCGCGGGGGCGATGGTGCCCGAAGGGATTTTGCAGATCGACCGGGCGGGGCAGGACAGCGTCGTGATCCCGGTCGCGGGGATGATAGGATGCGCGACATGACGATGCAGGATGTACTCACCCTCCAACGCGCAGCGTTCATGGAGGAATTGCCGGTTACGCTGGCGGTGCGCAAGGATCGGCTGAAGCGGGCGGTGGCGATGATCGCCGACAATGCCGATGCGTTCTGCGACGCGCTTTCCGAGGATTTCGGGCATCGCAGCCGCGAACAATCGATGCTGACCGATGTCGCCGCGTCGATAGCGCCGCTCAAGCACGCGCTGAAATCGGTCGAGAAATGGATGCGGCGGGACAATCGTCCGGTGCAATTCCCGCTTGGTTTGCTCGGGGCAAAGGCGTGGGTGGAGTATCAGCCGAAGGGTGTGGTCGGCGTTATCGCGCCGTGGAATTTTCCGGTCAATCTGGTGATGGGGCCGGTCGCGGGCGCGTTCGCTGCGGGCAACCGGGTGATGGTGAAGACCAGCGAGTTCACTCCGCGCACGGCGGCGTTGTTCGAGGAGCTTTCGCCCAGTATTTTCCGACCGATGAGCTCGCGTTTTTCAGCGGCGGGGCGGATGTCGGCAAGGCGTTTTCGGAGCTGCCGTTCGATCATCTGATCTTCACCGGCGCGACCGGCATTGGGCGGCATATCCTTCACGCCGCCGCCGATAACCTCACCCCGGTGACGCTGGAGCTGGGTGGGAAATCGCCTGTGATCGTCGGCAAGGGCGCCGATATCGCGCGGACGACCGAGCGAGTCGCGATCGGCAAGATGCTCAATGCCGGGCAAATCTGCTTGGCGCCCGACTATATGCTGGTGCCCGAGGCGCAGGAGCAAGCGGTGGTCGATGGGCTGAAAGCGGCGGTGTCGAGCATGTATCCGACCTTGCTCGCGAACCCAGATTATACCGCGATCATCAACGATCGGCATCACCAACGGCTGACCGATTGGGTTGCGGATGCGCGCGCCAAGGGGGCGACGGTCGAGGTGGTGAATCCCGGCGGCGAGGACTTTGCCGGATCGAACGCGCGGAAGATGCCGCTGCACATCGTGCGGAACGCGACCGACGACATGATCGTGATGCAGGAGGAATTGTTCGGTCCGATCCTGCCGGTGCGCAGCTATCGCGCGATCGACGATGCGATCGGGGAGGTGAACCGGCGCGATCGGCCGCTGGGGCTATACTATTTCGGGCCGGACGACGCCGAGCGCCGCCACGTGCTGGACCGGACGATCTCAGGCGGCGTGACACTCGACGATGTGGTGTTCCACGTCTCGATGGAGGAACTGCCGTTCGGCGGGATCGGCCCGTCGGGGATGGGATCGTATCACGGCAGCGACGGGTTCAAGACGTTCAGCCACGCCAAGGCGGTGTATAAGCAGGCCAAGCTGGATGTGGCTAAGCTGGCGGGGTTGAAGCCGCCGTACGGGAAGGCGACGATGACGAGTGTGCGGCGGCAGATGAAGTGAAGAATATTCTGTTCGTCTGCAGCCAAAATCGACTGCGTAGCCCGACAGCCGAGCAGATATTCTCCAGCCGTACAGACATTGCGGTTTCCTCTGCTGGGACAAACCATGACGCGGAAAATCCAATCGGCGAAGAGCTGATCGAGTGGGCTGACTTCATCTTCGTGATGGAGCGAACCCATCGCAATAGGCTGCAAAAGCGATTCCGCGCCGCCATCAAGGACAAGCGAATCGTCTGCTTGGAAATTCCTGACGATTACGAGTTCATGGATCCAGGGCTCGTGCGGCTGTTGCAGACAAAGATGGCGCGCTATTTACCGTCTCAACCACTGGATGAAGGGTTCAGTCGATCCGATACTCAATCGGCTTGAAGCTGCCGCCGTTGCTCGCAGGGGCCGAACAGGCGGTTAAGCCGATGATCAGGTCCATTGCCGCGCGGAACTGGATGTGGTCGCCGGCCTTGCTGATCGGTGGCAACACCGACAGCTTTCCCGAGGGATCGACCGGCACGTTCATGAAACAGTTGAACGCGATCGGAATCTGATCCTCGCCAATGTCAAAGGGCGCGAGTGCCGCCGCGAGATTGCCAAAGCAGCCGCGGTGCGGGGGCAGGTCTGGGTAGAAGTGGTGGAAGGTCGCGTAGCTGCACGGGGTCAGCAGGAAATCGTGAACCCCGACGGTATCTGCGATGATCTCCAGCATCGGGCGCGAGCGGTTAGAATAGAGCGTATGGCCCGTCGTGAGGCGGATCGTCTCGGCATAATCGAGCGTGCGGCCTGACGAGATTACCTCGGCGATGTCATCGGCATTGTAGGCGAGCAGGTCGGCCACCTGCATCCCGCGTGGATCGATAACGGTCAACGTCTGCCCTGCGGACAAGCGAAAGGCGGTGCCGCTGCGCTCGGCAATCTCGATCGTGTCGGTCAAGCGGCGTCACCGGCGTAGGAGAAGGGGCACTTCCAGCCATCTTCGACTGCGCGGCCGCTATACTGGCGTGCCTCGCTCGTTTCGCCGTGGCGGGCGAGCATCGGATTGCGCGATCCGGCGAGCGCTTCGTCGCGCACCATGATCTTTTCGCGCATCCCTTCGTAGCGACCCTGTGCGCGGAGCGTTTCGAACTGGTCGTGGAGGTTGAAGACCATCGTAGGCTGCGCGAAGCGGCGGGCCGGGCGGCTCGCGCGCGGGTGGAGGCCGACGATGAAGAACGCCTCGCCGCCGAAGCTCAGCGAGAAATGGGGGCTGTCGGGGTCGGCGCTCACCGCCGTATCATAGCCCTGGCCGCGCCAATGGTCCTTGTCGGAAAGCGACTGCGCACGCTGCCACAGCGCCGCCTCGAACGCTTCTTCGCTGAGATCGTCCGGGCCGCCGAAGATCACCGCGAAACTGCGGAAAAGGCCTGGGTCCTTGCGATAATCGGCTGCGAAATTCAGCAGCCCGTCGTGGATGCGCAGATCGTCCCACGCGCTGTCGATCCGGTCGCAGGCGAGGACGGAAAGCGTGCCCTTGGCAAGAGCTGCCTTGGCGCCGACGCAGGGGAATTCCGCTGCGGCGACATGCGCGTCGAGTAACGCCTGGAAATCGCCCTGTGCGCGATGACGCCAGGGAAACATGGGAGTCGATGGGGTAGGCATGTCGGATAAGACGCCTTTTTGGGCGCGAAGTTCCCGCAAAAGCCTGTGATCTGGATTAAGTAACCGGCAGAATTGCTCTAGGAAAACCGGCCCAAGCGGAATCGTAATCCGCATCCAGCGCGCCGGTTTCCAGCGCGAAATCGGTAGGGGTGAAGACCCAGCGACTTTCGATCATGAACGCCATTGTGCCGTCCAATTTGTGCGGCTTCAGATCGGCATTGCTGGCACCTTGCCAACTGGCGACGTCCGGACCGTGGCCGCTCATCTGATTGTGCAGCGACAGCGCGCCGGGGACGAAACCGTCGGCCTTGGCATCATAGGCACCGTAGAGCAGGCCCATGCACTCGCTCATCGTGTTGCGGTGGAACCAGGGCGGGCGGAACGTGTCCTCCGCCACCAGCCAGCGCGGCGGGAAGATCACGAAATCGACGTTCGCGGTGCCGGGCACGTCGCTGGGCGAGGTCAGCACGGTAAAGATCGAGGGGTCGGGATGATCGAAGCTGATGCTGCCGATCGTGTTGAAGCGAGTGAGGTCATATTTGCACGGCGCGTAATTGCCGTGCCACGCGACGACATCAAGCGGGGAGCGGCCGAGATTGGTGGTCCATAGCGACCCGAGGAATTTCTGGACGAGGTCGTACTCGCCCTCGACATCCTCGAACCAGGCGACCGGCGTTTCGAAATCGCGCGGGTTGGCGAGGCCGTTCGCGCCGATCGGGCCGAGATCGGGCAGGCGGAAGGGCTGGCCGTGGTTCTCCGCCACGTAACCGCGCGCGGGGCCGTCGGGCAGGGTGACGCGGAAGCGGACGCCGCGCGGGATGAGCGCGATCTCGCCGGGTTTTACGTCGATGCGGCCGAATTCGGTGAGCAGCGATAGCGCGCCTTGCTCGGGCAGGATTAGCAGCTCGCCATCGGCAGAGGCGAAGGCGCGGTTCTGCATGTCCTTCGCGGCACGATAGATGTGCATAGCGACGCCCGTCTGCGTTTTCGGGCCGTCGCCCGCGACGAGCATCGTGGTAAGGCTGTCGAGCCAGTCAGTGTCCTGCAGGTCAAGCGGACCCCAGCGCAGCCGATTGGGGGCGAGAGGGGCTTTCGACGGACCTGGGGCGAACAGCGGAGCGCCTTCGTAGCGGGCGAAGGCGGGGTGCGCAGCGGAGGGGCGCAGGCGGTAGAGCCACGAGCGGCGGTTTTCAGCGCGCGGTGCGGTGAAGGCGGTGCCGCTCAATTGCTCGGCGTAGAGGCCGAAGGCGGGACGCTGCGGCGAGTTGCGGCCGACCGGGAGCGCGCCGGGAATGGCTTCAGTGGCGAAGTGGTTTCCGAAGCCGGTTTGATAGGTGGTCATCGTGTGGTCCATTCGCTTCGAGCGCAGTCGAGAAGCCTGGCGGTGCGCTCGTTTCGGTTTCTCGACTTCGCTCGAAACGAACGGAAATGATACGGCGTGCCCCGAAACCCGCCAGCCCGTCGGACCCGGCAAAGCCGTGCCCTATGGGCAGGCTTGCCGTGCCGTCCGGCCTTGCTCGGCGCGTGCGCGCCGCATCCGGCCTAAGCTCCGCTTACGCCGGGATGACGCCGCGGCGGATCTGGTCGAGCTCGATGCTCTCGAACAGCGCCTTGAAATTGCCCTCGCCAAAGCCGTCATTGCCCTTGCGCTGGATGATTTCGAAGAAGATCGGGCCGACCATGTTTTCGGTGAAGATCTGCAGCAGCAGACCGCCGCCGGTCTCGGGTGCGCCGTCGATCAGGATGTCGCGCTTGCGCATTTCCTCGACGTCGTGGCCGTGGCCCGGAAGGCGCTGGTCGATCAGGTCGAAATAGGTTTGCGGCGTGGTCTGGAAGCGGATGCCGTTGGCGCGGAGCGCATCGACCGTCTTGAAAATGTCGTCGGTGGCGAGCGCGAGATGCTGGATGCCTTCGCCCTTATAATCCTTGATGAATTCCTCGATCTGCGAATGCTCGTCCTGGCTTTCGTTCAGCGGGATGCGGATCTTGTCGTCGGGCGCGGTCATCGCCTTGCTGAACAGCCCCGTAGCCTGACCCTCGATGTCGAAATAGCGGATCTGGCGGAAGTTGAAGATGCGCTCGTAATAATCGGCCCAATAGCTCATCCGCCCGCGTTGAAGGTTGTGGGTGAGGTGGTCGAGCGTGTGGAGACCGACGCTGTGATCGTCGGGCGAGGCGCCGGGCACGGGCTCGAAATCGATGTCATACAGCGTGGCGCCACCGCGGCGATCGACCAGATAGAGGTTCGCGCCGCCAATCCCTTCGATCGCGGGAATGTTGAGTTCGGCCGGACCGACCTTGCCCTCGACCGAAACCGCGCCGCGTTCGGTGGCGAGCTTCAGCGCCTTGGCGGCATCGGCGACGCGGAACGCCATGGCGTTGGCGGAGGGGCCGTGCGCATCGCGAAAGCCTGCGACCTGGCCGGCATTGTCCATGTTGAGCAGGAAGTTGATGTCGCCCTGCGCATAGCGGCGGACGTTCTTGGAACGGTGATTGCCGACATGGGTGAAGCCCATTTTCACGAACAGATCGGCCATCGCTTCGGGGTCGGGCGAGGTGAATTCGACGAATTCGAAGCCATCGAGACCCATCGGGTTTTCGGGCTTGGTGTCGGACATGGTCATCGATTCGGCTCCACCGGAGAGATAGTATCAGGTGAAACTATATACGCCGCGCGGGATACGGTGTCCAGCGCGCGCGGGGCCATTGCCGATGCGGGGCCCATCGCCGTACAGCTTGCAGCGTGAAGACCTTCGACCGCCATGACCGTCTGCTCGCGATCGGCCTGTCCGCGCTGGCGGGGTATGTCGATGCGGTCGGCTTTCTGGCGACGGGCGGGTTTTTCGTGTCGTTCATGAGCGGCAATTCGACGCGGCTGGGGGTGGGGATCGGTGAATGGTCCGTGAATGTCGCGATTGCGGCGATGCTGATCGGCAGTTTTCTGATCGGCGTGATCGTGGGATCGCTGGTCGGGCGGGCGGCTGGGCATCGGCATCGCGCGGTCGTGCTGGTGCTGCTTGCCGCGCTGCTCGCGGGGGCGGCGGTGCTTGGCCAGTTCGGCGCCGTGTGGCCCGCAGCTGTGCTGATGGCGGCGGCGATGGGGGCGGAGAATATCTTCTTCGCGGAAGGCACCGAGGTGCGCGTCGGGCTGACCTATATGACTGGGCGGCTGGTCAAGATCGGGCAGTTGATCGCAGCGGCACTCGCAGGCGGGGATCGCTGGGCATGGGTGCCGCATCTGGTGCTGTGGAGCGGACTGATCGTCGGCGGGGCGGCGGGGGCGGCCGCGTTTCTGGCGATGGGGGGCGCGTCCTTGTGGATTGCGGTGGCAGCGGCGCTGGGGATCGCGGCGATTGCCAGAGGACCGGACGCGGTGGCACGGTAGCGTTATGACCACGCTCAAGCTCGACCGCTTTCTCCCCTATCGCCTCTCGATCGCCTCGAACCGCGTGTCGGCTGCGATTGCCAGCACCTATCAGGCGCTATTTGGGCTGAAGATCCCGGAATGGCGGCTGATCGCGGTGATCGCGGAGGGGGAGGGCACGACGCAGCACGCGCTGGGCGTGGCGACGCGGATGGACAAGGTGACGGTGAGCCGGGCGGCGGCGACGCTGGTCGAGCGCGGGTTGCTGGAGCGGCGGCCCAATCCGGGGGATCAGCGGTCCCATCTGCTGATGCTGACCGAGACAGGACGGGCGCTGTATGAGGATGTCGCGCCCAAGGCGCTTGAGCTGGAGGCGCAGGTGTTTTCGGGCTTTTCGGCGAACGAGATCGCGACCTTTGCTGCGATGCTGGAGCGGATCGAGGCGTCGGCGGCACCGTTCGATAGCGAGCGCTAAGAGCACGGCTTGCGCGGAACGGGGTTGATGCGGGCGGGCTTGCTGGCCTAAGCGGAGCCAGCCCTCCCCAGGCCGATCGACGTACCCAAGGAGGATTTATGCCCGACATGCTCGACCGCGCCGGCCTTTCGGTTGCCGCTCCGCTCGCCAGCTTTATCGAAGAGCGGGTGCTGCCGGGGCTTGGGATCGATGCGGCGGGCTGGTGGCAGGGCGTGGCGGCGATCTACGCCACCTTCGCGCCGCGCAACCGCGCTCTGCTGGCGGCGCGCGACGACCTGCAGGCAAAGATCGATGCGCGCTATCAGGCGGGTGAGGCGGTCGATGAGGCGTATCTGCGCGAGATCGGCTATCTCGTGCCCGAGCCTTCGCCCTTCACGATCGGCACCGAGAATGTCGATGCCGAGGTGGCGACGATGGCCGGGCCGCAGCTGGTCGTGCCGATCCTCAACGCGCGCTTCCTGCTCAACGCCGCAAATGCGCGGTGGGGGAGCCTGTACGACGCATTCTACGGCACCGATGCGTTGCCGGGGATGGCGGTGCCGGGCGGCTATGATCCAGTACGTGGGCGACAGGTGGTGGCTGCGGCGAAGGCTTTTCTCGACCAAGCGGTGCCGTTGGCGCACGGGCGGTGGGAAGAGCTGCTCAATGACGACGCGCCGGTGCTGCGCAACCCGGCGCAGCTCGTCGGGCGGAAGGGCGCGTCTTACCTGTTCGCCAATAACGGGTTGCATATTGAGGTCGTGGTCGATCCGGCGCATCCGATCGGGCGCGATGATCCGGCGCATATCGCCGACGTAATCCTTGAATCCGCGCTGACGACGATTTGCGATCTCGAGGATTCGGTCGCGGCGGTGGATGCCGAGGACAAGGTCGCGGCCTATTCGAACTGGCTCGGACTGATGCAGGGCGATCTGTCCGACACGTTCGACAAGGGCGGGAAGTCAGTGACGCGGCGGCTCAATCCCGATCGGGTCTATGACGACGGGCTGACGTTGCCGGGGCGCTCGCTGCTGTTCGTGCGCAATGTCGGGCATTTGATGACCAACCCGGCGATCCGCCTGGCGGACGGCAGCGAGGCGCCGGAGGGGATTCTCGACGCGATCGTGACCAGCACCATCGCGCTGTACGACCTGCGTGGGCTGGGGAAGTTCCGGAACAGCCGCGCCGGATCGGTTTATATCGTCAAGCCGAAGATGCACGGGCCAGACGAGGCTGCCTTCACCAACGACCTGTTCGACGCGGTCGAGGATTTGCTCGGCCTTGCGCGCCATACCGTAAAGGTCGGCGTGATGGATGAGGAGCGTCGGACGTCGGCGAACCTTGCCGCGTGCATCCACGCGGTGAAGGACCGGGTCGTGTTCATCAACACCGGCTTTCTCGATCGCACCGGGGACGAAATGCACACCGCGATGCGCGCCGGGCCGATGATCCCCAAGGCCGAGATGAAGGCGAGCGACTGGATCAAGGCGTATGAGGATCGCAACGTTCGCATCGGGCTTGCCGCCGGGTTCGCGGGGCGGGCGCAGATCGGCAAGGGCATGTGGGCGGCACCCGACCGGATGGCCGACATGATGGAGCAGAAGATCGGCCATCCGATGTCTGGCGCGAATACCGCTTGGGTGCCGTCGCCCACCGCCGCGACGCTGCACGCGATGCATTATCACAAGGTCGACGTGTTTGCGCGGCAGAGGGAGATCGCGCAGGAAGCCGTGCCGGGGCTCGATCGCTTGCTCGCCGTGCCGGTCGCGCAGGGGCGCAACTGGACGCTGGAGGAGGTGCGTGCGGAACTCGACAATAACGCGCAGGGCATCCTCGGCTATGTCGTGCGCTGGATCGATCAGGGCGTCGGGTGCTCCAAGGTGCCCGACATCCACGACATCGGCCTGATGGAGGATCGCGCGACGCTGCGTATTTCGTCGCAGCATATCGCCAACTGGCTGCTCCACGGTGTGGCGACCCGCGCGGAGGTGGATGCCGCGTTCGAGCGCATGGCGGCAAAGGTCGATGCGCAGAATGCGAGCGATCCGTTGTATCGGCCGATGGCGGGGCATCCCGAGAGCCTTGCCTTGCAGGCGGCGCGCGCGCTGGTATTCGAGGGCGTGGAGCAGCCGAACGGCTATACCGAGCCGCTGCTCCACGCCTATCGCTTGAAATTAAAGGCGGCTTAGGGAAACGAACGGCCCTTCGCGCGTTGCGAGAATGAGGTACGGGCTGTTTGCGTAGCACCTGTGCGATAAAGCGGGGACGCAAACACTTGTTTCTACTGACACTTTCGACAAGCGTGACCGCGATGGCGCTGGCGGCGCAGGCACAATCCGCTTCGCCCGCATCGCCGGTCGTGGTCCCCACTCCGCCATCCCTGCAGCAACCGGCGGAGCCGCCGATCGTTCCCGACGAGGCGTTTGAGAAGGCGCTGCCGCCGCTGTCGAGCGACATAAACGCGCCGCTAGAA
Source organism: Sphingomonas sp. MMS24-J45 (assembly GCF_044881195.1). Classification (GTDB taxonomy): domain Bacteria; phylum Pseudomonadota; class Alphaproteobacteria; order Sphingomonadales; family Sphingomonadaceae; genus Sphingomonas. The sequence continues at coordinate 94,621 of NZ_CP173255.1, read as the reverse complement.
CCGATCACGCCGACGACACCTTCGGTACCCGACGCGGCCGCTCCGGCCGAATTGACGCAGCCGCTCCCCGCGCTTTCGGGGTTCGACACGACGCCGCTGAATTCCGCGACCGTCGCGGACACGAAGGCGCCGGAGATTCGCTATGACACGGAACTTCGCGGGCTCGATGAGATCGGTCTGAAAGGCCAGTTCAACGGCTTGTCCGCGTTGAAGGACGGCGGCGGCAAGGCGCCCAACGCGACCGTCGTTTCGGCCCGCGCGCGCGAGGATGAGGCGCTGGCGGTGCGGCTGATGAAGTCGCTCGGCTATTATGACGGCACGGCGGTTTCGACGCTCGAACAGATTCCGGGCGAGACGGGGCGCGTGCGCGCGGTCGTCTCGGCCACGCCGGGTAAGCAATATACGCTGGGATCGATCACCGTGCAGGCGAAGCCAACGGTGCCGGCGGGCCTGATCGAAAGCCAGTTGCCGCTCAAGATCGGCGAGCCGATCGATGCCACGCGCGTGCAGGCGGCGGAGGCGAATGTCGCGCTGATCCTGCCGCAGCGGGGCTATCCCTTCACCAAGGTCGGGCAGCGTGACATTTTGCTGGACGATGCGGCGGGGACGGGAGCGTACACGCTGCCGGTTGATACCGGGCCGCGATCGTCATTCGGGACCTTTACCACCGAAGGTCGGCTGGCGTTCGGGGCTGAGCATATCAGCGTGCTGACGCGCTTCAAGCCGGGGGAGCTATACGACAATCGCAAGGTCGATGATCTGCGCGAAGCTTTGGTGGCGACGGGGTTGTTCTCCACCGTGTCGGTCGAGCCGCTGCGGACCGGCAACATCAATCCCGACGGCACCGAGCAGGTCAATCTGCTGATCGAGCAGGAGCGCGGGCCGCCGCGGTCGCTCGCGGTGAGCGGCGGGTATAGCACCGGGCAAGGGATTCGCCTCGAAGGGTCGTTTACGCATCGCAACCTCTTCCCACCTGAAGGCGCGTTGATCGTGACTGCGGTGGCGGGGACGCAGGAGCAGGGGGCAACCGCCACATTCCGCCGCTCCAATGCGGGCCGGCGCGACCGGACCGTGACGCTGACGGCGGGTGCGAACCATTCGAATTACGACGCATTCGACGCCTTCACCACGACGGTGTCAGGGCGGATTTCCTACGATTCGACGCCGATCTGGCAGAAGAAATTCACTTACGCGTATGGCTTCGAGCTGACCGGCACGAACGAGAGCGTGTATGATTTCGGCTTGGGTGCGCGCAAACGCGGAACCTATTTCATCGCGGCCCTGCCGGGGCAGGTCGAGTTCGACCGGTCGGACAGCCTGCTCAACCCGACCAAGGGATACCGGCTGAAACTGAGCCTGAGCCCGGAGACATCGGTGCGCGGCGCGGTGCGGCCCTACGCACGCACGCTGATCGAGGCGAGCGGCTATTATCCGATTGGCGACAGCATCGTGCTGGCGGGCCGCGTGCGCGCCGGGTCGATCGCGGGGACGGGACGTGACGATCTCGCGCCGTCGCGGCGCTATTATGGCGGCGGCGGCGGGTCCGTGCGCGGCTATGGTTTCCAACGGCTCGGGCCGCTTGATCCGGATGGCAACCCGGTCGGCGGGCGATCGATCAACGAATTCGCGGTCGAGGCGCGCTATCGCTTCGGCAATTTCGGCATCGTGCCGTTCCTCGACGGCGGCAACGCCTATGAAAGTTCGCTTCCCAAGGGGAGCGACTTGCGCTTCGGTGCCGGGATCGGCGGGCGCTTCTACACCAATTTCGGGCCGCTGCGCGTGGACGTCGCGACGCCGCTGAACCCGCGCAAGGGCGACGGAAAGGTCGCGCTCTACATTTCGATCGGACAAGCGTTCTGATGGCCGACGAAGCAGTAGTCGTGGCGCGCACGCCGGTGTGGCAGCGTGTGTTGAAATGGACCGGGATCGCGGTCGCGGGACTGGTCGCGTTGGTCGGGTTGCTGGTGCTCGGCCTCAACACGTCGCCCGGGCGGCGGGTGATCGCGAACTATCTGGGGGATTACAAGACCGCCTCGGGCCTCAACATCAAGGTCGGGCGGATCGAGGGGTCGCTCTACGGCGCGATGGTACTGACCGACGTGCGGGTTAGCGATCCGCAGGGCGTGTTCCTGAGTTCCCCGCGGATCGCGGTCGATTGGCGGCCGTTTGCATATCTCAGCAACCATATCGACGTGCGATCGGCGCAGGCGGCGCTGGTGACGATGAAGCGCTCGCCGGTATTCACCCCGGTGCCGAGCGACCCGAACGCACCGATCCTGCCTGACCTGGACATCGATATCGGGCGGCTGACGGTCGAGCGCATGATCCTCGCGAAGCCGGTGACGGGCGCGGTACATATCCTGAAGATCGACGGGGCGACGCACATCGCCGACCGGCGGGCGCAGATGGCCGTCGATGTCGCGGCTTTGCGTGGCGCGGGCGTGGCCGGGGGTGACCGGTTGCGGCTGAAGCTGGACGCCGTGCCTGACCGGGATCTGCTCGATGTCGATACGCGACTGACCGCGCCCGCAGACGGCGTGGTCGCGGCGATGAGCGGGATCAAGGCACCGGTGGACTTCACCGTCGGTGGCAAGGGTAGCTGGACGGCCTGGACCGGCAAGGCTTCGGGGACGCTTGGCGGCGCATCCTTCGCCGATCTCGCGCTGACGGCGAATAGCGGGCGCTTTACCGTGCGCGGTTCGGCCAATCCGGGACTCTATCCCGGTGGCGCGCCCAAGGATGAAGCGACCCCGACGAACCCGCTCGCGCGGCTGACCGCGCCGAAACTGGATGTTGCGGCCGATGCGACGCTCGATCAGCGCAAGATGACGCTGTCAGCAACGGCGCGGTCGGACGCGCTGGCGTTGGATGCCAAGGGTTTGCTCGATTTTGCGGCGAGCACCTTCGGGCAATTCGCGGTCGATGCGCGCTTGCTGACGCCCGGTGCGATCGCGCCTAATCTGAACGGCCGCGATGTTGCGGCGCGCTTGGTGCTCGACGGCAAATTCGCGACTCCGACCGTCAATTACGTCGTGACGGCGGGCGTGCTTGGCTTTGGCGAGACGCGGGTCGAGCGGCTCTATGCCTCCGGCCTGGCGAGGATCGATACCGACCATATCATCGTGCCGGTGGCGGCGCGGGCGGTGCGCGTGACGGGGCTGAACGCGGCGGCGGGCGGCTTGCTCGACAACGTCGCGATCAATGGCGACTTCGCGATCGCGAAGGGCAAGCTGCTGTCCGACAATCTGAAGATCCGATCGCGCAAGATCGATGCGACAGCCTTGGTCGTGGCCGACCTCGCGACGGGCATGTATCGCGGCGCGCTCAACGGGCGGGTGAACGATTACCGGATTGACGGGGTCGGGATCGTTTCGCTGCGCACCGATGCGAAGTTGGTGACGGTGCCGAGCGGCGGGTTCGGGATTACCGGGCATGTCGCGGCGCGGACCTCGCAGATCTTCAACGAAGGCGCGCGGAGCTTCCTCGGCGGGAATGCCGTGGCGACGGCGGATGTCGGCTATGATCCCAACGGCATCATCACCTTCCGCAATCTGCGGCTGAACGCGCCGCAATTCCGCGTGACGCGGGGGCAGGGACGGTATGATCCGCGTGGGCCGTTGCTGGTCGATGCCGATGCCTATTCGACCGCCTACGGCCCGCTGTTCGCGCGGGTTTCGGGGACTGCGACGCAGCCGGTAGTCCTGCTGCGCGCGCCGCGGCCGGGCGTCGGGGTTGGCCTCGTCAATCTTGAAGCGCGCGTGCGCGGGACGGGGGCGGCTTATGCGGTGAACGCCACGGGCGGCACGCAATATGGGCCGTTTAGCGCCGATCTGCTGGTAGCGCCGGCCAAGCAATTGACCGTCGATATCCGCAATGCGCGCTTCGCAGGTGTGGATTTCAAGGGGCGCGTCCAGCAACTCGCCAGCGGGCCGTTTGGCGGACGCGTGACCTTTGCCGGATCGGGCGTCAGCGGCGCGGCTCTGCTTGGTGCGCAAGGGTCAGTGCAGCGCGTCGACGTGGCGGCGCGGGCGAACAATGCCAAGATTCCGGGTGCGGTCGATTTCACGATCGGGCGCGCGATCATCAACGCGCGCGCGGTGCTGTATGCGAAGGCCCCGCAGATTCTGGCTGACGCGCAAGTTGCCGATCTGCGATACGGCCCGACCGTCCTGTCCAGCGCGCGCGCCAAGATCGACTATACCGGCGGCAACGGGACGGCGCAGATGGTGGCGCAAGGGTCCAACGGCGTGCCGTTCCGCGTCGCGGCCAATGCGCGGCTCAGCCCGAACCTGTGGCTGGTCGCGACGCAGGGCCAGGCCAACGGGATCGACTTCAAGACCGCAACGCCGGCACGGATCGCGATCGAACGTGGCGTCTACCGCCTGCAGCCGACGCAAATTGCATTCGGCGCGGGCAAGGGCGCGGGGTCGGCGCGGATCGCGGCGGATTATGGCAATGGTCTGTCGGCGAAACTGCGGCTCGATGCGCTCGATCTGTCGGTGGCCAATGCCTTGATTCCCGATCTCGGGCTGGGCGGGTCGGCGACCGGGTCGCTCGACTATACCCAACCGCGCGGCGCATCGGTGCCGCAGATCGCCGGGCAGTTCCGCGTGCAAAACTTCACGCGGTCAAGCCTGGCCAGCGTTTCGGAACCGGTCGACCTGATTGCGCAAGTCGGGCTGAGCGATGCCGGCGGCGACGCCCGCGCGCTGATCCAGCGGGGCGGTGCGACCGTCGGGCGGCTGGTCGCGGCGCTGCGGCCGCTGGGCGGCGGCGCGAGCTGGACCGAGCGGCTGATGTCTGCGCCGCTGTCGGGCGGGATTCGCTATAACGGGCCGTCGGCGGTGCTGTTTTCCTTTGCAGGGTTGTCCCGCCAACATCTGACGGGGCCGATCGCGCTGGCGGCCGATTTCGGCGGGCGGGTGGATGTGCCGCAATTGACCGGACTGGTGCGCGCGGATTCGCTCACATATGACAATGAAACCTATGGTACGCGGCTGACGCAGATGAAGCTGGCGGGGCGCTTTACCGCCGATCGGCTGGAGATCACGCAGCTCAGCGCACGTGCGGGCGAGGGAACGGTGCAGGCGCAGGGGTCTGTCGGTTTCTCCTCGGCGGCGGGCTTCCCGATCGATTTCCGCGCGACGCTCAACAACGCGCGGCTGGCGCGAAGCGACGCGCTCGGCGCGACGGCGACGGGCACGATCGCGGTGACCAACAGCAAGGCGAATGGCGGGCTGATCAAGGGCGACTTGCGCATCCCGGAGGCGCGCTATGAGATCATCCGCCAGGGCCAGGCCGAAGTGGCCGAATTGACCGGGGTTCGTCGCAAGAGCGATCTGGTCAAGGCTGCCGCAGCCGCACCGGCCGAGGCTCCGGTCGGGCTGTTCAAGCTCGATCTGCGGGTGCGGGCGGACAATCAATTGTTCGTGTCCGGCATGGGGCTCGAGTCCGAGTGGGAGATGGACCTGCGCGTCCAGGGCACCTCTGCCGCGCCAAGGATCATCGGGCGGCTGCAGATCGTGCGCGGCACCTATTCCTTCGCGGGCAAGCGTTTCGACGTGACCAAGGGCGACATCCGCTTCGACGGTGGTGCGCTGACTGATCCGCAGATCGCGCTGAGTGCGACAACGACGACCAACGACATCACCGTGGTGATCGACGTGACCGGCACGGGCCAGAAACCGCAGATCGCGTTCGCCTCGACGCCTGCGCTGCCGCAAGATGAAGTGCTGAGCCGCTTGTTGTTCGGGGAATCCGTGACCAATTTGTCGGCGATCCAGGCGATCCAGCTTGCCTCGGCGCTCAATTCGCTGCGCGGGTCGGGTGGCGGGCTGAATCCGCTCGGCAAGCTGCGCTCGGTGGCGGGGATCGACCGGCTTCGAATTCTGGGTGCGGACGAAGCGACCGGACGCGGCACCTCGCTCGCCGCGGGCAAATACATCACCAACAATATCTATGTGGAGGTGATCACCGACTCGCGCGGCTTTACCGCTACGCAGCTGGAGGTGTCGCTGACCAAGGCGTTGAGCGTGCTGTCGCAGGCCGGGTCGTTCGGCGGTTCTAACGTCACGGTACGCTACAAGAAGGATTTCTGATCGCAACTGATCGCTTCCCGTCGGCGCAAAAATCGAATATTGGGTATCCTCGGAAGAGGGTAATGCCGGTATGATAATCGAACATTTCGACGTTGTGGTGGTGGGCGCGGGCATCTCCGGCATCGGCGCGGGATACCATCTTCAGACGATGAGCCCGGACCGATCCTATGTGATCCTGGAGGGACGGGCCGATCTGGGCGGGACGTGGGACCTGTTCCGCTATCCCGGGATCCGCTCGGATTCCGACATGTACACCCTTGGCTATTCGTTCAAACCGTGGACCGAGGCGAAAGCGATCGCGGATGGGCCGTCGATCCTGAAATATGTCCGCGAGACGGCACGCGACTTCGGCATCGATCAGCACATCCGCTTCAAGCATCATGTGAAGAGCGCCGCCTGGTCGACCGCCGACGCGCGCTGGACGGTCGAGGCCGAGGGGCCGGATGGTCCGGTCGCCTACACCTGCAATTTCCTCTTCATGTGCAGCGGCTATTACAATTATGCACGCGGCCATACGCCGGAATGGAAGGGCGCTGAGAGCTTCGCCGGGCGGATCGTGCATCCGCAATTCTGGCCCGACGATCTCGATTATGCGGGCAAGAAGGTGGTGGTGATCGGCAGCGGTGCGACCGCGGTGACGCTGATCCCGGCGATGGCCGATACCGCGGCTCACGTGACGATGCTGCAGCGCTCCCCCACCTATGTCGTCTCGCGCCCGGCGGAGGATGCGGCGGCGAATTGGCTGCGGTCAAAGCTACCGTCGAAGCTCGCGTACCGGCTGATCCGCTGGCGCAACGTGCTGTTCGGCATGTTCTTCTTCAACATGGCGCGCAAGCGGCCGGCGAAGGTGAAGGACCGCCTGATCGGCATGGTGCGCGACGAACTGGGGCCGGAGTACGATGTCGACCGGCACTTCACGCCGAAATACAATCCGTGGGACCAGCGGTTGTGCCTGGTGCCCGATTCCGATCTGTTCGACGCGTTGCGCAGCGGCAAGGCGTCGGTTGTGACCGACACGATCGACCATTTCACCCCCGGCGGCATCGCGCTCGCATCGGGCGAGGAACTGGCGGCGGACGTGGTGGTAACCGCGACGGGGCTGGAGTTACAGTTGTTGAGCGACGTTACGTTCAGCCTGGACGGCGCACCGGTCGATCTGTCGAAGACCTTCAATTACAAGGGCATGATGTTTTCGGACCTGCCGAACATGGCGACCTCGTTCGGCTACACGAATGCCTCGTGGACGCTGAAGGCGGACCTTACCTGCGCCTATGTCTGCCGCTTGCTCAACACGATGAAGGCACGCGGCCTGCGGCAGGCGACGCCGCGCGTCGGCGATACGCAGCTTACTCCCGCGCCGTTCCTCGATTTCAGCTCGGGCTATGTCACGCGCGCGATGGAGAAATTCCCGAAGCAGGGGAGCAAGGCACCGTGGCGCGTGCACCAGAATTATGCGCGCGATTTGCTCGCGCTGCGCTATGGATCGGTGGACGACGGGATGGAGTTTTCCAATCCGGCGCCGGTCGCATCGGCGCGCGAAGCGGTTTCGGCCTGACCCCCATGCAACCCTTGCCGCGGCGAAGGGTTATGCCACGGTAGCGACATTCGCGCTTGCGGTGTTCGTTCGAACGAACTACTGGCGCGTATTATGCTACAACACCGTCTGCTCGAGATTGCTATCGCGGAATTCGCGGCCAAAGGCCTCGAAGGCGCAAGCACGCGCGGCATTGCTGCGGCGGCGGGCACCGCGATGTCGTCGATTACCTATCATTACGGCGGCAAGGAAGGGCTGTATCTGGCGGCGGCGGATTATATCGCCTGCCAGGTATGTGACGAGATGGCGCCGATCATGGATCAGATCGATCTGTCGACGAAAATCGACCCGATCGAGGCCAGGCGCTATATTCACGACCTGCTGTGCCAGATGATCGACACGATGGCAGGCGACAAGAGCGAGGCGTGGTCCTTGTTCATCATGCGCGAGCAGATGGCGCCAACCGAGGCGTTCGACCGAATCTATGGCGGGCTGATGGGCCGGATGCTCGAAACGCTGTGCGAATTGGTGTGCATCGCGACCGGACTGAATGATCGCGATACCGCGCGGGTCGCGGTGATCACGCTGACGGGGCAGGTCCTGGTCTTGCGCGCTTCGCGTGCCACCGTGCTGAAGCTGATGAAGCGCGACACGATGGATGGCGACGCGGTCACGACGCTGTCGAAACGAATTATTGCCAACACCGATGCCATTCTCGACCGGCTGATCGCCGAACGCCAGGACCCTTCATGAGCGCCGACCAGAGCAAGCAGCCGCAAGACGATACCTCCACTCCCGACGACGCCCCCAAGAAACCCTCGATCTTCAGCAAGCCGCTGTTCTGGATCGTGCTGGTGCTGGTGGTCGGCGCGGCGGTGATCGGGGGAGTGTTCTATTATCTCGATGCGCGACAGTATGAGACGACCGACGATGCGTTTGTCGATGCGCATATCGTGCGCATTTCGCCGACCGTGGCGGGCACGCTGAAGCAGGTTGCCGACCTCGACAACCGTCATGTCCAGGCTGGTCAATTGCTCGCGGTGATCAGCGCATCGGGGCCGGAAGCGCGGCTGTCGGAGGCGAGCGCCGATGTGAAGCAGGCCGAGGCGCAATTCGAACAGGCGCGCGCACAAGTTGCCGCCGCGCAGGCGACGCGCGATCAGGCGGCGGCGCAGGCGCGCGCCCCGCTCGCCAGCGCGGCCAAGGCGCAACAGGATCTGGCCCGCTACGAGGCGCTGCGCCGGATCGACCCGGCGGCGGTGGCTGGGCAGCAGCTCGATGCAGCACGTGCTGCCGCACGCTCGACGGCGGCCGAGGCGGCGGCTGCACGCCAGCAGATCGACAGCGCCGCGGCCAATATCGCGGTTGCGCAGCGACAGGTTGCGGCGGCGCGTGCCGTGATCGAGGCGCGGCAGGCGGCGGTGCGTCAGGCCAATGTGACGCTTGGCGATAACCGGCTGACCGCGCCGGTGTCCGGTCAGGTCGTCAACCGCCAGGTCAATGTCGGCTCCTATGTCGCGCCGGGCACGCAATTGATGGCGATCGTGCCCGATCACATCTGGGTCACCGCCAATTTCAAGGAAACCCAGCTGCAGCAGATGAAGATCGGGCAGCCGGTGACGATCAAGGTCGATGCCTATCCTGACGTCGAATTCACCGGCCATGTCGACTCGGTCCAGCGCGGCGCAGGGCAGGCGTTCGCGCTGCTGCCGCCGCAGAATGCGACGGGGAATTACGTGAAAGTCGTTCAGCGCGTGCCGGTGCGGATAGAATTCGACGTGAAGCCGGGCGGGCCCGATCCGCGCAAATATCCGCTGGGCCCGGGCATGTCGGTCGTGCCGACGGTGAAGGTCCGCTAAGGTGGCGACGGCCGCCGCGCAGGACGGCTGGGATCCCTCACGGTCGGCGGCGGGCAATTACAGCCCGTGGCTGATCGTGGCGATCATCTCGATCCCGACCTTCATGGAAGTGCTCGACACCTCGATCGCCAACGTCGCGCTCGACCATATCGCGGGTGGCCTGTCGATCTCGAACGACCAGGCGACCTGGGTGCTGACCAGCTATCTCGTTGCCAATGCGATCATCATCCCGATCAGCGGCTGGCTGTCCGATGTGATCGGGCGGAAACGCTATTTCATGATCTCCATTGCGCTGTTCACGCTGTCGTCGCTGATGTGTGGGCTTGCGCCCAATCTGACGACGCTGGTGATCGCGCGGGTGTTGCAGGGGATTGGCGGCGGAGGCCTGGCCCCGGTCGAGCAATCGATCCTGGCCGACACTTTCCCACCGCGGCTGCGCGGGATGGCGTTTGCGGCCTTTGCGATCGTGGTGGTGGTGGGGCCGGTGCTTGGGCCGACGCTGGGCGGGTACATCACCGAAAATTCGAGCTGGCACTGGGTGTTCCTGATCAACGTGCCGATCGGGATCGCGTCGCTGTTCCTGGTCAATCTTTTCGTCGATGAACCCAAGGCGATCAAGGACGACCACGCCAAGCTGATGAAGCGCGGGATTCGGATCGATTATATCGGCATCATCCTGATCGTGCTGGGCTTGGGCTTCTTCGAATATACGCTCGACCGGGGCCTGCGCGAGGATTGGTTCGCCAGCAGCTTCATCGTCACGACCGCGACGATTTCTGCGGTCTCGTTGATCGCGTTGGTGTTGTGGGAGCTCAATAACGACGATCCGGTGATCGACCTAAAGCTCCTGAAAAGCCGCAATCTGTCGCTGACGCTGTTAATGATGGGCGTGACTGGCATGATCCTGTTCGGCACGACGCAGCTTATCCCGCAGATGTTGCAGCAGGTGTTGGGGTACACGTCGTTCCAGGCGGGGTTGGCGCTGACATTGGGCGGCCTCGCGACGCTGGCGGCGGTGCCGTTTGCGGGACGTTTGTCGGGCAAGGTGGATGTGCGGTTGTTATTGTTTCCAGCGCTGCTCGTGCAGGCCTTCGCGCTTTGGAACATGACGCATTTGAACGCCGACATCACGTTTCACGATGCGGCGATCGCGCGGCTGTTTCAGGCGATGGCGCTGCCATTCCTGTTCGTGCCGATCAACGCGGTTGCCTATGTCGGGTTGCCGCAGAACAAGACCGCGCAGGCGTCGAGCTTGCTCAACATCTCGCGCAATCTGGGCGGGTCGATCGGGATCTCGATTTCGCAGACGTTGCTGGCGGGCGGGCTGCAGCGGCACCAGTCCGATCTGGTCAACCCGCTGAGCCCGCTCAACCCGAATTACAACGAGTGGATGCAACAGGCGCAGGGCGCGTTCGGCGATGCGACGACGCCGCTTGCCGTGCTGTATCAGACGGTGCAGCGGCAGGCGGCCATGCTTGCGTTTCTCGACGTGTTCCAATCGTTGATGATCGTGGTGCTGTGTGTGGCACCGCTGGTATTCCTGATGCGCCCCGGCAAGGCCGGCGGCGGTGGTGGAGGCATGGGACATTGACCCGCTCATCCGTTGGAGCCGTCCTTGCGGGGGCGGCTATGTTGGCTGGCTGTACCGTCGGGCCCAACTATAAGGCACCGACGCTGGCGGTGCCGCCCACCTTTGCCGAGCCGCAGTCGAGCGTCACTGGCGTGGCGGTCGATCCCGCACGGTGGTGGACGGCGTTCGGGGATGCGACGCTGACGTCGCTGGTCGAGCGAGCCTTGAAGGACAGCCCGGACGTCGCGATCGCGGCGTCGCGCGTGCGGCAGGCGCGGCTTCAGGAAATGGCGGCCTATGCGGTTGGTCGGCCGACGGTGGATGCAGTCGGCAATGTGAGCCATGTCGAATTCAGCAAGAATGCCGGCTTCTCCTCGCTCGCCAGCTTGTTTTCGGGCGGCAGCGGGGGCGGGAGTTCGTCGGGCGGCGGAATTGCGCTGCCGGGCGGCGGGATCACCACGTTCGCCGCGGGGTTTGACGCGAGCTGGGAAATCGATCTGTTCGGCGGCGGCAGGCGTGGGGTCGAGGGGGCGATCGCGCGGACCGACGCTGCAATCTGGTCGCAGCGCGACGCCGCTGTTACGCTGAGCGCCGAAGTCGCCCAAGCCTATTTCGCTTTGCGGCAGGACCAGACGCAGATTGCCGTGGTCGAGGAAGAAGTGGCGCGGCAGCGTCGCGCGCTCGAAATCGCCGGGAACGTCGCCAAGGTGGGTTTGAGCCCGCAGATCGACGTGACGCGGCAACGCCAGTCGATCACCAGCCTGGAGGCGCGGATCGAGCCGTTGCGTGCCGATGCGCGCGTTCGCATCCATGCGATCGGCATCCTGCTGGGTGCCGAACCCGAAAGCCTCAGTGCGGAATTGACCGCACCGCCCGCCGGTCTCGCAGCGATCCCGGTCGTCCCGGCGGGCCTGCCTTCGGACCTGCTGCGGCGGCGCCCGGATATTCGCGCGGCCGAGCGGCAATTGGCGGCTTCCACTGCGGACATTGGCGTGGCGGTCGCCGATCTCTATCCGAAGTTCCGGCTGACCGGGATGGCGGAATTCCTGTCGACCTCGCTCGCATCGTTGCTGTCACGCGACAGTGTTCAGGCGACTGGCACCGGCGGCGTCAGCTTCCCTCTGCTCGATTGGGGGCGGCGCAAGGCGACCGTCAACATCCGCAAGGAAGACCGTGAGCAAGCCTATCTGCGCTACAAGGCCACCGTGCTCGGGGCCTTGCGCGACGTCGAGGACCCACTCGCGCGGATCGATGCCGAGCGGCGGCGTAACGCTGCGCTACAGCGCGCCGTGGCCGATGCCGAAGCGGCGGCACGCGCGGTCTACGCGCAGTATCGCACGGGCTTCGTTGCGCAAAATGCGCTGATCGATGCACAGATTACGGTACTGACAGCGCGCGAGCAACTCGTCGCCAGCGATGCGCAGTTGCGGCTCGACACGGTCGCCTTGTTCAAGGCGATCGGCGGCGGGTGGGACGAACCGAAAGCGGGGTGACTGGCACGCATTGGCGTTAGCGCTTAGGGTCAGCGCATGGATACCAGTAGCTTGCGTGCCTCCGCCCTCGGCCATCTCGACGCGCTGATCGGCTTTGACACCACTTCGCGCGATTCCAACCTCGCGCTGATTGGCTATGTCGAGGCATTTCTGGCCGAGCATGAAGTGGCCAGCCGCCGGGTGACGAATGCCGAGGGCAGCAAGGCCAATCTTTACGCGACGGTCGGCCCGGCGGTGGCGGGCGGCGTGGTGCTGTCCGGGCATACCGATGTCGTGCCGGTCGACGGGCAGGCGTGGAGCAGTGACCCGTTCACGCTGACCCAGCGGGGCGAGCGCCTTTACGGCCGCGGGACGTGCGACATGAAGGGGTTTCTTGCGCTCGCGCTGGCGATGGTTCCGGCCTGCGCCAAGGGACAGCTGGCGCGGCCGCTGCATCTGGCTTTCTCCTATGACGAGGAGGTCGGCTGTCTTGGTGCCCCATCGATGATCCGCGAACTCGTGACCGAACTGCCGAGCCCGCTTGCCGTCATCGTCGGGGAACCCACCAATATGGAGGTGGTCAGCGGGCATAAGGGGATTTCGACCTGGCGTGTGACGGTGACCGGGCATGAGGCGCATTCGAGCCTGACGCACCTCGGCGTCTCGGCGAATATGGTGGCGGTTGGGCTGATGGCGCGGCTTCGCGACCTGGCGGCTGTGCTCGCAGAGCATGGTGAGGCCGCGTCGCTGTATCATCCGCCGCACGCGACGTTGACGATCGGGCTGATCCAAGGGGGCACTGCGGTTAACATTCTTGCGCGCGAGTGCAGTTTCGTCTTCGATTTGCGGACGCCGCCGGGGCAGGACCCGGATGCGATTATCTCGCCGTTTCTCGCCGCTTGCGCCGAGGAGGACGCGGCCCTGAAACGGCAATTCCCCGACGCTGGAGTCCATGTCCAGCGCCGTTCCGCAACGCCTTCATTCGCACCGGAGATTGATGGGGCGGCGGAACTGCTCGCCCGGCGACTGGCTGGCGACAACGGCCCGGCGCGCGCGGCTGCTTATGCGGCGGAAGCCGGGCAGTTTCAGGGGGCGGGGTTCTCGACGATCATCTGCGGACCCGGGTCGATCGAGCAAGCACATCAAGCCGACGAATATATGGAAATTGCGCAATTCGAACGGGGCGCTGCGTTCATGGTGCGGCTTTTGGACGCGTTGACGTAAGTTCGTCGCGAAAAAATTGCAATTGAATTTCGGGTCAACTGTTCACGTTGATGCGGATTTTACCGTGTTGACGTCTGAACCGGCTGGAGTCCCGAATTGGGACGTGTGCGTCATGCGGGGAGTCAATCCATAATCCAAGCCGACATAGAGCTACGTCGGAGAGTTTCGATCCGATGTGGAAGTAACCCGCTCAAAAATAAACCGAATCATTCCGCATCGGATCGAAGGGTAGGTTTACCAGGGGCGCGAGCTCTCGCCGTAAACCATCGACAGGATGAGTTTCAACATTACGTTTCTCCCTTGCGCACTCAAGCGAGTGCCTAAGATTCTTAATGGAATCTTAAGGACAAAGCAACTGGAGATCGGCCGCTTGCGCATGGCGCGCCACGCCCATTTAACGCTTCGTTGAAGCCTTTGGCGTAGCGCGATTGCTATGGGAAACGCGCGTCATCCACTCACCGCACAACGCCGGCCGGCGAAAGCCGTGCCTGCACGCGCTAGTGAGGGTCTGGACGGCACCCAGATTGCAGGTCCAATCGGTCGTCGCAGCGACGGACACGGCGTGTCGTCGGCAGCGACCCGGCCGGTCGCTTCAGAATGGGGCGATCCCGAACTGACCTGGGGCTTCGTCGCAATCGTCGAGATCGCCAACTTCGCCGCTTTGCGCCGATATCTCGGTCGCGCGCGCGCCGATGCCCTGGTGCTCGATCTCGAACGGCGGATCGCCTCCGCTTTACCAAGCGCGGCAACGGTCGTGATCGCGCGCGCCGCGATCGAACTCTCGTTTGACGGTGCGTCCTTTGCCGATCTCGACGCCGGGAATGCGGCTCTGCGGGCGGCAATGTCCGCGCCGTTTGACCTCGATAATGAGCTTCACGCGATCGAGATCGCCATCGGGGCAGCGGGTGCTCCGATCGGCATGACAGAGGACGTGCGGCTGATCGAGGAGGCGGAAGGGGCCTTGGACGAGGCGCGGCAGGAACAGCGCAGCGTCTTGCGGGATTTGTCGGTCGGCACACCGGCGTTCGACCGGCTCACCCTGACGCGTGAGCTACCGCTGGCGATCGTAAATGGCGAAATGTTCCTGCAATATCAGCCCAAGCTGCACGTGCGCGATCAAAAGGTCGCGAGCGCGGAGGCGCTGGTGCGATGGCAGCATCCGACGCGGGGCCTGATCCTGCCGAGCGATTTCATCACCGTTGCCGAGGAAGCGCGGCAGATTTCGGCGCTCACGCTTTGGACGCTCGATGAGGTCATCCGCGACCAGCGGACAATTGCAGAAGATGGGCATGATCTCACGATTTTCGTGAACATTTCCGGGCAGTTGCTGGGCGACCGCGGGTTCGTTGAGGCGGCCTGCGAGAAGGTCCGCAATGGCGGTGCGAAGATCGGCTTTGAAATCACTGAAACCGCCGTAATCCGCGACCCGGATTGCGCGATCGCGAATTTGAAGATCTTCGCGGGCCACGGCATCACCATCGCGATCGATGACTATGGCGCGGGCTTGTCGTCGCTCGCCTATCTCAAGCAATTGCCGGCGCGCGAATTGAAGATCGACAAGATGTTCGTGCTGCAACTGACGAGCAGCAATCGTGACCCGCTGATTGTCCGGTCGACGATCGATCTTGCCCATGCGCTCGACATGGAAGTCACCGCGGAAGGTGTCGAAACGCAAGCGGCCATGGCGCTGTTGTCGGTAATGGGGTGTGACATGATCCAGGGGTATCTGATCAGCCGTCCCGTCTCGATCGATGCCTTTCGACGCTATCTGGATGAGGACGTGGCGCGTCCGCTTGAGGAGGCGCGTCAATCGATGTTCAAACGTCCCGCGACCTTCTGGAAAAGCGCCTGACCATAACTGTCTTCCGCTTAGGCGGGTTTTAACGACTTTGTGAGCATGATCGCTATGATGAGGCATCCGTACCTCCGCGCGTTTGCGATCTTGCTGCTCGCTTGTGTCGGGCCATGTCTGGTTGCGACTTCTGCGATAGCTCGATCGACAGCGGCACCTGACGAGCGATACGAGGCACTGATCGCAGACGCGCGAGCGAAAATGCTAGTGGATCCAGCGCAGACCATTGTCCAGGCGCGCGCAGCGGAGCGGGTGGCAGCTAATCTGCAGGGGCGGCCGCGTGTAATCGCGATAGCGACGGCTCAATGGCTGCAGGGGGAAGCTAATGTACGTCTCAATAATGCCACTGCTGCGGAACCGTTGATCGACAGCGCCATCAAAATGATGTCGAAGGGAGGTCCGCTCACCAAATTGAACGGCGATCTCTTACTCTCGCGTGGTGGATTAATGACGGCGCAAGCTGATGTGGCTGGTGCGTTGGCTGCATATCAGCAGGCACATGATGTGTTCCGGTCAATCGGTCAGACCCGTAGTCAGGCGATATCGATCGTTCTTATCGGGGTGCTTTACCAAGAGGCGGGCGATTTTGACAACGCACTAAAATACTTCAAGCAGGCGCTAGACGTCTATAGCGCGGACCAGCAGCTTCTTTTTTCCATCTATACAAACCGCGGTATTTGTCTGCAGGAGTTGCAAAAGTTTTCCGCGGCCCAAGTTGAGTTCCGCGAAGCTCTGCGTGTCGCGCGCGCGCTCAATAGCCCCAACCTTGAGGGCCAGACGCTGCGAAACATCGCGCGTGGTCAGTTGATGGCTGGGCAGATCGACGACGCCGATCGAACCATTGCGATGGGTCTGCAATTGAAAGGTGCCCGTGGCGAGGACGCCACCGCATCGCGCGGTCATTTCCTCGTCCTTTCCGCTTGGTCGGCGCGATTGCATGGCCATTTGGAAGAGGCAGAGCGTTTGATCCGGCGGGCGTTTGGTATGGTCGGCACGGAGAGTTCGACGCTCGACCTGCGCGAGGGGCACAAGACTGCCTATGACATTTTCAAACAGGTTGGCGATCAGGGCCAAGCGCTGCTGCATCTGGAAGCGCTGAAAAAGTTCGATGACAAGACGTCCACGCTTGCCGCCTCTGCCAACACCGCGCTGGCGGCGGCGCGATTCGATTTTGCGAACCAGGAACTGAAGATCGAAAAGCTGAAGCGGGCGGAACTGCAACGAAACATCGATGACGCGAAACAACGCGCGCGTACGCAGCAGCAGATTTTCGCGGTCCTTGCGGTTGCCACGCTGATCATTGTGGCACTGCTCGCGTTCGGGTTGATCACGATCCGGCGCAGCCGCAATGAAGTGCGCGCCGCCAACGTCGACCTCGGTCGCACCAACGCGGCGCTTGGCAAGGCGCTGGCAGCGAAGACCGAGTTCCTTGCGACCACCAGCCATGAAATCCGTACGCCGCTGAACGGCATTCTCGGCATGACTCAGGTGATGCTGGCCGATGTGAGGCTGACCGCTTCGCTCCGCGATCGGATCGGCGTGGTGCATGGTGCCGGGCTGACCATGAAGGCGCTGGTCGACGATATTCTCGATGTCGCGAAGATGGAGACGGGCAACCTGACGATCGAGCGCGTGGCGTTCGATCTGCCCGCTACGCTCCGCGACGTCTGCCGGCTGTGGGAGGAGCAGGCGCGTGGGAAGGGGCTGGACTTCACGCTTGATCTGGAAGCCGCGCCCACGATGATCGAGGGTGATCCCGCGCGAATCCGTCAGATTGCGTTCAATCTGCTGTCCAACGCGCTGAAATTCACCGATGCGGGCGGCGTGACCGTGCGTGTCTTTGCCGACGATCGGACACTGTCCCTGTCGGTGAGCGATACCGGGCTCGGCATTCCAGCCGACAAGCTCGACATCATTTTCGAATCCTTCCGGCAGGTCGATGCCGGTACGACGCGCAAGTTTGGCGGCACTGGGCTGGGCCTGGCGATTTGCCGCAATTTGGCGCAGGCTATGGAGGGCGATGTCAAGGTCGCCAGCACGCCGGGGGTGGGGACCACCTTTATGCTCGAGATTCCGTTACTGGTCGCGGCGCCAGCCCAGAGCGAAGCGACCGAAGAAGCGGACGGCCCCGGCGCATTGTTGATCCTCGATCGCAATCCGATCTCCCGCGCGATGCTGCGCGCTGTCCTCGAGGCGCGGGCCGGGACGGTGTTGTTCGCGTCGAGCGCCGATGAGGCCGTCGCACAAATTGCGGAATGTCGGGTCGAGCGGGTGTTGATCGACGATGCCACGATCAAGGCGGCGGAGGACATCGACGCCGCGCTGACCGGTATCGCCGAGCTTGGTCCGGTGACCGCGTTGCTCTGGCCCGCACCAGATGCTGCCGACCGTGACCGGTTTGCCCGGGCGGGCGTCGATGTCGTCATTGCAAAGCCGATTGCCGGTGCTGCTCTTGCGCCGCTGTTGTTCGATGCGGTGAAATGCGCTGAATCGATGTCCAACCGACTTGTGACGCGGGCGGCGTGACGTGATAGAGAAGCCCGAAATGATACTGATCTTCGCATTCCAACGCCGCACAGGGCGCGGGCGATGAACATCCTGTTCATCGAAGACGACCCGATGAATCGCCGCGTCGTGAAGGATATGCTCGATGTCGCGGGTGCGACGATGACGGGGGCCGAAAGCGCCGAACTCGGCCTGCAACTGATCGATCAGAAGCATTTTGAAATGGTGCTGCTGGACCTGCGAATGCCGGGGATGGACGGCTTCGAGGCACTGCACCATATCCGCGCGCGCGGTGACGCCAAGGCCCATTTGCCGGTGATCATCCTGACCGCCGATACCGCAGTCGATTTGCGGGATCGCTGCATGGCCGCCGGGGCGGACGAAGTGCTGTTCAAGCCGGTCGCGATGGATTCGCTGTTTGACGCGATCGGACGGATGCTGGCGAAGGGCGCGGGCGACGGCATGATCGGGTGAGCGCCGTGCTGATGCGGTGCCATATCGTGCGGCAATCGTCTGCTGCTCCGCCAGTCGCGCCGCTGCCGTAACGAACGGACGACTCCCGGCGTATAGCGCACATTCTCTGCGTGGAGTGTGCCGTGCCCGAACCTTTGCTCGATCACTTGCTGGCGACGATGGATGTCGCCGTCGAAGCCTTCGCCGTGTGCGAGGTGCGCAAAGGTCTTCGCCTGATCGGCGGGGCGAGCAAGGCGATCGAGGTGCATTATGTATTGTCGGGCACGATGTATCTGACCGTACCGGGGCAGCCGGTGATGCTTTGCCCGCCGGGCAGCGTCGTCATCGTCCCGCCGGGCGTCAGCCAGGTGATCGCCGCCGATCCGCACCCGGCGGGTGACGTGCGCGCGGCCGACAATTGCCGGATGACGCGCGACGGGTTGATGCTGTTCGATGCCGCCGAGGGTGGAGCGGGCGACGTGCGCGTCGTGTGCGGGCTGATATTTGCCAACATTTCCGGGTCGTTCGGGCTGCTCGATGCGGTGACGCGCCCGATCGTCGAGGACCTGTCCGATCTGGCGATCGTCCAGAGCGGGTATCGCATGATGATCGAGGAGCTCGGCGGTGGCGCGCTCGGCACGCGCGCCTTGACGGGAGCGCTGATGAAGGCGTGTCTGATCATCGTGCTGCGCCGCCATTTTGCGCGCGCCGGGCATGGTTCCGGTGTGCTCGGCACCTTGCGCGATCCGCGGCTGGGCAAGGCGATCACGGCGGTGCTCGACAAGCCAGCCGCGCAGCACAGCGTTGCCAGTCTGGCGAGCATCGCGGGCATGAGCCGATCGGCCTTTGCGCGTGAATTCTCAAGCACGCTGTCGATGAGCCCGATGGCGTTCGTCGCCAAGACGCGGCTGCACCACGCGGCCGAATTACTGCGCTCGACGCGCTTGCCGGTGAAGGTGATCGCAGCCAGCATCGGTTTTGCCAGTCGCAGCCATTTCAGCCGAGCCTTTGCGTCGGCTTACGGTGCTGATCCGAGCCGTTTCCGTAGCGTGGCGCATGGCGCTGCCGCTGGTGTAACGCCCGGAGCCCCTGCCGCGAATGAGGGACATGCCGCGCCGATCGCGGCGTGACGCCCCCCTTCCGGAGACTGATATCATGACCCGTGCATCCTCGCTTTCGCTGATGTTAGCCGGTGCCGCCATCGCGGTGGGCGGTGCCTTTACTATCGCTGGTCTCAACCCGATGGGATCGCAGGTCGGCGCAGCCGTCGCGGCGGCTGCCCCCGCCGTTCCAGTTGTATCCACAGGGGCGGATGCTGCACATCCTACGGTGGTCGAACTGTTCGAAAGCCAGGGCTGTTCGGATTGCCCGCCCGCCAATGCCAACGTCAACGCGCTTGCCGCACGGCCGGACGTGCTCGCACTCAATTTCGCGGTGACCTATTGGGACCAGCTTGGCTGGAAGGATACGTTTGCCAAGCCCGCCTACACCGCGCGGCAGTGGGATTATGCGAATGCCGCCGGGCGCGGGCAGGTGGCGACGCCGCAGGTCATCATCAACGGTGGTGGCACCGTGGTCGGTTCTAACCCGCAGAATCTCGCGCGCGCGATCAAGGAGAATGCCCGTGGGCTGGGTGGACCGACGATCGCCGCGATGAACGGCAAGGTCACCGTGGGCAAGGGCAGCGGCAACGCCACCGTCTGGGCCGTGCAATACGACCCCCGCACGCTGACCGTGCCGATCCGCGCTGGCGAGAATGGCGGGCGTACGCTCGATCACCGCAATGTCGTCCGGTCGCTGGTCGCGCTGGGCAGCTGGAACGGCGCGCCCGTGTCATTCAGCGTGCCCGCGCCGAGCGACGGTGCCTATCGCAGCGCCATCTTGGTGCAGCAGGGCAAGGGCGGCAAGATCATTGCCGCCGCTCGCATCTAAGCCTGCCCCAACCCCAGGCGGACGGCGGAGCGCCCCCTCCAGCGACGCCGTACCGCTGCCCCGTCGCGCCGGTTTGGGCTGCGACGGGGCCGGGGACCAGCCGGTGAGATAGATCAGGTCGAAGCGCTCCGGCGTTTTGCCGTCCGGGTCGGCGCGCGCCGCGAACAAATCGGCCGCGCGGGCCAGCGTGTCGCGGCGCAGCGGCGTGCGGCTGCGCAGGACGTTGGTTGCGCCCATGCCGCGCAGATCGCGCAGGATGCCGCCGATTGAGCCGTAGCGCACCGTCAGGGTCTCGACGTCAGCCACCGGCAGCGCAAACCCTGCGCGCATCAACAGATCGCCGGCCGAGCGCACGTCGATTTGCGGGTGAATCCGAGCGGCGGGCCGGTCGCGCTCGGCTTCACGCAGCACCGCACGCAGAGTCGATAGCGTGCCCGCGCCACAGAAAGCCGCCAGGAACAGTCCGTCGGGCCGCAAGGCGCGGCGGATCAGCGTGAGCGCGCCGGGCAGATCATCCACGCTGTCGAGCACGCCGGCCGAGATCACCAGATCGAAGCTGCCGGGGGCGAGCGGCAGGCGGTCCTCATCGGCCTGTACCCCGCCCGCTTGTGCGGCGAATAGCGCGCCCGCGTCACAGCGCGTTACGGTGGCGCCTTCGGGCACCGGCAACGCGCCGTCGAAGCAGCCGAGATCGAGCATGTCGGTGAAGCGATGCGTCACGCTGGCCAAGCGATCGGCAATCCCGTCGAGCATCGTTGCGCGCAGGAAATCGAATTCGACAAAGGTCGGCGCGGCCCGGTCGCGGCGCAGGCGGCGCACGGCACGATCGAAGATTTCCGGGACATCGGAGGGGAGGGGGGACGACATCGCATGGCTTGTGCCGCCCCGGTTGCCACGCGACAAGGGGATGTGTCGCCGTGGCTCGCCCCTTTGCGCTATATTGCCGATTTCGCGCTGCCGCCGCGCTGCCCGGGGTGTGGCGCGGTCACGGGGGAGGACCACCGCTTCTGTGCGCAATGCTGGGGTTCGTTGCGGTTTTTGGGGCCGCCGTGGTGCGCGGGATGCAACCTGCCGTTCGATTATGATCGCGGATCGGACGCGCGGTGTGGGCAGTGCCTCGCCGATCCGCCGCGCCATTCTGGCATCCGGGCAGCGGTGGCGTATGGTGATGTTGCGCGCACGGTCGCGCTGCGGCTGAAATATGGCGGGCGTACTGCCTTTGCCGAGACGGTCGGGCGGCAGATGGCGCGGCTGATGCCGGAGGGTGCGGATCTGCTGGTGCCGGTGCCGCTGCATCGCTGGCGGATCTGGTCGCGGGGTTTCAATCAATCGGCGCTGATCGCCGCCGCGCTGACCCACGCGATCGGCGTGCCGAACGATCCGCTGCTGTTGCGCCGGATCAAGGCGACTCCGCCGTTGCGCGGCATGGGGGCGAAGGCCCGCGCGCGCGCCGTGGCGGGGGTATTTCGCGTGGCCGATCCAGATGGGCGGCTGAAGGGCAAGTCGGTCGTGCTGATCGACGATGTCTATACCAGCGGTGCCACCACCGATGGCTGCGTCCGGGTGCTGCTGCGCGCCGGGGCCGCGCGCGTGACCGTCTTGTGCTGGACGCGCGTGCTTGGCGAGCAGGATATGGCCGACAATTGACAATCGCCCGGTCAGCCCACATTTCTCAGGCATGGCCAAGATCGAAATCTACACTAAAGCCTTTTGCCCCTATTGCTCGCGCGCGCTGAAGCTGCTCGCCGCCAAGGGCACAACCCCTGAGGAATTCGACATCACGATGGGCGGGCCGAAGCGCGCCGAGATGCTCGAACGCTCGGGCGGGGCGAGCACGGTGCCGCAAATCTTCATCAACGGGAAGCATGTCGGCGGATCGGATGATCTGGCGGCGCTCGATCGTGCGGGCAAGCTGGACGCGCTGCTCGCGGCATGAAGATCGCGCTCGTTCAGACGACGAGCGGGATCGATCCCGATGGCAATGCGCGCGTTCTGGTGAACGCAGTCGCTGAAGCTGCGGCGGCTGGAGCCGCGATGGTGTTCACGCCTGAGATGTCCGGACTGCTCGATCGCGATCGGGCGCGGGCGTCTGCGGTGCTGCGCAGCGAGGCGGACGATGTCGTGCTGGCGGCGGTACGCGCTGCGGCGGCGGAGCATCGCGTCTGGGTCCACATCGGATCGCTTGCGGTGCGGGGGGCGGGGGGTAAGCTCGCCAACCGGGCGTTCGTGATCGACGATACCGGTGCGATCCGTGCGCGCTATGACAAGCTGCATCTGTTCGATGTGGATTTGCCGACGGGGGAGAGCTGGCGCGAATCTGCCGCTTATGCGCCGGGCGAGGGCGCTGTCGTCGTACAGACGCCGGTCGGGATGCTGGGGCTTTCGATCTGCTACGACCTGCGCTTTGCCGATTTGTACCGCGCGCTGAGCAATGCTGGCGCGACCGTGTTGGCGATCCCGGCGGCCTTCACCCGACCGACCGGGGCGGCGCATTGGCACGTGCTCATGCGGGCGCGTGCAATCGAGGCAGGGGCCTATGTCATCGCCGCCGCGCAGACCGGCGAGCATGAGGATGGCCGCGCGACCTATGGCCATTCGCTGGTGGTCGATCCATGGGGCGAGATCGTGCTCGACATGGGCGAGGCGGCGGGGATCGGCTATGCTGAGATCGACCCGGCGCGCATTGCCGACGTCCGCGCCCGCGTGCCGGTGATCGCGCATCGCCGCGCGATTCCGCAAGTGACGCTGGCATGATCGTCTTCGATCTACGCTGCCCGCAGCATCATGTGTTCGAGGCGTGGTTCGCCTCGAGCGCTGCCTATGAGGATCAGCGCGCACGCGGGCTGCTGGCGTGCCCGATGTGCGGCGATAGCGATATCGCCAAGGCGGTGATGGCACCCAACATTCCGGCGAAGAGCAACACTCGCACTGTGGTGGTGCCCGCGCCGACCGCCGCGGATGCACCGCCAACGGCCGACGCGCTCAAGGCAGCGTTGAACGCGCTGGCGAACGCACAGGCCGAGGCGCTGAAGAACTCGCAGTGGGTAGGTCGCGCCTTTGCCGAAACCGCACGGGCGATGCACGACGGTGAGGTGCCGGCCACGCCGATCCACGGGCAGACCACGCTTGCCGAGGCAAAAGCACTGGTCGACGATGGCGTTCCCGTCGCCGCGCTGCCGCTGCCGATTGTTCCGCCCGACGCGGTGAACTGAGCGATTGCCTTACCGCACGGTGGCGGCGGTGCGCGAAACGGTCGCGCAGGCGGGCGTGCCGTCTTTCCCGGTCCCGTTGACCGTGATTTCCAGCGTCCCTTCTCCGCGCATTGCGCGGGCGAGCAGGTCGGCGGGCAGATCGTGCACGTCGATCTTCATGCGCCGGCTCCACGGCGACATGCAGTCCCCGGCAGATTGGCCGATGCGGATGTAGATGAAGCGGCGCTGCGGGCCTTCGCGGCGGATCTGGTCGCCGAAGAATCTCGGGCCCGGCGCGATGCGAATTTTAAGATCGAAGGCCAGCGCCTCGCCGTCGGCCGAAGTCTTGGGATCGATCGGCGTATCGTCCTTGCCCTGCAAGCTATGGCGCACGCCGGGCACGGGCTGTTCGACAATGATGCGCAGCGCGATTTCGGTTTGGTCTTTCGCGGTCATGGGCGATGCTAACCCGACGCAGCTCAGGCGCAAAGAGCTTCCGTATCGCGCCGATTGACCGCCTCGGACCGGCACTTTACCAACGCATCCGCTGCCCCCGTAGCTCAGTCGGATAGAGCGACGGTTTCCTAAACCGCAGGCCGGTGGTTCGAATCCACTCGGGGGCACCATTTTCCCCGGCAAGCGAAACGCGAAACGCCGGCGTCCTGGTCAGGACGCCGGCGCTCGGCTGTCTCGAAGGATCCGGGGAGGATCAGGCCTTCATGTGGCCGGCCAGATGCTTGTTCATTTCGAACATCGTGACCTTGTCCTTGCCGAAGATCTTCTTCAGCTTTTCGTCGGCCACGATCTCACGCTTGTTCTCGGGGTTCTGCAGGTTGTGCTCCTTGATATAGGCCCACACCTTGCTGATCACTTCGCTACGCGGCAGCTTGTCGGTGCCGACGATCGCGCCGAGTTCGGCCGAGGGGGTGATCGGTGCAAAGATGCCGCCGGTCTTGGGAGCGTCACTCTTTGCGGTTGGGGTCTTCGCCATTTTTTGTCCTTCCTGTCGTGCCGTTGCAACCGACATCGGTTCCACGCCTTCGTCAGCGCTGCCGCCTTGTGCGCTGCCTTTTTGCCCTTGTCACGCCCTACAATGCCGTGGGAGCGTGCAAATCGGGCTGAAAATCAAACGGCCCGCCCTTCTTGGGTAAAGATGGCGGGCCGCCTGCTGTCCGATCGCGGCTGGATCAGAATTTGAAGCGGACGGTGCCGCCATAGGTGACGGGCTGGTTCGGATAACCAGACACGCTGCCCGACTGCGCCACCGACGAGAAGATCGTCGTGATATATTGGTTGTTGGTGACGTTGCGGCCCCACACCGACACTTCCAGGCCGTTCTCGAACTGCAACGTGGCGGCGAGGTTTAGTTCCTTCACCTCACGCTTCAGCGCCTGGAT
This sequence comes from Sphingomonas sp. MMS24-J45, assembly GCF_044881195.1. Lineage (GTDB taxonomy): Bacteria > Pseudomonadota > Alphaproteobacteria > Sphingomonadales > Sphingomonadaceae > Sphingomonas. The sequence continues at coordinate 69,534 of NZ_CP173255.1, read as the reverse complement.
GATCGGGGTGGTGCTTTCCGCGATCTGCACCGGCGACTGATAGTTGAAGTCGCCGCGCAGCAGCAGCTTGACCGAGTCCGTGACCGGTTGCGTGTACGTGCCACCGATCGACACCGCGAATTCTGGGATGCCGGCCGGGCGCGTGCCGCTCAGATTGGCGGGGACCACGGTGAAGTTCGGGGCAGCGATCGCACCGCCGGTGGGGAAGGAGTCATACTTCGGATCGAGGTAGGTGACCGCACCCGTCAGCGTCAGCGCCTTGAACGGCGTGATGCTCGTGTCGAATTCGACACCGAAGGTCGATTGCTTCGGCGCGTTCGCCAGGATGAAGCCGGTGCCCGAGAACACGTTGCTCTGGAACCCGGTGATCTCCTGCTGGAAGACCGCCGCGTTGAACGCGAAGTTGCGATACTGCCCCTTGATGCCGCCTTCGATCACGCGCGATTTTTCAGGGCCCGCAAAGCGCGAACCCGACGACAGGTTGACGACCGCCAGGCCCGCCGTGCGCAGGGCCGCGGCATCGGCTGCGGTCGGACGCGAGTCCCGCGACAGGTTGACCGAGCTCGCCTTGAAGCCGGTCGCATAGGTCACGTAGACGTTCAGGTGATTATCGAACTTGTACGCAGCGCGCAGCGTGTAGGAGAAGTTCCCGTCGCTGGTCCGGCCCGGCTCGACCGCATTCGGCACGTTCTGGAACGGCGGCACGAACTGCAGCGGCCGCAGGCCAGCCAGCGGGTTGGCCGCGGGATTGTTCTGGTTGGCGGTCGCATTGGCCTGCGCACCGGCGTTGATCGCATTGAACGCCGCCGGATTGGCGCCGGCAAAAGCACCGATCTCTGCTGCCGTCGCCGAGCGGCCCAGCCCCAATTGCGTGCCGATCAGTTGTGCGAGGCCGCCCTGGTAGAGCAGCTGGTTACGGAACGGCGCATATTGCGGCGCATCGAAGTTGATGCCAGAGAAAACGTCGCTGCTGATGTTGTTGGTCGAGAAGCGCTTGCGATCGTCGGTGTAGTTGAAGCCGGCGGTCAGGGTGAGCCGCTCGAAGGGCTTGAAATCAGCGTTACCGAAGATGGAGAAGCTTTCGTCGGTAAGGCGATATTGTTCCCGCATACCATCGCCCGCGCGGAAGAAGGCGTTCTGATATTTGAGCGGATTGCCCTCAAGCGCGCCGAAGGTGTTTTCCAGTGTCGTCACGCTGAGCGCGCCGCCGGTTGCACCCTGGATCAGCGCGTTGCCGTAAGCGCGGAAATCGCGGCCGAACAGGAGCTGGTTGCCCTGGTTGATCTTCTCATTGAAATAGAAGCCGCCGAGCAGGAAGTTGATCGGCCCTTCGAAATCGGTCGCCAAACGCAGTTCCTGCGTGAACGTGTCGATCTTCAGATCCTGCGAGTTGCGCCCGATGAGATCGGCACCGGTGAAATCCGAATCCTGGTCGGTCAGCGCCTTCACCTTGCGGTATGCGGTGATGGAGGTCAGGCCGACCTTGCCGAGATTATAGTCGGCCTGGATCGACCCGCCGTAATTCTCGATCTTGTTGCTCGACGCGAAATTGTTGAAGACGCGGTAAGAGAACAGGTTCGCCGGGTTGATCTTGTCGGTGCCGGCAGGGGCGATCAGGCCATTGATGATGGCGCCGGTCGGGCCGTTGATGATGTTGCCGGCGATGCAGCAATTCTCATCGATCTTGTCATAATCGCCGATGATACGGATCTTGAAGTCGGAATTCGGCTGGAACAGCAACTGCCCGCGCAGGCCCCAACGGTCGCGATCGTTGACCTTCTTGTTCAACTGCGCGTCATAGGCATAGCCGTCGCGGCGGTTGTAATTGCCGCCGAAGCTGAACGCGAGCGTGTCGCTGATCGGGCCGGTGACGTTCGCCTTCAGCACGACGGCATTGTAATTGCCGTAGGTCGCCTCAGCCGCGCCGCCGAATTTGAAAGCGGGTTCGGCCGTCACGATGCTGATGATGCCGGCCGACGCGTTCTTGCCGAACAGCGTCGATTGCGGGCCGCGCAGCACTTCGACGCGCTTCAGGTTGGGAAGATCGGCGATTTGTGCGGCCGAGCGCGAGCGGTACACGCCGTCGATGAACACGCCGACCGAGGGTTCGATACCGGCGTTGTTCGCACCGTTGCCGAAGCCGCGGATGATGAAGTTGGTGTTGGCCGAGCTCTGCAACTGATTGACGCGGAGCGACGGGACGACGGTCTGCAGGTCCTTGAGATCGCGGATCTGGGCCTGTTCGATCGTCGCGCCGCTGGTCACCGACACGGCGACCGGCGTATCCAGAAGCGTCTGTTCGCGCTTCGTAGCAGTGACGATGATGTCGCTTTCGGTATTGTCGCCGGCGTCGGCCGGGGCGGTCTGCGGCGCCGGGGTTGTCGCCGCCGGGGTCGTCTGCGCATAGCCTGGCGTGGCAGCAAGCAACACGACTGCAGACGCTGCAAGCAGTTCGAATTTCTTCATGGTGGCATCCCCTGTGCTTACCGGCCCTAGTCTAAAGGCTAGGTTCCGGTTTTTCGAAAGATCGGTAGCTGGAAATAGCGTGTCGCTAAATCACGCGTCAATGACATAATCTTAGGCAATCTGCGGGCTTGCGCGGTCGTTGCGCAAATGAGACAGTTTTGAATCAAGACCAATTGCATGTTGCAGTACGGCAAAACCCGCTTGCCGTAACGTCAGCGGCGATTCACCCGAGAAGGAAAGAAGATGGACGACAGCTCTGACGGGCTCGGCAACGGCGACCTAGTAGCGCCCCCGGCGAAGATTCCGGTGCCTGAAGAGGTCGCGGATGCGGTCCGCACGCTGATCCGCTGGGCGGGCGATGATCCCGCACGCGAAGGGCTGCTCGACACGCCGCAGCGAGTCGCGCGCGCGTGGAAGGAATATTGCTCGGGCTATTCCGACGACCCGGCGGTGCATCTGTCGCGCATTTTCGAGGAGGTCGGCGGCTATGACGAGATCGTGCTGCTGAAGGACATTCCGTTTCAGTCGCATTGCGAACATCACATGGCGCCGATCATCGGCAAGGCGCATATCGCCTATCTGCCGAGCAATTGGGTCGTCGGAATCTCCAAATTGGCACGCGTGCTGCACACCTATGCGCGGCGACTGCAGGTTCAGGAGCGCCTGACCGCCGAGGTGGCCAATTGCATCTGGGAGCATCTGCGCCCGCACGGCGTGGCCGTGGTGATCGAGGCGAGCCATGCCTGCATGACCGCGCGCGGCGTGCGCACCCCCGGTGTATCGATGGTGACCAGCCGGATGATGGGCGTGTTCCGCGACGACGAGCGCAGCCGCAAGGAAATCCTCGCGCTGATGGGCTGCTGAGGCTCCGATGCGCACGGTATTGGTGACGGGCGCGGCGCGGCGATTGGGAGCGGTGATTGCGCGCCATTTGGCGGGTGAGGGGTGGCGGGTGGCGATCCACCACCTCCATTCCGCCGACGATGCCGAGGCGCTGTCGGCGGAACTGCCGGTATCGACCGTGCTGGCGGGTGATCTGGCGGATGCGGAAGTGCCGATGACCCTGGTTGCGGCGGCGCGGGCCGAGTTTGGCGCGCCGCTGATGGCGGTGGTCAACAGCGCGTCGTTGTTCGAGTACGATACGCCGCCTGGGCTGACCTCCGCGTCGCTGGAGCGGCATTATGCCGTCAACCTCTCCGCCCCCGTGCTGCTGGCGTCTGCGCTGGCGGCGCAGGACGATCTGGCGGAGGGCGCGGTGGTCAATATCCTGGACCAGAAGCTTGCCAATCCCAACCCTGACTTCTTTTCCTATAGCTGCGCCAAATTTGCGCTTGGCGGCGCAACCACGATGCTGGCTCAGGGCCTGGGGCCCCGCATTCGCGTCAATGCGGTATCGCCGGGGCTGTCGCTGCCGAGCGCGGATCAGACCGAGGCGGAGTTCGCTGCGGCCGCATCACGGAACCTGCTGCGTCGCCCCGTCGATACGGAGGACATCGCCCGTGCGGTGGCCTTCCTGCTGGAGGCGCGGGGGGTGCAGGGGCAAAACCTGTTCGTCGATTGCGGCCAGCGCTTTCTGCCAAAGGCCCGCGACGTGATGTTCGAAGACCGGATGAGGGCAAAGGCATGAGCGTCCGTTTCAGCACGATTCTGGAGGGGTTGGAGGTCGTGATGGGCCTCGGCATCCACCCCGAGGAACTAGCCGCCCCGCAGCGCGTGATCGTATCGGTGCGGATGGACGTGGCGTATCCGGAGGCTCCGGCCGAGGACCGGATCGACGCGGTGCTCGATTACGATTTCGTGCGCAGCGGAATCCGTGCGTTGGTCGCCGAGCGACATTTCCACCTGCAGGAGACACTCTGCGAGGCGATCGCGGATCTGTGCTTGCGCGATGCGCGGGTCGAGCAGGTTACGGTGCGGACGAGCAAGCCGGATATCTATCCGGATGCGGCGGTGGGGTGCGAGGTGGTGCGGGGGCGGGGGTAAGGGCTCATAGTCACAAAAGCTACGCCGACGACAGTAAGCTGCCGCCGGAAAAATGCTGATTTTGCGGGACAAATATGTGGCAGAATCACAGCAGAGTTCCGGCTGTCACCAATGAGGCCCGCCCTGTTCTTGCGACGCTGAGGCTGATTGCCAGCAAAGCAGTGCGCGCGCTATCGAGCGCTGGCAACGCCATAATTTGTGGTGACAAGAGTATACGCGGCATTTATTTGTCGCGCCCATGCCGACATTCACGTTTACCGCGCCTCCCCCAAAGGGTCTGCTTCCTAAATTGGCGTTTTATCGCCGGCGCTATGGAACTATCCACGCGCTGGCCAGATTCACTGGGACGAAGCTTCCCGCTCTCTGGCCCGTCGTGGGACCTGTTGTCTCGCGGGGGTATCGCGATCGCTGGACGCATCAGTCGGGCGTGAAGCTGCTCAATTTGGGCGGCGGAAGCAATACGATCGAAGGCGCGCTGACCGCCGATCTCGATCCACGCGCCGACACTTACATGAATTTGGCGAAACGACTGCCCTTTGCGGATTCATCGATCGATTACGTTTTCACCGAGGAATTTATCGAGCACATCTCCAAGGGAGATGCAGCCATTATGCTGCGCGAATGCGCGCGAGTGCTGAAGCCAGGTGGAGTCCTGCGGATTGCCACGCCTGACCTCGATTGGCTGAGTGCAGGTTTGATCGATGGCACGGTTCCGTGCGATCTGATCAACGACACTTTTTATGGGCACGGGCATCGTTATCTCTATTCGCGAGCAGAAATGCTGAAGGCGGTTCGGGCGGCGGGCTTCGGCGACGTGCGGCATTCGACGTACAAGGACCCTGGGTCGCAACTCGGGTATCTGGACAGCCACGCCGATCGGTTTCAGCACGATCCGCTATTATCGCAATATGTTGAGGCGGTGCTCTAACCGCTGGGAGCATCTGCGGGTCCGGGGCGCGTCGCTGTTGGCGGTGTCGGCAACTGGCGGGTAGCCGACACCGCTCGGGCCTAAGCTGCCCCGCTCACCCTGTTCGCCGCACTCAGTACTGCCCGCACGCTGGCCGTCGCGATATCCGCGTCGATGCCGACACCGAACACCGTCCGTCCGTCGCTGGCGCGGCATTCGACATAGGCGGCGGCTTGGGCGTCGGCGCCGTGGCCGATCGCGTGTTCGCTGTAATCGACCACATCGAGTTGCGGGCCGGTGGTGTCGCCGAGCGCCGCGATGACGCCCGAGATCAGGCCGTTGCCGCGGCCGGAGATCGAGCGCTCCTCGCCATCGACTGCGACATGGCCGACGAAGAGGCGGTCGCCGACGCTGCCGCTCTCATTGTAATCGAGCAGGCGGAATCGGTCGTCGGCGCGCGCGAGATAGGTCTCCTCGAACAGGCTCCAGATATCGGCGGCGTTGAGTTCGCGGCTGGTTTCGTCGGCCATACGCTGGACGTGGCGGCTGAAATCGGCTTGCAGGCGCTTGGGCAGTTTGAGGCCCTTATCCTGCTCGATCACCCAGGCGACGCCACCCTTGCCGCTTTGCGAATTGACGCGGATCACCGCTTCGTAGCTGCGCCCGAGATCGGCCGGGTCGATCGGCAGATAGGGCACTTCCCACAGCGGATCGTTCTTGGCTTCCTGCGCGGCAAAGCCCTTCTTGATCGCGTCCTGATGGCTGCCCGAGAACGCGGTAAAGACGAGATCGCCGGCATAGGGCGTGCGCGGGTGAACGGGGAGTTGCGTGCAGTAATTGACGGTGTTGACCACCGCGTCGATGTCCGAGAAATCGAGCTTCGGGTCGAGCCCTTGCGTGTACATGTTGAGCGCGACCGTCACGAGATCGCAATTGCCGGTGCGCTCGCCATTGCCGAGCAGGCAACCCTCGACGCGGTCTGCGCCCGCCATTAACCCGAGCTCGGCTGCCGCGACGCCGGTGCCGCGGTCGTTATGCGGGTGCAGGCTGAGCGCGACGGTGTCGCGATTGCGGATGTTGCGGCCGAACCATTCGATCTGATCGGCATAGACGTTGGGCGTCGCGCATTCGACCGTGGCGGGGAGGTTGAGGATCAGTTTGTGATCAGGCGTCGGGCGCAGCACGTCCATCACCGCCTCGCAGACCTCAAGCGAGAAATCGAGTTCGGCGGTGGAGAAGGTTTCGGGCGAGTATTCGAAAAACCAGTCGGTATCGGGCTGGGCGGCGGCCTGGTCGCGCAGGATCATCGCGCCGTCGATCGCGATCTGCTTCACTTGCGCGCGGGTCATGCCGAACACGATCTTGCGCCATGCCGGGCTCACCGCATTGTAGAGGTGGACGATCGCGGCGCGCGCGCCACGCAGCGACCGGAAACTGGTTTCGATCAGATCGCGGCGTGACTGGGTGAGGACCTGGATGATCGTGTCGTCCGGGATGCGGCCGGATTGGACGAGGCCGGAGATGAAATCGAACTCGGTCGCGCCCGCCGCCGGGAAGCCGACTTCGATTTCCTTGATCCCTACCTTGACGATCAGGTCGAACATGCGGGTCTTTTTCTCCGCGTCCATCGGATCGATCAGTGCCTGATTGCCGTCGCGCAGATCGGTCGAGAGCCAGCGCGGCGCGGTGGTGATCGTCTGCGACGGCCAGCGCCGGTCGGGCAGGTCGATGGTCGGGAACGGGCGGTATTTGGTCGAAGGGTCTCGCAACATCGGTAGTGCGTCTTTCAGCTTCTGGCGCGGGCCAGGGGGCCTGCGGGGATCGGGAAGCGGCGGGATGAACCCCTAGAAGCGCACGCCGGACATCACGCCTCTAGGGGCGGATAAGTCGAAGCAGGGCGGCGCGTGCGAACATCGCATGGGGTAATGACGAGGGCGAGCGCGATTGTCCAGACCGGGGATTTCCCGGGGTTGATCGAAGTCATATCGGTTGCCTGGCCACCTGCGCTAAGGACGGGAACAAGTGGCGAACAGGATCAAATGATGCGTCAAATTCTCTATGTCAGTCGCAGCGCCGTGCCGGAGCGCGATACCGATATCGACGGGATCGTCGAACGATCGCGGCATAACAACGCGCTGGAGGGCATTACCGGCCTGCTGTGGTCCGACGGCCGACGCTTCCTGCAAGTGTTTGAGGGACCCGAGGATAGCGTCGCGGCGACCTTCGAGCGGATCGTCGAGGATACCCGCCACGAAGCGATCCGCGTGTTGCACGACGTGACAATCGAACAGCGCGAATTCGGCGGCTGGACGATGGCGCGGCGGACGCGCTGGGACAAGGCCGACGCCTTCGACGAAAAGATCCGTCGCGCGCTGTCGCGCACCTCGCCCGAGGTGCGCGACGCGTTTCTCGACCTGATCGCGGTCGAAACCGCGGCCTGATCTCGCAGTTCATTCGGCTTTGAGGTAATTGCCTTACTGCGCGGAAAACGCCGCGTTGATGTGCAGCTTCACGTCATCCGAGACGAGCGGCACGTACTTGTCCATGCCGAACGCGCTGCGCTTGATCGTCGTTGTCGCCTCGAAGCCGAAGTTCAGCTTCTTCATCATCGGATTGGTGCCAGCGCCGACCAGCACGGTATCGAGCGTGACCGGCTTGGTAACGCCGTGCAACGTCAGATTGCCGGTGATCTTCGCCTTGGTGCCGGTGACGACAACCTTGGTCGAAACGAAGTGGATCGTCGGATAGGTGGCCGAATCAAAGAAATCCGCCGTGGCGAGATGCTTGTCGAGCGCTGCGACGGTGGTGACGATGCCGCTGGTCGGGATGGTGATGTCGAGCTTCGCATTGTTCGGCTTGGCGGGATCGATCGTCAGTGTGCCGGTCGCGCCGCCGGCTTGCCCGGTGAACTGGCTGAAGCCGAAATGATTGACGGTGAAATCGACCTGGGTGTGGCCGGTATCGACAGCATAGGTGCCCGCGGGCACGCGCGCGGGAACTGCCTGGCCGGGAAGTCCCTGGGCGGAGGCGACGGGTGCTGCAGCAAGAAGAGCGAGGACAATGAGAGCGCGCATGACGATTTCCCTGTATAGTTGGATCGCGCCCTTCATGCGGCGGCCGACTGCGCATTGCTAGCGCACAGTCGGCAACCAATAGTTTCCGCCAGTGATCAGTTCTTGGTCTGATCGACCAGTTTGTTCGCGCCGATCCACGGCATCATCGCACGCAGTTCCGCACCGACCTTCTCGATCGGATGTGCGGCGGCGGCTTTGCGTGCGGCTTTCAGCTCGGGCTGGCCGGCGCGATTGTCGAGCACGAAGTTCTTCACGAAGCGGCCGCCCTGAATGTCGGCGAGGACGCGCTTCATCTCGGCCTTGGTCTCGGGCGTGATGATGCGTGGGCCGGTGGTGATGTCGCCATATTCGGCGGTGTTGCTGATCGAATAGCGCATGTTGGCGATGCCCCCTTCATACAGCAGATCGACGATCAGCTTGGTTTCGTGGAGGCATTCGAAATAGGCCATTTCGGGGGCATAGCCCGCCTCGACCAAGGTCTCGAACCCGGCCTGGATGAGGTGGGTGATGCCGCCGCACAGCACGGCCTGCTCGCCGAACAAATCGGTTTCGCATTCTTCGCGGAAGTTGGTCTCGATGATGCCGCTGCGCCCGCCGCCCACGCCGCTGGCATAAGCGAGCGCCACGTCATGCGCGTTGCCGCTGACATCCTTGTCGACTGCGATCAGGCACGGCACGCCGCCGCCCTTTACATATTCGCTGCGCACAGTGTGGCCGGGGCCTTTCGGCGCGATCATGATGACGTCGAGATCGGCGCGCGGCTCGATCAGGCCAAAATGCACGTTCAGGCCGTGCGCGAAGGCGAGCGCCGCGCCCTGCTTCATATGATCGTGCAGGTCGGCGGCATAAATTGCGGCCTGATGCTCATCGGGAGCGAGCATCATGATGATGTCGGCCCAGGCGGCGGCTTCCTTGTTAGTCTTGACCTGGAACCCCGCAGCATACGCCTTCTGCGCGGTGGCCGAGCCTTCGCGCAACGCGATCGCGACATCCTTCACGCCGCTGTCGCGCAGGTTCTGGGCGTGGGCATGGCCCTGGCTGCCATAGCCGATGATGGCGATCTTCTTGTTGCTGATGAGGTTCAGATCGGCATCGGCATCGTAATAAACGCGCATTGTAGGTCCCTTCCTTTCCCTCTCCCCGTGGGAGAGGATACGAAGACTTGGCAGCTCGCTGCCTAGTCGAAGTTGTTGAGGGCAGGGGCGGTACTGCCCTCACCCTTCCGCCGCTTTGCGGCTCCCTCCCTCTCCCAAAGGGAGAGGGAAATTTCAGACGCCGGAATTCCCCCGCGCGATCGCGACGATGCCGGTGCGGGCGACTTCGATCAAACCGACTTCGCGCATCAGCGTGATGAAAGTGTCGATCTTCTCGCGGCCCCCCGTCACTTCGAACACGAAGCTGCTGGTCGTCGCGTCGACCACGCGCGCGCGGTACACGTCGGCGAGGCGCAGCGCCTCGATCCGGTGATCGCCCGTGCCCGCGACCTTTAGCAGCGCCAGTTCGCGCTCAACGTGAGGCCCGAGCGCGGTGAGATCGGTGACCGAATGCACCGGTACCAACCGGTCGAGCTGCGCGAGGATCTGCTCCATCGTCGCGTCGCTGGCCGAGGTGACGATGGTGATGCGGCTGACCGCCTTGTCGGCGGTGACGTCCGACACAGTCAGGCTCTCGATATTGTAGCCGCGCGCGGTGAACAGCCCCGCGATCCGCGCGAGGATGCCGGGTTCGTTGTCGACCATCACGGCAAGCGTGTGGCGCGAGGCGGGGGCGGTGGTGATGTGCATGGCTACTTTCCTCCCCTCCCTGGAAGGGAGGGGGCGGGGGTGGGTTGGTGTGGGGCGGGCGCTGCGTTCGATAACGAGCCGACCCACCCCCAGCCCCTCCCTTCCAGGGAGGGGAGCAAGACAGGATAGTCCATCACACCAGCGCCTTCGCTTCGTCGTCCATCTCGCCCGAGACTTCGCTCGATTGCAGGATCATGTCGGTATGAGCGGCTCCGCTCGGGATCATCGGGAAGCAGTTGGCGAGCTTCGCGACGCGGCAATCGACAATCACCGGGCCGTCATGGTCGAGCATCGCGGCGATGCCGTCGTCGAGTTCGTCGAGCTTCTCGATGCGGATGCCCTTCCAGCCGTAAGCCTCACCCAGCTTCACGAAATCGGGCAGGGCGTCGCTGTAGCTCTCGGCATAGCGGCTGGCATAGGTCAGCTGCTGCCACTGGCGCACCATGCCCATATATTCGTTGTTGAGGATGAAGATCTTGACTGGCAGGCGATATTGCGTCGCGGTCGCCAGCTCCTGGATGTTCATCTGGATCGAGGCTTCACCGGCGATGTCGATGACCAGCGCGCGCGGGTTGCCGAGCTGCGCGCCGATCGCGGCGGGCAGGCCGTAGCCCATCGTGCCGAGACCGCCGCTGGTCAGCCATTTGTTCGGGCCTTCGAAGCCGAAATGCTGTGCCGCCCACATCTGATGCTGGCCGACTTCGGTGGTGATGATCGGATTGCGCTTGTGCGTCGCCTCCCACAGTGCGCGGATCGCGCGTTGTGGCATGATTTCCTCACCACCCTCGGCGAAATCGAGGCTCTTCACCGCGCGCCAGCCCGCGATCATCCGCCACCATTCGTTGAGGTCCGGCTTGGGATGCCGCCGCGCCTTGAACACGCGGACCATATCCTCGAGCGCATGGCCGACATCGGCGACGATCGCGAGATCGACCCGGACGTTCTTGTTGATGCTCGAGCGATCGATATCGACGTGGATTTTGCGGCTGAAGGGCGAAAAGGCATCCAATCGCCCGGTGACGCGATCATCGAAGCGCGCGCCAAGGCATAGGATGAGGTCGGCCTTGTTCATCGCCATATTGGCTTCGTAAGTGCCGTGCATCCCGAGCATACCGAGCCATTGCTCGCCGCTCGCGGGATAGGCGCCCAGGCCCATCAGCGTCGAGGTGACCGGCGCCCCGCTGATCCGCGCGAGTTCGCGCAGCAACTGGCTCGCCGCCGGCCCGGCATTGATGATGCCACCGCCGGTATAGAGGATCGGGCGTTCGGCGGCCGCGAGCATGTCCATCGCCGCCTCGATGCTCGGCTGGTCGGCCTTGATCTGCGGGCGGTAGGTCTTGTGGCGGATCGGGCCGGGCTTGCTGTAGCGTGCGGTCGCGACCTGAACGTCCTTGGGGATGTCGATCACGACCGGGCCGGGGCGGCCCGAGGTGGCGATGTGGAACGCCTCGTGGATCGTCTCGCCGAGCCGCGCGGGGTCCTTCACCAGATAATTGTGCTTGGTGCAGTGGCGCGTGATGCCGACGGTGTCGGCCTCCTGGAATGCATCCGTGCCGATCAGCGCGGTCGGCACCTGGCCGGTGATGACGACCATCGGGATCGAATCCATCAACGCATCGGTGATGCCGGTGACGGCGTTGGTCGCGCCAGGGCCTGACGTGACGAGCACCACGCCGCACTTGCCGGTCGAACGGGCATAGCCCTCGGCAGCGTGCGTTGCGGCCTGTTCGTGGCGGACGAGGATGTGCTTGATCTTCCCCGAACGAAACAGCGCGTCGTAAATCGGCAGAACCGCGCCGCCGGGATAGCCGAAGATGACTTCCACGCCGAGGTCGCACAGCGCCTCGATCAGGATGTCTGCTCCGCTTTTCTCGGTCACGTCTCGTCTCCCTTGGCAATGCCTTGGCGCTGCGGGCTTTAGCAGCGTTGGAGCGGCGCTGCTAGAGAAACGAAATATGCGCGTCAAGCGCTAATCGTGTAATAATATGTCTATCCGTGAAACTCGATCGTTTGTTTCTGTCGCGCCAAGCCGCTGCCAGTTCGGCGGGGGTTGGTTGCGGAACCAGGTATATTGGCGCTTGGCATATTGGCGGGTGGCCAGGCGGGTGCGTTCAAGTGCCTGGGCTGGTGTAGTTTCCCCCGCCAGCAGCGCGGCGATGTCGGGCACGCCGATCGCGCGGCGGATCGGGGCCGAGAGTGGGATGTCGGCGCGGGTGAGCAGCGCGCGGACTTCGTCGAGCGCGCCGTCCGCGAACATTGCAGCGCAACGGGCGTCGCAGCGCGCCATCAGCCAGTCGCGATCGGGCAGCAGGATGAGCGCGGCGAGCGATATGCGATCTCCGATCCCGCCAGTTTTTGCCGCTTGCCAGTCGTGCAGCGTCCGCCCGGTCGAACGCACGACCTCCAGCGCGCGGGCGACGCGGGTCGTGTCGGCGGGCGCGAGGCGTGCGGCGGCGGCGGGATCGAGCTTCGCGAGCGTCGCGTGCGCCTCCGCCACCGGGAGCGCGCGGACGTCGGCTCGGATCGCCGGGTCGATCTCGGGCACGGGAGCGATGCCGTCGAGCAGCGTACGCATATAGAGTCCGGTGCCACCGACCAGCACGGGGAGCTTGCCCGCTGCGTGGGCGGCGTCGATTGCGGCCCGCGCCTCATCCGCCCAGCGCGCGGCGGAATAGCTCTCCGTGCCGTCGATATGGCCGAATAGCCGGTGCGGGACGCACGCTTCATCCGCTGGCGAGGGGCGCGCGGTCAGCACGCGCAGGTCGCGGTAGACTTGCGCAGAATCGGCATTGATCACAACGCCGTCATGCTTTTCCGCCACGGCACAGGCGAGCGCGGACTTGCCGCTGGCGGTCGGCCCTGCGATGAGCGCCACTTTGGGGAGGGAAGCCTTGTTCATTGCGACGCTGATAGCATCGGATCACCTGAGCGCAGGCGATATTTCGGCGGCGATGGATCGTCTCGCGGCGGCAGGGTGTGCGCCGAACGTGCAGGGCTGGATCGACGAGGGCAAAGCGGCGGATATCCGGTTCGGCTCAGGCCAGGATGCTGCGCGCGCTGCGCTCGAAGGTGCGTTCCCGGGCGTCGACATCGTGGTGCAGGCCCAGGCCGAGCGCGAGAAGAAGTTGCTGATCGCCGACATGGATTCGACGATGATCACGGTCGAATGCATTGACGAGCTGGCCGATTACGCCGGGATCAAGCCGCAGATCGCGGAGATCACCGAAGCTGCGATGCGGGGTGAACTTGATTTCGAAGGCGCGCTCGATGCGCGGGTGGCACTGCTCGCCGGCCTGGATGAGGCGGTGATCGAACGGTGCCTGGCGGAGCGGGTCAAGATCATGCCCGGTGCCGAGGTGCTGGTGCGCACGATGCGCGCGCGCGGTGCGACGGCGATCCTTGTGTCGGGCGGCTTCACGCGCTTTGCAGAGCCTGTCGCGGCGAAGGTCGGTTTCCACCGCGCGATTGCCAACCGGCTGGAGATTGCAGACGGGAAGCTGACGGGTGCGGTCGCCAAACCGATCGTCGGCTCCGACACCAAGCTGCACACCCTGCTCGCGGCAAGTGCGGAACTCGGCCTTTTGCCCGAGCAAACGCTCGCGGTCGGCGACGGCGCGAACGATCTGGCGATGATCAAGGCCGCTGGGTTGGGTGTCGCCTATCACGCCAAGCCGATCGTCGCCGCTGCCGCTGCCGCGCGGATCGATCATGGCGATTTGTCGGCGTTGCTGTACGCGCAAGGGATTACACGGGCGCAGTGGGTGCTGGGCTAAGCCGCGCAAGGAGCACCGTAATGCGATGTTAGTGCGTCGTGACTCGGTGAGTGGACAAGCGCGAGGGGCCGCCGCTATGGCCCCGGCATGGGTATCACAGCGACGATCATCAACACCGTAACCGGTCAGCCGATTCAACGATTCACCTTTGGCCGGATGCCGAAACCGTGGGTTTCCTTCAATCTGGAAAGCGGCGAGCTGGTGACCGCCGACCGCGTCGAAGTCGGGAAACCTGCACCGGGCAAGTTCGTCGCGCCGGTAACGGTGTGGGTGACGCCGAAAGGCTGATTCGAGCGTGTCCGCCCTCTTACGGCGGTGTGCACCTTGAGCGATCGATCAGTGATGGAACAGCGACCAGATCTTTTGACCGGAAATTCCGGATCGATCGGAGCGGTTGATCTACCAACCCTGGCGTCGGCGCTGGACGCCTCCTGGGACGCGCTGACATCCTATCAAGGTGCGACGCGCCCCGGCAATCCGGCCTATGGCCAATGCTATCCCACGTCCCGCGTGGTTCAGTGGTTCTATCCCGAGTATGAGATCGCCAAGGGCGAGGTCTGGACCGGGGCCAGCGTCGAACAGCATTTCTGGAATGTGCGCGGAACAGGTGCGCAAGCCGACTGGATCGACCTGAGCTGGAAACAATTTCCGGTCGGGTCGGTCGTGCGGCACTTCACGCTTCTCGATCGCACCGCCCTGGGTGACAGCGAGCGGGCCAGGGAGCGCTGTGCTTTGCTTCTCCAACGCGTTTTGTCTTATCTAGGCAGGAGCCCGGGGTAGGCGTCCGCGCGGTCAGTTATGCGCATACGTACTGATCCTTTGCGGGTTAGTCGCTCACCGGCACGCAGGGTTTTACCGAGCCGCAAGCAGCAAGCGCCGCTCCGCGCGATCCATACGGCCCGACCATGACGCGGGTCAGCGCTCCCGCCTTTACGTAGGTAACGCTTGCGCCGGGGAAGCGCCCAGCCACTTGGCCGCCGAGTTTGCGCGCGTTGCCGGAGTCTCCGAAGGCGCCGAGCTGCAGGCGCCAGCCGCCGCGTCCAGCGGGCTGGGCGACTGGGGTGCTGACAGCGGCGGCTACCGGCTGCGGCACCGCGCGCGGCTTAGGTAATGGCCGTTCGGGCCGCATCGCGATGACCTCGGGCTTGCGCTCGACGCTCGGATCATAGCTCGACGGCGGCAGATCGGTTCGGCGGACCGTGGCGACATTGCTTTGCCCCGAAAGCTCGCTTGGCAATGGCGGCTGCTGCGCCGCGGCTTCGTATTGCCGCGCAAGTTCCAGGCCGCGCTGGCGCTGATCGATCGGGATCATCGTGTCCATCTTCGCTTGCACTTCGGAAGCATTGGGCATCCCGGCCGCAGCGGAGCGGACCAGGAATGCGTAGGCGCGCGGCCAATCCTTCTCCACGCCATCGCCGTTGAACAGCATCGTGCCGAGCACCAGTTCGGCCCGCGGTTCGCCGCGCTTCGCGGCCTTTTCGAGCCAGGGGGCCGCCTCGCTGTGCTTGCCCTGATCGAACAGCACCAGCCCATATTTGGTCTCCGCCTCGAAATGGCCTTGCAGCGCGGCCTTGCGGAACCAGCTCGTCGCCATCGGCAGATCGACCGGTACGCCGCGCCCGAGCGTATAGGCCTGCCCCATGTTGAACTGCGCATCGGCGTCGCCCGCATTTGCGGCGGGGCGCCATTCCTCGATCGCCTTGCGATACTCGCCGCGACTATAGGCATCGACGCCTTGCTTCACATCGGCAAGGGCAGGGACCGCCCCCATTGCCAATCCACCAATCGCGGCGATTACGCCAAATACTGCACGGCTTTGCATCGTCTTAATCCCGTCCCGCCCCGTGTCTGCCACCCGACAATGCCGCTTACGCAAGGTTTGGCAAACAAATCGTTATCGATCCTCATCCGAAAGCATGAGCATGGCGCGTGCGTTAACCTTTCCTTGACCCCTGTCATGGCATTTCGAGGGCTGGAATAGCGGGTTTCAAAGGGGCAACATGCGCGTTCTCGCGATGGCATCTCAAAAAGGCGGTTCGGGCAAGACCACCTTGTCCGGGCATCTCGCCGTGCAGGCACAGCTTGCCGGGGCCGGGCCGGTGGTGCTGATCGACATCGATCCGCAAGGGTCGCTGTCGGATTGGTGGAATGAGCGGAGCGCGGAGTATCCGGCGTTCGCCCAGACGACCGTCGCACGGCTTGCCGCCGACCTGGAAATTCTGCGCCAGCAGGGCTTCCGCCTCGCGATGATCGACACGCCGCCCGCCATCACGATGGCGATCCAGAGCGTGATCGCAGTCGCCGAACTGATCGTCATCCCGACCCGCCCGAGCCCGCACGATCTGCGCGCCGTCGGCGCCACGGTCGATCTGTGCGAACGCGCGGGCAAGCCGTTGCTGTTCGTCGTCAACGGCGCGACGCCCAAGGCGAAGATCACGTCGGAGGCCGCCGTCGCGCTATCGCAGCACGGCACGGTCGCGCCGATCACGATCCATCACCGCACCGATTTCGCCGCATCGATGATCGATGGTCGCACCGTCATGGAGGTCGATGGCAACAGCAAGTCGGCACAGGAAGTACGCGATCTGTGGACCTACATCTCCGATCGACTGGAGAAGAATTTCCGTCGTACCGTCTTCGCCGCACCGACTGCGGTCAACGGGTACGGCGCGCAGCGTCCTTCGGCAGGCGGTGGCTTCGGTCGCCGGGTGGTGAGCTGAGATGAGCATGTTCGGTCAACCCAAACCCCTCGCATCGCTGTCCTCGACCTTGCTCGCACGCAAGGGTCAGGCAAAGCCCGCAATGCGCCCGCAGGGCTTCGGCGGCTTCGGCGCTTTCCCCGGTGCGGGACATGAGGCGCAGGACGATCTCGGCTGGAATGACATGGGCCATCATGTCGAAGAGGTGCAGCAGCCGGTCTATGCCCCGGTTCCGCCGGTGCTGGTGCAGCGCGAAGTGCTGCGCGAGGAATTTGCAATGCCAGCGCCGACGCCCGCGTTTCGCGAGCCAGAGCCCGAAGCCGAGCCAGCGCCCGTCGCGGTGACGGCGCCTGCTCCGACTACGATCAAGCCGATCTCGGTTGCGACTGCAGCGCGCATCGGCCGCGAGACCAACAAGAAGCACACGAAGAAGCAGCCGAAATCCGCGTTCACGCTGCGGCTCGACCATGACCGCCATCTGCGGCTGCGGCTGGCGAGTGCGCTGCATAACGCCTCGGCCCAGGCGCTGGTGACTGCGGCGCTCGACCAATTCCTGCAATCGCTGCCCGAAGTCGACGATCTGGTCCGCCAGATCCCGACGCGGCCGACGCGCTGAACGCCCCCCGAGGGAGAGACATGATGAAGACCCGCTCCGCCATCACTTTCGGCCCGCTTACCCTGGGCCTGTCCGTTCTTGCACTCGCCGGCACGGTCGGCGCGGTTGCGACTTCGACGATCGCCGCGGCAAGTGCTCGCGAGCAATCGCGCGCCGAGAAGAAGGGCGCGAGCGAGGCGAAAGCGGCACAGGCAGCGCTGGCGCAGCGCCAAATCGGCTCGGCGATCCGCCATGCGGAAGCCGCCGTCGCCAACCAGCCTCAAGTCGCCGCGTATCGCATGATGCTCGGGCAAAGCTATTTGAAGGCTGGCCGTTTCGCCTCGGCGCGCGATGCCTATGCCGATGCACTGTCGCTAGATTCCGCAAATGGTAAAGCCGCGCTCAACTATGCGCTGGCGCAGATCGCGACCGGGGATTGGGCGGGCGCGCGCAAGACACTCAATTCGCACGCCGATACGATTGCGGTTGCCGACCGTGGCCTGGCGATTGCGCTCACCGGCGATCCGGTGGCGGCGGTTGAACTGCTCGCACCCGCAGCGCGCGCCGCCGATGCGGATGCAACGCTGCGGCAGAATTTCGCGCTGAGCCTGGCCCTTGCCGGACGCTGGCGCGAAGCGCGCACTGTCGTCGCGGTCGATCTCGCGCCGGTCGATGCCGACAAGCGCATTCTGGAATGGGCCAATTTCGCGCAGCCGAAATCGGCGTCGGATCAAGTCGCTAGTCTGCTCGGCGTGACGCCATCGATCGATCCGGGTCGTCCGGTCGCGCTCGCGCTCAACGCGCCGCAGGCTGCCGCGCCGGCGATGGCGGCGGCGGAGCCGATCGATACCTATATGCCCGGCAAGGTCGAAGCGGCGCCTGCCCCGGTCGAAGTTGCCGCCGCACCTGAGGCGCAAGCCGCGCCGGTCGGGCCTAGCATCGCTGGCGTCGTTTTTGCCGAGCGCAAGGAAGTGGTCCAGGCGTTGCCAACGTCTGCGCCGGATGTGCGCGGAGTCCGTAAACTTGCAATTTCGCGGGCGGTGCTCGCGAAGATTGCTCCTGTCGCGCCGCAACAGCACGTTGCAGCCAAGGGCAATTTCTACGTCCAGCTTGGCGCGTTCGATAATGCCGGTGTCGCGCGCGATGCGTGGGGCCGCGTGACGCGCCGCAACGCTGCGTTCGCCGGCCATACGCCGCAGGGCATGAACGTCACGTCGGCGGGCAAGACCTTCTATCGCTTGTCGGTCGGCGGGTTTGCGCGGCCCGACGCGGTCGCCTTGTGCAAGACCTATCGCGCCAAGGGTGGAACCTGCTTCGTTCGCGCGGGCGCAGGCGATCAGGTCGCGATGTGGGCCAAAGGCCGCGAACTCGCTTCGCGTTAATCCCGCGACGGCAAGGGGAGGGCGGTGCCGCCCTTGAACAGGCGCAGCACCTTGCCCTGAACCGGCAACCCGTCGAACGGCGTGTTGCCGGCACGCGCATGAAACCGCTCGCCATCGATCTGCCACGGCGCATCGCGATCGAACAGCAACAGATCGGCCGGTGCGCCGGGGGTGAGTGTTCCCGCCTCGACGCCCAGCACCTTGGCCGGATTGGCGGCGAGCAGCGTGAACAGCCGCTGCAGGTCGATCGTCTCATCGCGCACCAGGCCGAGACCGAGCGCGAGTAAAGTCTCCGCTCCCGCCATACCCGATGCCGAATTGGCAAAGGGCAAGCGCTTTTCCTCCGGACCGTGCGGATCGTGCCCGGAACAGAGTATGTCGATCGTCCCATCGGCAATCGCGGCACGCGCGGCCTGCCGGTCGCTTTCGCTGCGCAATGGCGGGGAGAGATGCGCGAACGTGCGGAAATCGCTCATCGCGATGTCGGACAGGAACAGATGCGCGGGCGTGATGCCGCACGTGACGCGAACGCCGCGTCGCTTGGCCGCGCGGACCAGATCGAAACCGGCCGCCGTCGTCACCTGGCGGATGTGCAGTGCAGCCCCGGTGTCCTCCGCCAGCATCAGATCGCGTGCGATGGCGAGCGCCTCGGCCACCGACGGTGCCGAGGGCAGGCCCATACGCGTCGCCGTCTCGCCCGCGGTTGCGACCGCGCCCGCAGTGATCCCGGCATCCTCGGCGTGCGCGATCACCGCTAGTCCCAGGTCCCCGGCATAGGCCAGCACTTTGCGCATCAGGCCCGAATCGGCGATCCAACCAGCGCCGGTGCCGATCGCGCGTGCGCCGGCATCGCGGTTGATCGCCATTTCGGCGAGGTCCTTGCCCGCAAGCCCGCGCGTGGCGGCGGCGATCGGGTGAATCCAAAGGCCCGGTCGGCCGATCAGCGCGGCGCGTTGTACGACGCCGGGATCATCGAGCACGGGCGACTGATCGGGCATCAGACCGACGCGGACGATGCCCCCGGCATGAAAGGCCGGCACGTCGATCGCAAATACGCCGAGATCGACGATCGCGGGCGTGAGCATCGCGCCGCCGCACGCGATCACCTCCGCGCCCTCGGGGATCTCGATTACGCCGGTTGCGACGATGCGATCGTCCGCGACCAATACGCCGCCGCGCGATTCGCCTGCCACCGGGCAGACAAGCGTCGCGTCGGTAAAGGCCAGCATCCGGCTCATGCCCAGCCCGCCACCCCGCGCGACCGGCGCGTCAGCACGTCGAGGCACGCCATGCGCACCGCGACACCCATCTCGACTTGCTCGGTCACCGCCGAGCGCGCGTGATCCGCCACGTTCGAATTGATTTCGACTCCGCGGTTCATCGGACCCGGGTGCATCACCAGCGCATCGGGCGCGGCGCGTTCCAGCCGCTTGAGCGTCAGGCCGTAGCGAAGGTGGAATTCCCGGTTCGATGGGATGAAACCGCCGCTCATTCGTTCGTTCTGCAGCCGCAGCATCATGACCACGTCGGCCCCCTCCAGCGCCTTGTCGAAATCGGTGAAGGGCGTGACGCCCATCCGTTCGATCCCGGCTGGCATCAACGTCGCGGGCGCGCACACGCGGACTTCAGCGGCGAGCGCGGTAAGCGCCAGGATGTTCGAGCGCGCCACGCGGCTGTGCAGCAGATCGCCGCAAATCACCACGCGCTGCCCCTCGATCCGGCCGCGGCGGCGGCGGATCGTGAGCGCATCGAGCAGGGCTTGCGTGGGGTGCTCATGCTGCCCGTCGCCTGCGTTCAGCACCGGACAATCGACCTTGTCGGCGATCAGCCGCACCGCGCCCGAGCTCATGTGCCGGATCACGATCGCATCGGCGCGCATCGCGTTGATCGTCATCGCGGTGTCGATCAGCGTTTCGCCTTTTTTTACCGAGCTTTGCGCGGCGTGCATGTTGACCACGTCCGCACCCAGCCGCTTGCCGGCGATTTCGAACGACAGCAGCGTCCGCGTCGAATTTTCGAAGAAAGCGTTGATCACGGTGAGCCCGCCGAGCCGCTTGTCGGCAATCGCGCGCGTCCGGTTCGCGGCGACCCAGCCATCGGCTTCATCCAGCAGAAACAGGATTTCGTGCGGCTGCAGTCCGTCGATCCCGGTCAGATGCCGATGCGGAAAAACGGCGCGGCCCGGGATCAGCGAGGCGGGGCGATGATCGGAGGGTTGCATCGAGACGCTGCCCTAACGAGCGGCGCGCGGGGTGGCAAGGTCGCGCTTCAGCGTCTGCTGCGGTGATCCCGGAGGGTGCCAATAAGACTTCGGTAAGAGCCTCATTCTAAAGTCTGATTCGCTCTCGCAAAGTGCCTGTCGGAGCCGCTGGGGAGTAAGCCCGTGTTGAACCGCGACACATTGTCCAAGGAACATGAAGAGCTTGAGGCACTCGCCAACAAACTTCTTGTCGAAGTCGATGCGGTGTCGCCTGGCAAGGACTTGTCCAGCTTACGCTGGCGCTTGACCCACGTCCTGATGGTCCACCTCGCGAAGGAGGACAAGGTTTTGTACCCGCGATTGCTTGCACGGCCGGAAACAAGGACGGTGGCGAAACGCTTTGCGGAAGAGATGGGCGATCTCGGCGAAGCCTATAAGGTCTACACGGCTGCCTGGCCGATCGACCGGGTTGAGGCGGACTGGCCGGGGTTTGGGGAAGCGACCCGCAAGATGATGGCAGCGCTGCGGCGGCGGATCGCGCGTGAGGAGCGCGATCTCTATCCCCGCATCTGCGAAAGCGCGCCCGTAGTCCCGTCCTACGCCGCCACCAACGCGTCGATTGCGCCCTGCAAGATGTAGGCGGCGGCCATTTTGTCGACCAGTTCGGCGCGTTTGGCGCGGCTGGCATCCTGTTCGATCAGCGTGCGAGTGACCGCAACAGTCGACCAACGTTCGTCCTGCAGGAAGATCGGCAGGCCAAGGTCCGCCATGTTGCGCGCAAATGCCCGGCTCGACTGGCTGCGCGGGCTTTCGCTGCCGTCGCTCAGGTTCAGCGGCAGGCCGATCACGATGCCCTTCACCTGTTGCGCAGCGATCAGCTCGGCGAGCGCGAGCTTATCCTTTTGAAACTTGGTGCGGCGAATCAGCAGGGCGGGGGAGGCGAAGCTCCACCCGGCATCGCACAGCGCGGTGCCGATCGTCTTTGTGCCCACGTCCAGCCCGATCAGCCGCCCGCCGGACGGCAGGGCCGTGCGAAATTCGGCGCGGTCGGTCGTGATCATGTGGCCTTCCCTGTTCGTACTGAGCCTGTCGAAGCACCGCTCTCCACACTCGACCGGCTACAGTGCGGAGAGGCGCCCTTCGACAGGCTCAGGGCGAGCGGGGCTTGGGTGCGGATCATTTGCGCGCAAACGCGGCCAGACGCCGGGCGGCATCGGTGCGAACGTTGGCCCAGAACAGGCTGTAGTCATAGACGTGGTAATTGTTGCCCGGCAGAACGTAGCTGCCAAGGTCCGGCGCCTCGCCGATCAGCAGCAGTCCGCGCGGGTCGCAGCGGGCGGGGACGCGCTTCGGTTCGATCGTGGCGCTGGCGAGGTCCGTAGTGGGGAACAACGTGCCGAGGTTGGCGGTGGCGGGCGCGGCGGCGTTGGGCGTACCGGTCAGCGGGTTGGTACAGACCATCGGCGTGCCGCGACGTGGTTTGCCGTCCACACCGCTGCTCGCATCATACGCGTCAAGCACCAGCGCGGGATCCGCGGGTTCGGCGAAACTTTGCCACGACAGAAGGCAGTTGGCCTGATCGGCCGCCTTGCATTCGGGCACACCCAGCGTGGGCAGATCGACGCTCCGCGATACAGGCCAGCCGACGACATAAGCGGCCACGACGCGTTGAGCGATCGGCTTGCCTGCAATCTTCTCGCGCAACAGCCGCAACAGATGCAGCGCCCCCTGGCTGTGGCCGGCCAGAATGATCGGGCGATCACCGGCCTGCGCAACGAAGGCATCGAACGCGGCCGCGACATCGCCATAGGCCAAGTCCAGCGCCTTTGCCGCCTCTGGCTTGATCGTCAGAAACGCGCCGAACGCCGCCTGGCGATAGCGCGGCGCCCAGATCGCGCCGACCTCGTTGAACGCGCTTGCCTGTGCGCGCAGAAATAGTTCCGCGCGGGGATTCGCTTCGGGATCGTCCAGCGGAGCATTCCAGTGCGTGCGGGCGAGATACGATGTCGGGTGGATAAAGAACACGGCCGCCGGCGGTGCCGGGGCGGGTTTGTAGCCCGGTGGAGTCCACAGCGCCGGATTGCCCGGTTTGTCAGGCCGAGCCAGCCACATCCGAACGTCTTTATAGGCGGCGGCCCGCTGCGTGGGCAGCGCCTCGAATTGCCCCGTCGGCACCGTCGCCAGCTTGATCAGCTCGGTGCCCCAAATCGCATAGGCAAAGCCACCTGCGATCGCCAGGACGATCATGACCGCTACGAAATAGATGAACTTGCGCGCCACGTGCCGATGAACTCCGTTTGCAACGGTCGTTGCCGCAGCAGCGCGCCGCTGGCAATCGCCAATCCGGTCGCGAAGAGGTTGCGCGCGCGGCGCTCGCTCTGCTAGCCGCACTTCATGCCAGTCACCATCGCAACCGTAACGAAGATCGCGAGCCTAGCCCGCATCGCCATCACCGAGGAAGAGGCCGCGCGGATCGCGCCGGAGCTCGACAACATCATGGGCTGGATCGAGCAATTGGGCGAGGTCGATACGACCGACGTCGCGCCGATGACGGCGGTGATCCCCAACCATCTCCGGCTGCGCGACGATGTCGTGAACGCCGATCCGTTGACCGGCGGCAATATCCGCGACGCGGTCCTCGCCAACGCGCCGCAGGGCGAGCACGGCTTCTTCACCGTGCCGAAGGTGATCGAATAATGACCGACCTGACCGATCTCGGCGTTGCCGCCATCCGTGACGGCGTGCGCGCCGGTAGCTTTTCCGCCCGCGAAGTGGCCGAGGGCTTCATCGCCAACGTGTCCAAGGCCAAGGCGCTCAACGCGTTTCTGGTCGAGACACCCGACCATGCGCTTGCCGCCGCCGATGCCGCCGATGCCGCGCGCGCGGCGGGCGAGACGCTGAAACCGCTCGCCGGCGTGCCGATCGGCATGAAGGATCTGTTCTGCACCAAGGGTGTGCCGACCACTGCTGCCAGCGGCATCCTGGAAGGGTTCGTCCCGCAATATGAATCGACCGTCTCGGCCAATTTGTGGGATGCGGGCGCGGGGATGTTGGGCAAGCTCAACCTCGACCAGTTCGCGATGGGATCGTCGAACGAGACCTCCGCATTCGGCAACGTGATTTCGCCGTGGCGGCGCAGTGACGGCGGTAACGCGCCGCTCGCGCCGGGTGGCTCTTCGGGCGGTTCGTCCTCGGCGATTGCCGCGCGGCTGTGCCCAGCGGCGACCGGCACCGATACCGGCGGATCGATCCGCCAGCCCGCCGCCTTTACCGGCATTTCTGGAATCAAGCCGACCTACGGCCGCTGCTCGCGCTGGGGGACGATTGCGTTCGCCTCGTCGCTCGATCAGGCCGGGCCGATGGCGCGAGACGTGCGCGATTGCGCGATCATGCTGGAGGCGATGGCCGGGTTCGACGCCAAGGACGCAACCTCGCTCGATTTGTCGGTGCCGCAGTGGGAAGCCGGATTGTCGAGCGATCTCAAGGGCAAGCGCGTCGGTATTCCCAAGGAATATCGCGTCGATAACATGCCGCCTGAGATCGAGGCGTTGTGGCAGCAGGGGATCGACTGGCTGAAGGACGCCGGGGCCGAGATCGTCGAAGTTTCGTTGCCGCACACCAAATATGCGCTGCCGGCCTATTACATCATCGCGCCGGCCGAAGCGTCGTCGAACCTCGCGCGTTATGACGGCGTCCGCTACGGGATGCGCGATCTGCCCGAAGGCGCGGGCTTGCAGGACATGTATGCTGCGACCCGCGCGGCGGGCTTCGGAAACGAAGTGAAGCGCCGCATCATGATCGGGACTTATGTCCTGTCGGCAGGTTTTTACGATGCATACTTTACACAGGCGTCGAAGGTCCGCACGCTGATCGCGCGCGATTTCGAACAGGCCTGGGCGAAGTGCGATGTGCTGCTTACCCCGACCGCGCCTTCGGCGGCGTTCGCGCTGGGGGAAAAGTCGGCGGACCCAATTGCGATGTATTTGAACGACGTGTTCACCGTGCCGTCGTCACTCGCCGGGCTGCCTGCGATGTCCGTGCCGGGCGGGCTCGACGGGCAGGGGCTGCCGCTCGGGCTGCAGATCATCGGCAAGGCGCTGGACGAGCAAAGCGTGCTCAACGCGGGGCTGGCGCTGGAGGAACGCGCGGGCTTCGTGGCGCGGGCGGAGCGGTGGTGGTGACACAGTCCACCGTTCGCCCTGAGCTTGTCGAAGGGCTGTATTTCACTTCGGGCAAAGACGGGCAGGGCTTAGACAAGCTCAGCCCGAACGGAAAGTAGGTCATGACGGACACCAAATACACCATCCGCGGCGAAACCGGCGATTGGGAGGTCGTGGTCGGCCTCGAAGTCCATGCGCAGGTGACTTCTAACGCCAAGCTTTTTTCCGGTGCCGCCACCGCGTTCGGGGCGGAGCCCAACACGCAAGTGTCGCTGATCGACGCCGCGATGCCGGGGATGCTGCCCGTGCCGAACCGCGAGTGCATCCGTCAGGCGGTGCGCACCGGCATGGCGATCGATGCGCAGATCAACACATGGTCGCGCTTCGACCGGAAGAATTATTTCTACGCCGATCTGCCCCAGGGGTATCAGATCAGCCAGCTCTATCACCCGATCGTGGGCGAGGGGCATATCGACATCAGCCTCGACGACAAGAACCCCGATGCGCACGGCAAGCGGATCGGCGTCGAGCGCATCCATGTCGAACAGGATGCGGGCAAGTTGATGCACGATCAGCATCCGACACGCTCCTATGTCGACCTCAACCGCTGCGGCGTGGCGCTGATGGAAATCGTCAGCAAGCCCGATCTGACTTCTCCGGCCGAGGCAGGCGCGTATCTGGCGAAGCTGCGCTCGATCCTGCGTTATGTCGGGTCGTGCGATGGCAATATGGATCAGGGATCGATGCGCGCCGACGTGAACGTCAGCGTGCGCAAGCCCGGCGAGCCGCTCGGCACGCGGACCGAGACGAAGAACGTCAATTCGGTGCGTTTCGTCATGGCGGTGGTTGAACAGGAAGCCAAGCGCCAGATCGAAGTGATCGAGAGCGGCGGCAAGATCGTCCAGGAAACGCGGCTCTACGACCCCGATCGCAACGAGACCCGGTCGATGCGATCGAAGGAAGATGCGCACGATTACCGCTACTTCCCCGATCCTGATCTGTTGCCGCTGGAACTCGACGGGGCGTTTCTGGAGGAATGCCGTGCGTCGCTGCCCGAGCTGCCGGATGCTAAGCGGCGGCGCTATGAGGCGCAGGGCATCACGGCCTACGCGGCCTCCGTGCTGACGGCGGAGGTCGAGGCGGCGCGCTGGTTCGATGCGCTGCTCGAGGCTGGGGCTGCACCGGTTGCCGCGGCCAATTGGACGACGTCGGAACTGTTCGGCGCGCTCAACCGCACCGGCAAGGATATCGAGACGTCACCGGTCAGCCCCGCGCAGGCGGCCGAGCTGCTCGGCCTGGTTGCGGATGGCACGCTGTCCAATACGCTGGCCAAGCAGGTGTTCGAGATTATGCTCGAAACCGGGCAGGGGGCCGCTGCGATCGTCGAAGAGAAAGGTCTCAAGCAGACCAGTGACACCGGCGAAATCGAACGCGTGATCACGGAAGTGATGGCCGCCAATGCCGACAAGGTCGCCGAATATCGCGGCGGCAAGGACAAGCTCTTCGGCTTCTTCGTCGGTCAGACGATGAAGGCGATGGGCGGCAAGGCCAATCCGGGCGTGGTGAATGATGTGCTTAAGAAGGCGCTGGGGTGATCGGTTTGCGGGCGAACTTTCGCCAACCGGGCACGCGTAAACGGTGTTAACCGAGGGAGCCGGATCCGACGTCCGGCTCCCTCGCGTCTCGATCAGCTAGTCTTGGTTGCCATCGCCTTGCGGGCGTTGTTGGCATATTCCTCGAAGTTCTTGTTAAAGACCGACACGAGCTCATTGAGCGCTGCGATGGCGTCTTCGCCTTCCTTCGCGGGAAACAGCTTTAGGCCGTTGCCGCCCCATGCCTTGTATTCATAGTCGATCTTCTGGTCATTGCCGAAATCGCGCAGCATGAACAGCGTCCGCAGCGAGCGTCCGTAGATTGCCGCTTTTTGGTAAAATACGTCCGCAACGATCAGTTCCGAATAGCACGCGGCGGTCGAATCCGAGCGGCGTGTCTTGATCTTGTTCATCGTCTTGCGTTCGAGCGGTTGTTCGTGGCGCACGATTACCGTTCCAGCGGGGCGGTTGAGCAACTCCACAAGCTTCAGCGACTGCAAGGCGTCCAGTTGGGACGGGCTGTCGAGCGCGCTCGCCATTTGTGCCTTGTTGCTCGCGTCCTTTCCACTGTGCAGCGCGGCGTCGAGCAGGCCGCCGCCAAGCAATCCGGTCGTCACGGAGTTCATGCGCTCCGCCGGCCAAATGTGCAGTTCGCACGGTGCAGTTTGCGCCATTGCCTGCCCCGATACCGACGCAGCCACGCCGGTGGCTGCCGCAGCGACGAACGACCGAATAGAAAACATTAGATTACTCCTTGCCGGTGATAGAGGATTGAGGATGGGGCGTCTGCTTCGCAACGATCGCTGCGAAGGTCTGAAGATTGCGCGCGAACGCGTTGACCAGTTCAGCGTTCGCGGCATCCGTCGTCACCAGCGGATCCAGCGAGAAAATCTCGAGCTTGGTTTCGACCAACGTCGCGAAGCTTCGTATCGGTCGGTCCGTCGCGCCAAAATCGCGATATCGCACGAACGCTTTTAGCTTTCGACCGCGGGCATATTCCCGGGAATATACAAGATCATCGACAACCAAATCGGCATAGCACCGCGCCGTCGGCGCGGGATCATAGCGCGTGGTAATTGTTCGGATTTCCCGGCTCGTAAGCGGCACTTCGTGCACAATCGGCCGATACGCGGCGATACCGAGCGATGCGTTCAGTGGCAATTGCTTGAGGGTGGCAATCTGTTGCGGGGGCGAGAGCGGTACCGCGACCTTTTCCTTCAACGCCGTGGCCACTTGCGCGTCACGGCGGTCTGCGGTGGCTTGCTGGGTCCGCTTCAGAATGCCTTCAAGGACGCCGGACGACCCTCTCGAGTCTAACGCGCGCTGTCGGACAGCGAGCATTCCGTCGGCAGGCCAGATGTGCAGCTCGCAGGAGCCAGGCGATTCTGTCTGTCCCGCCGTCGCAAGTTGAGCGTGACCGGCGACAGGTGCCACAAGAAGCACCGCTGCGATGCTCGAAACAAGCGCTGTGCGCCGACGGCCGAGCGGCAGGCCCGCAACACGATACGGTCGCATCAGCGCTTGTTCTTAGCTGGCTTGAGCAGCGCGGCGGCGAACAATTTTACGTTATTGGAAAATGCCGAGCGCACCTCGGTCGCCGCCGCGGCCATATCGGTGTCGGGTTTTGGCGGCAGCAGCAGCAACCGCGTTTTCACCCACGTTCCGAAGGTCTTGTCAGGCGTCGCGCCCGTTCCGAATGCACGATACCGAAACAGAACCTTCAAAAAACTCCCGTTGACTATGTCCTGCTGGAAAAAGACATCATCGACGATGAATTCGGCGTAGCAGGGCGCGGTCGACGGATCGATGCGGGTCGTCGCCGTCCGGATCGTGCGACTTGGCAATGCGACGTCATGATAAATGACGCGCGAGTTTGGTTGCTGAATGAGAATGTTCAGCTTCGCGGCTTTTAGAAGTTCCACTTGATTGACGGTATCGATGGGTTCCGTCGGTACCGTAGGATAGCCGTCACGCCCGGTGACCGCGCCATTGACGATACCGCCGTGAAACCAGCCACTGTAAATTGAACTGAGGCCCGATCCTGGCCAGACATGAAGCTCGCACCGCTCGGCCGAGCCTCCATCAACCGTCTGCGTGTCTGCGGGTGACACCAAGGCGAGCGCAGCCGCCGCAAATACATCCCACATCACACGATCCCCCCGGATTTTCGCTAACGCTAATCCGAGGGGCACTTAGTTGCAATTGTCATTTTAGCTTGGCTGGCAAGCTGCGGGGCCCAGGCCTACTGCGCGTCATCCTCCTGATTTTTCACCACGCCGCCCGTTCCGCCAACGCCATCGGCGATCCCCGGCGAGGTGAACACTTCTGGCTCGTCACCACCTTCCCCGCGCTCGACAGCATCCTTGCGCGCTTCGACTGCCTGCTGGATGTCGCTGCGAGGGTCTTTGCCAGCGTCGGGGCGCTCCGCGTGACCGGTCACGCGAAATCCCCGGTCATGCCGCTGTCGACCGGCTGGCTCGGGTCACCCTGCGGCGTGCCGTCGGGGAAGTCGACGTCAGGTGTCGGGCTGGGCAATTCGGTGGGTACGGGGTCGGGCTGGCCTGGTTCGCTGGGAACCGGTGGCAGTTCGGTCGGTGGGGTGGTTGCCATGTCGTCTCTCCTCTAGTGCATCAAACGCACCGCACTGCGCCCGGTTGCACGCTAATCGCCACCGCACGCAAGGCGCTTGCTCCGCCGCGCATCGCTGGTATAGACGCCCCCCACACCGACGGTGTCCGATGCGGGCGTGGCGGAACTGGTAGACGCAGCAGGTTTAGGTCCTGCCATCGCAAGATGTGGGGGTTCGAGTCCCTTCGCCCGCACCAGTCTCTCGCGCGATTCCGCGCTGGAGACTGCACACTATTCCCGAACAAGGCGTGAGATCTGAAATGCAGACTGTCGAGACGTTGAACGAAGGCCTGAAGCGCGCCTACACCTTGAAAATCACCGCGAAGGATATCGATTCGCGCGTCGATGCCGAACTGAAGCGCGTCGCCCCGACGGTCCGTATGCCTGGCTTCCGCCCTGGCAAGGTGCCCGCCAACCTCGTGCGCAAGATGCACGGCGAGGCGCTGATGCAGGACGCACTCAACAGCTCGATCCAGGAAGGCATTCAGAGCCTGATCGCCGAGCAGAAGCTGCGCCCCGCGCTGCAGCCCTCGGTTCGCCTCGATGACGGCTATGAACTCGGCAAGGATGCCGATGTGACGGTCGAGCTCGAAGTGCTCCCCGACGTGCCGACCCCGGCGATCGACGCGCTGAAGCTCGAGCGGCTGACCGTCCCCGCCGACGAGGCGGTCGTGAACGAGCAGCTCAAGAAGTTTGCTGACCAGCAGAAGCGTTGGGAAGACGCCAAGGCGGCGTACAAGGCGAAGATCGGCGATCTGGTCGTCATGGATTTCGTCGGCAAGGTCGGCGATGTCGCGTTCGATGGGGGCACTGGCACCGACATGTCGGTCGAGCTCGGCACGGGTCGCTTGATCCCCGGTTTCGAAGATCAGGTGGTCGGCGTGAAGACCGGCGAAGAGCGCCAGATCAACGTCACTTTCCCGGAGGATTATCAGGCCAAGGAACTGGCCGGTAAGGCCGCGACCTTCGACCTGAAGATCACCGCGGTGAAGACCGCAGGCGAGACCAAGATCGACGACGAACTGGCGACCTCGCTCGGCCTCGAAAGCCTGGAGCAGCTGACCGGCCTGCTCAAGGGCCAGATTGAGCAGGAGCTCAACGGCCTGACGCGCACGCACATGAAGCGCAAGCTGCTCGACCAACTGGCCGAGGGGCATGATTTCGAAGTGCCGCCGTCGATGGTCGAGGCCGAATTCGAGCAGATCTGGCAGCAGCTTCAGCATGAAGCGACGCATGAGGAAGATCCCGCCGCGGCGCTGGCTGAAATGGAAGCCGAGCGCGACGATTACCGCAAGATCGCCGAGCGCCGCGTGCGCCTGGGGCTTTTGCTGAGCGAGATCGGCCAGGCTAACGGCGTCGAAGTCACCAGCCAGGAAATGAACCGGCTGATTGCCCAGGCCGCGCAGCAATACGGCCCGGAGGATCGCCAGCGCTTCATCCAGTACATCCAGCAGGAGCCGATGGCGGCCGCCCAGCTGCGCGCGCCTCTGTATGAGGACAAGGTCGTCGACTGGCTCTTCGCTAAGGCCGACATCACCGACCGCGAAGTAACGCGCGAGGAACTGGAAGCCGCGATCGAGAGCGAAGAAGGCTTCTCGACCGGCACGCACACGCACGACCATGAGAACCACAAGCCGAAGGGCAAGAAGGCTGCCGCCAAGCCCGCGGCGAAGAAGTCCGCAAAGGCTTCGACCGACGAGGCGAAGGAAATGGAAGCAGCCGATATCGAGCCTGCCATGCCCGGCGATGAGCTTGTCGAAGCCGAGCCCGTGAAGAAGGCGGCGACCAAGAAGGCTCCCGCGAAGAAGGCGGCGGAAGCGGCACCGGCCGAGGAGGCTGCTGCCGAGGCACCCGCCAAGAAGCCAGCTGCCAAGAAGGCCGCGGCTAAGAAAGCCGAATAATCTCTCCGTCATGCCGGACTTGTTCCGGCATCCACCGTGGGGCAAATGTGCCAGTGGCGGCGCACGCCCCCCGGTGGACCCCGGAACTAGTCCGGGGTGACTGACCGGGAGGGAAACACGATGACACCGCGCATTGCCGTCCTGCTGCCCTGCTATAACGAAAGCGCCGCGATCGCGCAGACCGTCGCCGGGTTCCGCACCGCGTTGCCGGATGCGACGATCTACGTGTATGACAACAATAGTGTCGACGACACCGTTGCGGTCGCGCGCGCGGCGGGGGCGGTCGTGCGAACCGAGCGGATGCAGGGCAAGGGCAATGTCGTCCGCCGGATGTTCGCCGATGTCGATGCCGACGTCTATGTCATGGCCGATGGCGACGCGACCTATGACGCGACCGCCGCGCCAGCGCTGGTCGCGCGGTTGCTCGACGAACAGCTCGACATGGTGGTCGGCAGCCGCGTTACACAGGTTAGCGCCGCCTATCGGCGCGGGCACGTGCTCGGCAACCGGGCGATGACCGGATTGCTCGCGCAACTGTTCGGGCGCAGCTTCACCGATATCTTCTCTGGCTACCGCGTCTTTTCGCGGCGCTTCGTGAAGAGCTTCCCGGTGCTGTCTTCGGGGTTCGAGATCGAGACCGAGATCAGCGTCCATGCGCTCGAACTCAAGATGCCGGTCGGCGAGATCGAAACGCCCTATTTCGCGCGGCCGGAAGGTTCCGAATCCAAGCTCAGCACGTACCGCGACGGCTTCCGCATCGCGCGCACCATCGTCACCCTGTACCGGATCGAGCGGCCCTTGCTGTTTTTCGGGGTGATCGCGGCCTTGCTGCTTGCGGCAGCGTTCGCGCTCGCGGTGCCGCTCATCATCACCTATATGCACACGCATCTGGTGCCGCGTCTGCCGACGGCGGTGCTGGTGACCGGGCTGACGATCCTGTCGGCGCTCAACGGATTCACCGGATTGATCCTCGATACGGTGGTGCGCGGGCGGCGTGAAGTGCGGCGGCTTGCTTATCTCGGCCATCGCGCGCCGGGTGCCGAGGAGCGGCGCGGCGAAGCGGCGGGGGCTTGAACTCGCTTCCGCCAGCGCCGATGTAGGGTTTCCGGCATTCACGTCCTTTGGGGCATTTAGGACTTACAGGCTCATTATGCGCAATCCGTTCGACACTGGCGATTTCCTGGCACCTATCAATGACGGTCTTGTCCCGATCGTCATTGAGCAATCCAACCGCGGCGAGCGCAGCTTCGACATCTATTCGCGGCTGCTGCGCGAGCGGATCATCTTCGTGACCGGTGGGGTCGAGGACCATATGGCCTCGGTCATCTCAGCGCAGTTGCTCTTCCTGGAGTCGGAAAACCCCAAGAAGGACATCTTCATGTACATCAACTCGCCGGGCGGCGTCGTCACGGCGGGCATGGCGATCCATGACACGATGCAATACATCCGCCCGCGCGTCGGCACGGTGTGCATGGGTCAAGCCGCTTCGATGGGCAGCTTCCTGCTCGCGGCAGGCGAGCCTGGGATGCGCGTTGCGCTGACCAACGCGCGGATCATGATCCACCAGCCTTCGGGCGGCGCCCAGGGCATGGCGTCGGACATCCAGATCCAGGCGAAGGAGATTCAGCGGATCAAGAACCGCATGAACAATCTCTACGCGCAATATACCGGCAAGCCGCTGGAGGAAATCGAGCGTGCGATGGACCGCGACACCTTCCTGGAAGCAGCCGAAGCGAAGGAATTTGGTCTGGTTGACGAAGTGTTCGACAAGCGTCCGGCGCTCCCGGACGATTCGAGCACGCCGCCGGCGCTGACCTCGGCTTAACGACTTTTGGGCACCGGGGCGCTACACTGCGCCCCGGTGTAGGGTCCGTACGACGAATTTGGTGATTGTCGGACCGCGCGGGGGCGGTCTAGGATAATGTCTCCGCATAGGTGCGCCAGCATGTGGCGCCAAGGATGGTTTGAATGACGAAGCTCAGCGGCGGTGACTCGAAGAGCACGCTCTATTGCTCTTTCTGCGGGAAATCGCAGCATGAGGTACGCAAGCTCATTGCCGGGCCGACGGTGTTCATCTGCGATGAGTGCGTCGAGTTGTGCAATGACATCATCCGGGAAGAGACCAAATCCGCTTTGGTCTCCAAGAAGGACGGTGGCGTGCCGACCCCGCAGGAAATCTGCGACGTGCTCGACGATTATGTGATCGGCCAGAAGCGCGCCAAGCGCGTGCTCTCTGTGGCGGTGCACAACCACTATAAGCGCCTCAACCACGGCCAGAAGGGCGCCGATGTCGAACTCGCGAAGAGCAATATCCTGCTCGTCGGGCCGACCGGCTGCGGCAAGACATTGCTCGCGCAGACGCTCGCGCGCATCCTCGACGTGCCGTTCACGATGGCGGATGCAACCACGCTGACCGAAGCCGGCTATGTCGGCGAGGACGTCGAGAACATCATTCTCAAGCTGCTCCAGGCGTCCGACTATAATGTCGAGCGGGCGCAGCGCGGTATCGTCTATATCGACGAAATCGACAAGATCAGCCGCAAGGCCGAAAACCCGTCGATCACGCGTGACGTGTCGGGCGAGGGCGTGCAGCAGGCGCTGCTCAAGCTGATGGAAGGCACCACCGCGAGCGTTCCGCCGCAGGGTGGCCGCAAGCATCCGCAGCAGGAGTTCCTGCAGGTCGACACGACGAATATCCTGTTCATCTGCGGCGGCGCGTTCAGCGGTCTCGAGAAGATCATCGGCGATCGTCTGCAGGGCAAGTCGATCGGCTTCGGTGCCTATGTCGCAAGCCCGGAAGAGCGCCGCACCGGCGAGACGCTGAAGGCCGTCGAGCCCGAGGATCTGCTGAAGTTCGGCCTGATCCCGGAATTCGTCGGCCGTTTGCCAGTCATCGCCACGCTCGAGGATCTCGACGTGCCGGCGCTGGTGACGATCCTGACCGAGCCCAAGAACGCCTTGGTCAAGCAGTATCAAAAACTGTTCGACATGGAAGACGTCAAGCTCGGCTTCACCGACGACGCGCTTGTGCAGGTCGCGAAGAAGGCGATCGACCGCAAGACCGGCGCGCGCGGGTTGCGCTCGATCCTTGAGGGCATCCTGCTGGACACCATGTTCGATCTGCCGGGTATGGACTCGGTCGATGAAGTGATGATCGACAAGGACGTGATCGAGGGCCGCAAGGAGCCGATCCGCGTCTATGCCAAGAAGGAAAAGGCCGGCGCCGGGGCCGCGTGAGCGACGGGGTCCGGGTTGCGGGCACCGCTGACCGCGCCCGGATTGCCACGCTGTTTGCCTGCGCCTTCGCCGATGATCCGGCGATGGCGTTCCTCTTTCCCGATGTGGCGCAGCGCGCGAAGCGCACGCCGCGGCTGTTCGCTACACTGTTCGACGGCGATGCGCTCGGCGGAATGCGGCTAATCACGCAGGGCGGCGAGGCCGCGACACTCTGGCGCGGGCCAGGGCAGAGCCGGACCGGGCTGCTGGATCTATTGCCGCAGGCATGGCCGTTGTTGCGTACCTTCGGGCTGGGGCTTGGTCGCGGCCTTGCGGTGTCGCAGGCCATCGACGCGCATTTGCCGTCTACACCGCATTGGTACCTCCACATCGCTGGCTGCGACCCCGCCGCGCAGGGCAAAGGGTATGGCGGCGCCGCGATCCGATCGGGTCTAGCGCGGATCGCGGGGAGCGGGCTGCCGGTCTATCTGGAGACGGCCAATCCGAAAAATCTTGTCTTTTATCAGGCGCTCGGCTTCGAACTAACCGACATGTGGGACGTCCCACATGGCGGCCCGCGCTTTTGGTCGCTGCTGCGCACCTGATCGTCGCACGGAACGTGCGGCGGTGCTGATCTTTACGATCTGTTAACCTTTGGTATTTACCAAATCTTAACGCGGCCCGCCGCGTATCAGTCCATCCCTGACCAAGGATTTCTCCGCGATGCAGCACGGATCCCTTTTGCTCGCCTCGGTGGCAGTGCTGCTGTCCGGCTGCGCCGCCGGGCTGAAGCACCCTGCTCCAAAAGGGCTGGTGAGCGAACCGGTCGAGCCGACCGGGTGGAACGCCGCGATCACCGCGCCGGACCGTGCACGGCTCGCATCGCTCCCGGAGTTGTGGGCAAAGGCGCGCGCGAGCGTGCCGGGGCGAGCGAAGGCGCAGTTCGAGCGCGAGGGGCCGCTGGTCGATCCGGCAGCGGCACTCGATCTGCCTGCACTGCCGCCCGGCCCTTATTCATGCCGCCTGGTGCGGCTCGGCGGACGGGCCGGGGTGGCGACGTTCAAGCCGGATTTCTGCACCGTCGATGGCTCCAGGCACAGCCTGTCGCTGACCAAGCAAAGCGGATCGATCCTGCCCGGCGGCTGGTTGTTCGCCGATACCGAGCGCCGCCAAGTCTTTCTGGGCACGTTCCGCCCGGCGCGCATGAAGAGCGCGCCAGCCTACAGCACCAACCCGGCGCAGGACGTCGTCGGTGTCGTCGAGCGAGTCGCGCCATTTCGCTGGCGGCTCGTTCTCACGCGCGCGGGTGGTGGCGCTGCGCTCGACATCTATGAACTCATCCCCGTGCCGCCGCGGGTAGCGGGGTCATAGCAGGCCCGGGATAAAGCGCTTCACGCGGGCGGCATACGCGTCATAATCCGGGAAGGTGGCGCGCAGCACCGCCTCCTCGTGACGCACGCGCATCCAGGTGGCGAAGGCGTAGAGTGGAACCGCGACGATCAGGTTGCGCGAATGGCCGTAGGCGATCGCCATCCCGACCATGATGCAGAACAATGCGACGTAGATCGGGTTGCGGATATAGGCGAACGGGCCGGACTGCACGAGATTGCCGTCGTCGCGAGTCCGCGCGACCAGTGCCCAATTCCGCCCCATCTCGCGCGACGCGGCATCGAACAGCCAGGCGGCGAACAGCGTCAGCACCAGGACGACGGCCGCCTGCACCACCGCTGTGGCGGAGAACGGATCGAGACGGACAAGCACCGGCCCGATCGCGATGAACCCGATCGCCAGCCCCTGAACCCCAATCCACAGAATCGAGGCGCTGCGGCGGTCCCTATTGTCGCTCTTGGGAGCTTTTGCCCCACGCTGACGCGCCAGGAACAGCGCGACGACGAAGGCAATAAAGCCAATCCAGAAGGCGATGATGCCAGTCAAACCAACCGGATCCCATCGTAGCACCATGACGCCGCTCCTCGTCTGATCGGCTGTATCGTCTCTGTAATACAGTTCCTTGTCAACTGCCGGATCGCGCGCGGTGCGCCTCGGCGTCGCGCCATGCCTGATACCGCTCGATCGCGACCGAGCGCCGGAGCAGCTTCGCATCAGGATCGATCACCACATGCACGCCGCTGGGAACCGGCAGCGATCCCATTCCCCCGGTCATCGGCACACGAACAATCCGCTCGCCGACCTGCACCTCGACCGGCATCGGAAAGGCACGCCCGCCCGGCGCATCCCAGCGCAGCGACAGGCGGTGCGCGGTGCGTGACTCGATCAGATCGGGCAGCGCCGATTGCCGCAGATAGACATCGAAGAACCAGCCATAATCCTTGCCGGTCACGCGGCGGACGATCCCTTCGAATTCCTCGGTCGAGGTATAGCGCGGCAAGAAGTTGCCCGGCCGCGGGTCGGCGC
Source organism: Sphingomonas sp. MMS24-J45 (assembly GCF_044881195.1). Classification (GTDB taxonomy): domain Bacteria; phylum Pseudomonadota; class Alphaproteobacteria; order Sphingomonadales; family Sphingomonadaceae; genus Sphingomonas. The sequence continues at coordinate 32,759 of NZ_CP173255.1, read as the reverse complement.
GGCCATAGACCGCCAGCCGCGTCACCGTTCTGAATGCGCGGTCGCCGATCAGGCCCCGCAGCGTGTGGAGCATCCACGAGCCCTTGTAGTAGATGTCCTGACCGGGCCCGCCCTTGTCGAGTTCGTACACCTCATTCTCAGTGCGCACCTTGCCCGAAATGACCGGGCGCAGATTGGCGATGTTCTTGCGCTGATCGGCGAGCATCGTGGCGTAGCGGGCGTTCCCCTCGCGCCAGCGGCCATAGAGTGGCTGCATGTAGCTGCCATAGCCCTCGTGCAGCCAGTAATCGTCCCAATTGGCGACGGTCATCTGATTGCCGAAATATTCGTGGGCGAACTCGTGGTGGAACAGCCAGTCGAACCCCTCGGGCGCCTTGGCATAGCCATTGCCGTAGGCGTTGATGGTTTGATGCTCCATGCCCTTGTGCGGCGTTTCGACCACGCCGAGTTTCTCGTCGGCAAAGGGGTAGGGGCCGATCTCGCTTTCGAAGAAATCGAGCGTCGGCGCGAATTCATCAAACAGCGCTCGTGCCTTGTCGGCCTCGCCCGGCAAATACCAGTAATAGAGCGGGATGGTGTTGCCGTAGCGGCTCTTGTAGCGGCCCGAAACCTCCTCATACGGTCCGACATTGAGCGCGATGCCATAGGTGTTGGGATGCTTCGCGCGCCAGCTCCACGTCGTCCGCCCATCCGCCAGCGTATCGACACCCAGCAACACGCCGTTGGAGGGCGCCTTTAGGCCCTTCGGCACGGTGATGTGCAGGGTGACGACGCCCGGCTCGCCGGTCGGGAAGTCGAGGCATGGCCAGAACAGATCGCAGCCCGAGGCCTCCGCGGTCGTCGCGAACCACGGCTCCCCGCTCGGGGTCTTGGACCAGACCATGCCGTCGTCCCACGGTGCCTTCACCGCGACATGCGGCTGTCCGCCGTAGCGGATGCGCGCGGTGACCGGTTCGCCGGCGCGGAGCGGGCGGGGCAGGGAGATGGTCAGCTTGCCCACGGGATTGCGCCACGCGGTCGCCGAGAGGGCCGTACCGTCGATGGCGATCGCGTCGACCGGCAGATTGGGGTCGAGATCGACCACCAGCCGTTCCAGTGGCGCCATGGCGGTGAAGGACAGCGTCGCGACCCCGCGCAACGTTTCCGTGTCGGGCAGTACTTCGAACGCCAGGTCGGCCGCGTCGAAGCGCAATCGCGCTTGATCGGGGTCGATCGGCCCGCCCGACTTCTGCGTCTGCGGCGTGAGCGGCGGTTTGCCCTTTTCGGGCAGGCCTGCTGCGATCAGCGCAAGCAGCGCTACCGTCGCCAATATCCGATAGCGGGTCATGCCGGGTCCAGTTCCGCTGCGAAATCCGTGATGGTCAGGCGCGAAAAGGGCCTTCCGTTCTGCATGACCGAAATGCTGCGCGGGAAACGCACACCGGCCGAAGCCACTGTGCCGCTGAAGCTGAGCCGTTGCCGCACCGCCGCGCCGTCGGGGTCGGGCGACGCAATGCGATAGTCGGCGGCGGCCACTCGCCCGTCGCGCGCGAGGGTGAGGGAGATCGGCGGGTATCCATCGCTGCTGGCGTTGAGGGTGCTTCCGTTCGCCGCGCTGAGATAGGCGGGGGCAAGCAGCAGATAGGCATAGGCTCCCGCTTGCTGACGCTGAAAGCGGGCTTGTTCGAGTGACAACGCCGTCTGCGCACCGGCATGGACCACGAACCCGCCATCGCGTTCGATCATCACCGTGCGTCGGGTCGCCCGTCCGTCGCTCGGTAACCAGCTTTCGAAGCGCGCGCGTCCAAAGGGCTCGATACGCGCCTCAACCGCGAGATCGACGGCCACGCCACCCAGCAGCATTCGCATCGTCCCGATCCAGGAGATGGCGCGCACGCGCCGCAACGTAGCCTCGCCACCTGCTGCGGCAAGGGCGCGCGCGACCGCGTCGGTACGCCCGCGCGCCGCCGCCGGAAGGGCCGCGCACGCGATCGTTGCTGCCAAAATCGTTCGGCGATTGATGGAATGGCAATCCGCCCCATATAAGGAATCAAAGACGCGTGTTTCGCGTCGCCCCGGAGTTTGCATGACCCAAGTCTCTTCCACCCAGTCTTACCCTGTTCTGCCGCTGCGCGACATCGTCGTCTTTCCCGCCATGATCGTGCCGCTGTTCGTCGGTCGCGACAAGTCGGTCGCCGCCTTGGAAGCGGCAATGGCCGCCGACAAGGAGATTTTCCTGGTCGCGCAGCTCGATCCGGCCGAGGACGATCCCGATCGCGATGACCTGTATGAGGTCGGCGTCACTGCAGTCGTGCTGCAATTGCTCAAGCTGCCCGATGGCACGGTGCGCGTGTTGGTCGAGGGCAAGCGCCGTGCGGCGCTGACCGGGCTGGTCGCGGTCGACGGCTATCTTTCGGCCGAAGTCGAGATGCTGGAAGGCGAGGCTGGGGCAGCGGTGCTTGAAACGGCCAGCACCGAGCAGAGCGAGCGCGTCGGCAAGCTCGCCGCCGACACGCTGAGTCCCGAGCTGAACGCGCTGATGCGGTCGGTGATCGATCAGTTCGAGAATTATGCCAAGCTCAACCGTAAGCTGCCCGCCGAAACCGCAGTGCAGCTCGGCGAGATCGAGGATCCTTCGAAGCTGGCGGACGCCGTCGCCGCGAATATCCAGGTCAAGGTCAGCGATAAGCAAGCGCTGTTGATTGAGCGCGATCCGGCCAAGCGGCTGGAGATGGTCTACGCCTTCATGGAGGGCGAACTCGGCGTCCTGCAGGTCGAGAAGAAGATCAAGTCGCGGGTCAAGCGGCAGATGGAGAAGACCCAGCGCGAATATTACCTAAACGAGCAGTTGAAGGCGATCCAGCGCGAACTCGGCAATGAGGGCGAGGAAGGCGAGGGCGACGAGATCGCCGAGCTGACGCAGAAGATCGCCACGCTGAAGCTGTCGAAGGAAGCGCGCACCAAGGCGACTGCCGAGCTCAAGAAGCTCAAGACGATGGCGCCGATGAGCGCCGAAGCGACCGTCGTGCGCAACTATCTCGACGTGCTGCTTGGCTTGCCGTGGGGCAAGAAGTCTAAGATCCGCAAGGACATTTCGGCGGCGCAAGCGGTGCTCGACGAGGACCATTATGCGCTGGAGAAGGTCAAGGACCGGATCATCGAATATCTGGCGGTACAGGCGCGCACCAACAAGCTGAAGGGGCCGATCCTGTGCCTCGTCGGGCCTCCGGGCGTGGGCAAGACCAGCCTTGGCAAGTCGATCGCCAAGGCGACGGGCCGCGAATTCATCCGCCAGTCGCTCGGCGGCGTGCGCGATGAAGCCGAGATTCGCGGGCATCGCCGCACCTATATCGGCTCGCTGCCGGGCAAGATCGTTACCAATCTCAAGAAGGCCGGCACCAGCAACCCGCTGTTCCTGCTCGATGAGATCGACAAGCTCGGCCAGGATTTCCGCGGTGATCCGGCGTCGGCGTTGCTCGAAGTGCTCGACCCTGAACAGAATTCGAAGTTCAACGATCATTATCTGGAGATCGACGTCGATCTTTCGGACATCATGTTCGTGACCACGGCGAATTCGCTCAACCTGCCGCAGGCGCTGCTCGACCGCATGGAGATCATCCGGCTCGAAGGCTATACCGAGGATGAGAAAGTCGAGATTGCCGAGCGGCATCTGATCGCCAAGCAGATCGAAGCGCATGGCCTGAAGGAGGGTGAGTTCACTCTCACCACCGAGGGGCTACGTGCGCTGATCCAATTCTATACGCGCGAAGCGGGTGTGCGCACGCTGGAACGCGAAATCGCGCGGCTGGCGCGCAAGGCGCTGCGGCAGATTCTGGAAGGCAAGGCGACCAGCGTTACGGTCACGCCGGAGAATTTGTCCGATTTCGCGGGCGTAAAGAAGTATCGCCACGGCCTGGGCGAGGAAGAGAATCAGATCGGTGCGGTGACCGGTCTTGCCTGGACCGAGGTCGGCGGCGAATTGCTGACGATCGAAAGCGTCACAGTGCCCGGGCGCGGTGCCGCCAAGATTACCGGCAAGCTTGGCGACGTGATGAAGGAATCGATCGAGACCGCGTTCAGCTTCATCAAGGCGCGCTCACCCTCGTACGGCATCAAACCGAGCATCTTCGCCCGCAAGGACATCCACATCCATCTGCCTGAAGGGGCGGTGCCGAAGGATGGACCGTCGGCGGGTATTGGCATTGTCACCGCGATCGTCTCGACACTGACCGGCGTGTCGGTTCGCCGCGACATCGCGATGACCGGCGAGGTGACGCTGCGTGGCCGCGTTCTGCCGATCGGCGGGTTGAAGGAGAAGCTGCTCGCGGCGCTGCGTGGCGGCATCACCACGGTGCTGATCCCGCAGGAAAATGAGAAGGACCTGGCGGATATCCCGGCCAATATCCTGAACGGCCTGAAGATCATTCCGGTGGCGCATGTCGATGAAGTGCTGCGACTCGCGCTGACTGGCCCGCTCGAGCCAATCGATTGGACCGAAGCGGACGATCTGGCCGCGCAACCACCGGCGGGGGTTGCCGCTATCGGCGGTGAAGTGCATCATTGACGCTTTAACGGCGTAGATTCGCTGAAATCATAGCGGGGCGGTCGATTTTGCTTTGACAGCCCCGGTGTGACCCGCCTTATTGCGCGACCGGCGTTGGACCGGGAATCATTTTTCTATTGGTAACGGGGGGTTGTGGCTATGAACAAACAAGAACTGATTGCGACGGTCGCGGACACATCGGGCCTGACCAAGGGCGATGCGAGCAAGGCCGTTGAAGCCGTTTTCGATGCGGTGGCGGCCGCGTTGAAGAAGGGCGACGAAGTGCGCTTGGTCGGTTTCGGCACCTTTTCGGTGAGCAAGCGCAAGGCATCGACGGGCCGCAACCCGCGCACGGGCGAACCGATGACGATCAAGGCATCGTCGCAGCCCAAGTTCAAGGCCGGCAAGGGCCTGAAGGATTCCGTCAACTGATCCAGTGATCTGACCCGGTCGGCGGGGATGCCGTGGAGGGCCGCCAAAGGTGCGGCGTCCGGCTCCCCGCCGAGGTTCACGCTGTCAGCGTAATCCCGCGCGCCTTCGGCTGATCTTCGGCACCGGGATGTGCACGTGGCGCACCGCTCCATTTTTGCCGACGATGCCGATCGAAAATCCAATCCGGTGCCAACCGGCGCGGGTGAAGGCACACAATGATGCGCGGTGGTTCCACCAGATAAAGGCGATCGCCCGCCGATAGCGCGGGGAGAGCATCGCCGCGGTCGCGTGCGCGATGAGGATCGGTGCATAACCATAGCCTTGCGCCGCATCGAGGGTGACGACGTTGAGCAAGGCCGCCTCGTCGGGACCTAGCGGCCAGATCGTCGCGTTTTCGTACAATGACTGATCGACGAAATGGGCGGCGCTCAGCGGCTCGCCATGCTTCGACAGCAAGAAGCCGCTCGCACCGATCCGCTCATACCCCAAAACCTTGCGAAACTGTGGATCGGTCGTTGTGGCGATCCGCTGCAGGGCAGTGTCGTCCAGCGGCGCGAAGTCGATTTCCTCGGGCAGTTTGGGGACCGGCCCCGTGGCGTCCGACGCGAAGATCCAGTTGAGCCGATAATCATGCACTACATGGCGGACGAGCCGCTTGGCCACGTCGGTTAGCGTCGTGAGCAGGGCAGTCATCGCACGGGCAGCCACGGCCGTTCATAGCGCAGTGTGGCTGCGGCCTGTTCCAGCACGCGGCCGAAGGTGCGGACCGGGTTCGGTGCCAGGCGCGCCGTGTCGGGCCGTGCGACGGAAGCGATTGCCGGGTCGAGATCGGCAAAGCCGGCGCTGCGCAAATTCGGATTGTCGGCAATCTCGCGGCACATCGCGACGAAACGCGCCATCACCGCCCGGTTTGGTCGGCACCGGTCGCGCGACAGCATTTCAAAACTGTGGCTGACGATAACAAAAGCGGGCTCGCCGGCGTCGCTTGCATGGCGCAGCGCATCGATCATTTCCCAGCGTGACAAAGCGCAGACCTGTGCTGGCCGCACTGCGCCCCGGCGATCGCAGAGTCCGGAGACTGGCAGTTCGATCACGCCGTGCCGACGAACCGGGGAATGCGTGTCAGCGTTGAGACCGATCCGGCAGGGACCGCCAAGATACGCGGGGTTGAAGCTGCTGTCCCAGACGATCCCGAGTTTCGATAAGGCGACCAGCGTGCGATCGTCCGCGCCGAAATTGCCCGCGCGGAACGCGATCGGGCGGGGAACGCCCGCTCTTTCCAGGGCGTCGCGGGCGCCTTGCAGCAGCACGATTTGATCGGTGAGTTCGAAATCGGCGATATTCTGGCCGCGTCTGGCGCCGACCGGAGACGGTGCCGCCCAAGCCAACCATTCCGTATGAGCATGCAACTGTACTTCATGCCCGCGCGCGAGGATCGGACCGACAATGTCCGCGACCACGCCTTCGCCATACACCAGCGCCGGCATCGGATCGACGAAGAAGACCCCCTTCAGGCCGTGCTCCTCCAGCCGGTCCATCTGCCAGCCGATGCCGAACGCACCCGACCGCACGACCCCGCCGATCGAATTCTCGACGTTGCGGCACGGCGTCACGCCCCGCTGATGCAGCGCGGCCGACAGCTCGGTGTCGACCGTGACGAGGACGTCAGTCATGAGAGCGTGCGCCTGCCATACGAGCAACGCCCATCGCACGTGCCGGTTAAGATCGGCGTAACGCGGGGTTGGAAACGCATCGGCGGTGTTTGACGCGGCCGATCAGCGCGGTATCCAAGGCGGCATGGACAGTTTCTCCCCAAATCGCCGTACCGCCCTGGCCGGGCTCGCCGCCAGCGCCGCGTTCGCCACCGTGCCAGAGTGCGCTTTTGCCGCACCGCAAACGGCGGCGGCGCTGCTTGATCGCCTCGCCTGTCAATTGCTGGCCTTGCAGCCGGCCGAGGCGACGCGGCTGGGGGTCGACACCGGTCCTCACGCGGATCTGCGCGGGCGGCTGGATGATCGGTCGGCGGCGGGTGTTGCGAAGGCGCGTGTATTTCTGACCGAGTCCCTTGCTGCACTTAGGCGCGTGTCGCGCGCCGGTTTGGATACCGCCACGCTGACCAGCCTCGCCGTCACGGAAAGCGCGTTCCGCACCGCGCTTGACGGCATGAAACTGCCCTATGGCGTCGCGACGATTGGCAATTGGCGCAACACGCCGTACACGGTGGTGCAGAATGTCGGCGCGTGGCTCGATGTGCCGCAATTGCTCGACGGCGATCAGCCAGTGCGCAGTGCCGCCGACGCCGAGGCTTATCTGTCGCGCCTGTCGGCGATGGCGGTGCAGCTTGACGGCGAGACTGCGCGCGGGCGGAGCGCGCGCGGGCAGGGCCTCGTGCCCCCGTCCTTCCTGCTCGACAAGACGATCGCAGGCGTCGTGGCGACCGTGCGCGATGCGGCGAGCACGGACGGCCCGCTGATCGGCCCGCTCGCACGCAAGACGCAGACGATCCCCGGCGCCTGGGTCGATCGCGCGGGGAAGATCGTCCAAGGATCGGTCATCCCGGCGCTGGAGCGGCAATTGACGGAGCTGCGCGCGCAACGCGGCGTCGCGACCGATGCGGCCGGTCTGGGTACACGCCCAGACGGCCCCGAATGGTATGCCTGGGGCTTGCGCGCCAGCACCACGACTCGTCGAGGCCCTGCTGAAATCCACGCGCTCGGCGTCGCGCAACTGATCGACCTGCACGCGCAGATGGATGTGATCCTGAAGGGCTTCGGCCTGACGCAGGGCACGATCGGCGAGCGGGCGACCGCGTTGCAGCGCCGCCCGGAAATGGTGTTTCCGAACGGTGACGAAGGCCGACGCCAGATCGTCGCTTATATGCAGGGCAAGATCGACGCGATCCGCCCGCGCTTGCCCGACGCGTTCCGTCGCCTGACCGAGGGCAAGCTCGAGATTCGCCGGATGCCGTTGGCGCAGGAACCTGGCGCGCCCGCGGCCTACGGCGGCCCCGGTGCGCTCGATGGATCGATCCCGGGGCGGGTCTGGGTCAATCTCGGCGATCCGTCGATCCACAACCGCGTCACAATCCCCGATCTGGTGTTCCACGAAGGCATTCCCGGCCATGTCTGGCAGGGCGAATATGCGCAAAAACTGCCGCTGATCCGATCTATCCTCGCCTTCAACGCCTATTCCGAAGGCTGGGCGCTGTACGCCGAGCAACTCGCCGACGAGCTTGGCATGTATGACGGCGATCCGGCCGGGCGCTTGGGCTATCTGATGGGTCTGTCGTGGCGCGCAGTGCGGCTGGTGGTCGATACCGGCATCCACGCGATGGGCTGGACCCGCGAACGGGCGCTCGCCGAGTTCGTCGCGGCGACCGGACTGCCGATGTCCAATGCCGCCAGCGAGATCGACCGGTATTGCGCGTGGCCGGGGCAGGCGTGCGGCTATAAATTGGGCCAAACCGAGATACTGGCGCAGCGCGACCGCGCCAAGGCGGCACTCGGGGCGCGCTTCGATCTGCGGGATTTCAACCAGGCGGTGGTCGAGGGCGGGAACGTGCCGCTCGACGTGCTGGGCGGCAACATTACGCGTTACATCGCCCGCGCCCGGGCTTGAGCCGCGCGTCAGTCGCGCGACAGCCGGTCGATCTCGCCGAGAATGATCGCGCGCGCCTGATTTGGCGAAAGCTTCTGGTCACCGCGGAGGCGCTGCCACACGTCGAAGCTCAGCAGCAGGTCGATCGTCTCGACCAGGCTGGTCTGCGCCAGCTTCTCCTCCGGCAGGATCGACAATAACCGCGTCCGCATCAGCGCGACCATCCGATCGTGCTCTTCCTGAATCGCGCGCGATGCGTGGCGATGGGCGTCGGCGGCGCGCTTGAACGGGAGCAACGTTTCATACGTCGCGAGCCGGCGCTCGGCGCTTTCGCGCAGCTGCCCGCGCCAATCCGTGGAGGAAAAAGGAGCCAGGCCATGCACATAGTGGCGCGTCAATTCGGTCGTCATCGCGGCATAGAGCGTTTCCATATCGGCGAAATGCCGGAATACGGTGCGCAGGCCGACCGACGCCCGCCCGGCCACCAGCTCCGCGCTTGGCGTGATATGGCCTTCCTCGACCAAGGCCAGCATCGCCGCAACGATCCGGTCGCGGCTGGTCTGGGCGCGTTTGCGACGCCCGTCGGTTTCCTGCATCGTTATCCCTAGTTCGACCAATAGATATACGTCTCGCCAGCCTTCGGTTTGGTGCCGAGCGGACGATCGATAGCAATGGGCGAACGAATGAGCGAGGGCCAGGCAGGCTTAACGCTGTCGCGATCATGCGCGTCGAGCAATTGCGACAGGCGCGCGACGACATCGGGGTGCGCGGCGGCAACATCGTGCTGCTCGGTCGGATCGCTCTTCAGATCGTAGAGCAGTTTGACATGCGGCAGGTCGAGCGCCTGCAATTTCCAGTCGCCATCGCGCACGACCTTGTAGCGGCCGCTGCGCCAGAACAGCGTGTTGTGCGGTGTCCCGGTCGCCTTGCCCTGAATGTAGGGGAGCAGATTGACGCCATCGATTGCCCGGTCGTGCGGCAGCGTTGCACCTGCGCTGCCGCCTGCGGTCGCGAAGATATCGAAATGGCTGACCGGGCCGGCGAGGGTGGTGCCAGCCTTGATCTGCGCGGGCCAGCGCATGAAGAAGGGCACCTTGAGGCCACCTTCGAAGAAGGTCGCCTTCCACCCGCGATACGGCTTGTTGATGTCCGGCAGGCCGATGTAATGCGCGCCGCCATTGTCGCTGGTGAAGATGACCAGCGTGTTCTTGTCCAATCCCTCGGCCTTCAGCTTGGCCATCACCCGCCCGACCCCGCGATCGAGCGCGCGGATCATCGCGGCATAGACGCGCGTGCGGTGGTCGGCGATCTGGGGCAGGGCGTCGTAATCGGCCTTTGCCGCCTGCAGCGGCGTGTGCGGCGCGTTATAGGCGAGATAGAGGAAGAAGGGCCGGTTGCGGTTGGCGGTGATCGTCGCCTCGGCCTGCGTCGTCAGATAATCGGTCATGTACCGATCGGGCCGGAACGGCTTGCTGCCGTTATACTGCACGCTGAACGGCAGGTTGGCCCACAGGAATTTATCGATCGGGTCGAAATCCTGCACCGAATTGACGACGTCCGGGCTGTCGTCGAGCAGATACTTCTGCCCGCCGATCATGAAGCCCAGGCTCTCGTCAAAGCCATGTTGTTCCGGCCGCATTCCCTTGGTGTCGCCCAGATGCCACTTGCCCAAGTGAATCGTGTGATACCCGCGGCCGCGCAGCATGTCGGCAATGGTGATCTCGCTGGCGGGCATCCCCTTGTCGCGCACCGGGGGCAGCTTTGCAGCATCCTCGTCGAAAATCGTCTTGTGCTCCCACGTCGTCGGGAAGCTCGCGATCGTGCGGGAGAAAGCAGCGTCGGTGCGGATCAGGCTGGAGGGGAACCAGGCCGGCGGATGCACGTCGGCGGGGGTGAATTCATAGCCGAAACGTGTCGCATAGCGCCCGGTCATCAAGGCAGCCCGGCTCGGCGCGCACGTGGCATTGCCGGCATAGCCATTGGCGAACGACGTGCCCTGCCGTCCCAGCGCATCGATATTCGGCGTCTTGACGATCCCGCCCGCGACGCCGCCGCCGTTGAAGCTGATGTCGTTATAGCCAAGGTCGTCCGCCACGATCAGCACGATATTGGGCGGGCGCTGATCGGCGGGCTGGGCGGCGACCGCTGGCCCCTTTTGCCAGGTCACGGGGTGATTCTCCTCCACATGCGGGGCGATCCAGCCGGGCAGGTGCAGGAAGATATAGCCCTTGGCGGCATAGCCCGCGAACGCCAGCGCCGCGACCGAGGCGAGCGTGATCTTGACCCAGCGTTTCATCGTCCGCCCTCCCGATCGAAGTTGCGCCAGCCGATCGCGACGATCGCGATCATCACCGCTTCAATCACCATCGGCGGAAAGGCTTTGGCCGGCGCTCCGTCGGCGAACAGGCTGATCGCGCGGCCAGTGATGGCGATGCTCAACAGACAGAGCGGAACCAGTAGCGGGCTTCGCCACGCCCGCCAGGCGGCGACGAGCGCGAAGATGCCGCCAGTCAGGAAGAAGGCGGTGAAATCGGCCCGCATCGTCGCCAGACCTTGCGTGCCGAACGATGTGAGGAAGAAGGCCAGGCCCATCTGCGCAGGATCGATCAGAAACGCGATCCCCAGCAGGATATTGAACACCGCCGTCAGCCCGACGAGCCCTCGCAATATGCTCCGCATCCCGGCATCCCCTCTACCATTTCGAAGCAGACTAGCACCGTTCGGGAAGAGCGCAATCTTTCGGCATTGATTATGCCACATTAAACGGGCAGTCTGTTTCAGCGAGGGGGAGAAACGATGCGAACTGCCGGGATCCTCACGACCGCGGCCATAGCCTTGCTGGTCGTCGGCGCGGCGCTGCTCTGGGGGAGATCGGCGCCGCGCTGCTCGGTGCAGTGTACCAACAGCGCGCTGGCGTCGACACGACTGCGGATTTGCCCGACGGACTGCACGTCGCCTTGTGCGGCACGGGCGCACCCTTGCCCGATCCGGGCCGCGCCGGGGCGTGCACCGTCGTGATCGCAGGCAAGCATATCTTTGTCGTCGATTCGGGCGAGGGGGCGGCCAAGCACATCGCGCTGATGGGCATCCCCAACGGGCGGATCGAGGGCGTCTTCCTATCACACTTCCATTCGGATCATATCGACGGGCTGGGCCCGATGATGTTGCTGCGCTGGACCGGAGCCGAGGCGACCAAGCCGCTGCCGATTTATGGCGGGGCGGGGGTCGAGCGGATCGTCGCTGGCTTTAACGCCGCGTACGCGACCGACGACGGCTATCGCACCGCGCATCACGGACCGAAGATTGCGCCGCCCACGGGCGCGGGTGGCGTGCCGGTTAGCTTCACTGCGCCGCCGCGCGGGGCGCTCGGCGCGGTCGAGGTGTATCGCGCGGGCGGCCTGCGCGTCACCGCCTTCAGCGTGGAGCATGGCCCGGTGGAGCCAGCTGTCGGCTATCGCTTCGACTATAAGGGTCGTTCCGTCGTGATCAGTGGCGATACCGCGGCGAGCAAGGCGCTGGTCGCCAACGCCAAGGGTGTCGATCTGCTGGTGCATGAAGGGCTGCAGCCCGCACTCGTCAAGCGCATGACCGTCGCGTTGGTCGCGCGGCATCAGGAGGGGACGGCGCAAATCACGCGCGACATCCTGACCTATCATACCTCGCCCGAGGTCGCCGCGCAGGAGGCGCAGGCGGCGGGGGTGAAGCATCTGCTCTTCACGCACATCCTGCCGCCGGTGCCCTCGCGGCTGGCCTATCCCGCTTTCCTGGGGCGCGCGCGGACCCTCTATGACGGGCCGATCACCGTCGGGGAGGACGGGATGCTTTTCAGCCTGCCGGCCAACAGCCGCACAATCGACTTCGCGAGGCTGGCCGTGAACTGAGGCAACCTGGCACGTCGCGTGCCAAAAGGCTTGCGCCGCGCCGCAGCTTCGCTTTTAGGGGCATGGTCGGGTGCGGCGTTGCGCAGGAAGCCCGTCGGGAATGGGCTGTCGCATGTTTCGTCTCGATTATGATGTCGCGATCAATGTTCTGACGATTCATGTCGAAGGGTTCTGGACGCCGGAGATGGTCCCCGAACTGAGTGCTGCCTTGCTGCAAAAGGCACAGGCGCTGAAGGTCTCGGGCCGATCTTTCGACGTGCTGGTCGAATTGCTCGACTTTCCGGTGCAATCGAACGAGGTCGCCGATCTGCTGACCGGCGTCATGACGGCGGGCTTTGCTTATACGTCGGGGCGCGCGGCCGTGGTGGTCGGGAGCCATCTCAACAAATTGCAGGCTGAGCGGACGCTGGTTCACCCGCGGCTCCGCGTGTTCCGCTCGCTGGACGAAGGACGGGCCTGGCTCGCGGGGTTTCGTGCCGCTGCCGCCTGATCGCACCGCCGCTCAGCCCGTCGAGAGCGGCTTGGTCCGGATGTTCAACTGTCCCTCCAAACCGGCGAGCCGGTGCTTTTCGATCGCCTGGTATTCGGGCGACTGCACCATCGCCAGCATCGCCGCGCGACTGGGATATTGAGCCAGCGCGACCATGTCCCACGGCTCGTCCATCTGCCCCAGCATGAGCTCGGTCACGGCACCGGCGAAGATCGACTTTCCCCCGACGGACGCGAGGCACGCCTGCACCGCTGCGCCATAGCGGGCATAGGCCTCACGCCCGGTCAGATGCGCATCGCTGCCATCGGCATATTCGGCGCGCGGTTTGAAGCGCAGCAGATTGACCATGACGAACGGACCATCCTCTTCACCACCGAAGAATGCGGCCAGTTGTTCGGGGCCGGGAAAGACGGCGTTGGTGACGTTCATGCGAGTTAGCCTTGGTTGGAGCGGATGAAACTGTCGATCAAAGCGCAGATCTGCACGGGAGCGTCTTCTTGCAGGAAATGACCACCGCCGGAGATGATCGTATGAGGCTGGCCCTTGGCGCCGGGGATGCGATCGATGAACACCTTTTCGCCGCCCTTGGTGACCGCGTCCTGATCGCTGAACGCGGTCAGCACCGGCTTGTCGAACTGTTCGAGCACTTTCCACGCAGCCTGGTTTTCCGCGACCGAGGGATGCTCCGGCGTGATCGGCACGAGCTTAGGAAATTCGCGCGCGCCTTCCTTGTAGCTTTCATCGGGGAAGGGCGCGTCATAGGCGGCGATCTCCTCGGGCGAGAGGTCACGCGCGGTGCCGCCATTGACGATGAAGCCGACAGGAAATTGCGGCACGTTCTGGCTGAAGGCGAGCCAGGCGTTAAAGCCTTCGGATGATCCGCTTCCCGTCGGCAGGCCGGTGTTCGCCACCACCAGCCGCGCGAAACGCTCGGGAAAGGCGGCGACCAGACGCAGCCCGATTAGCCCGCCCCAATCCTGGCAGAAGAGCGTGATTTCGGTGAGGTCGAGCGCGGTAAGCCACGCGCTCATCCAGGCAACGTGGCGTTCGTAGGTATAATCGCTGCGGGCCGCGGGTTTGTCGGACTTGCCGAAGCCGATCAGGTCCGGCGCGATCACGCGGTGCCCGCGCGCCACCAGATCGGGCACGAACTTGCGGTACAGATACGACCAGCTCGGTTCGCCGTGCAGCAGCAGGATCGGTGCGGCATCGCGCGGACCTTCATCGACATAATGAATCCGCAGGTCGGTCCCGTCCGCGTCGGTGACGGTCTGATAGTGCGGCGCGAAAGGATAGTCGGGCAGCTTTTCGAAGCGATCTTCGGGTGTTCTCAAAACCTCCATCGCTCACTCTCCTGCCACTGTCATTATATTGGCATGTAAAGTGCCAAAACTAATCAGCCGCGTCAATCGCGTGTTACGGGGCCTCGTCTCGGACGAAGCGGACGCCGATATGGTCGGTCCCCATGCCGCGTTCCTCGAACTGGCGGGCGGCGGGGCGATAGCGCGCGCAATAATTGCTGGCGCAGAGATAGGAGCCGCCTTTGATCACGCGGCTCACGCCGCCCGGTCCGGCCGGGGCGCTGGTCCACTCCCACACATTGCCGATCATGTCGTAAAGTCCGAACGCGTTCGGCTTGAAGCACCCGACCGGCGCACGATTGCGGTAGCCATCGAGCGCAAGATCGCGCGCCGGGAACGCGCCCTGATAATAATTGGCCTGCGGCGTGCCATGCGTATCGACCGGTTCGGGCAGCACCGGACTTCCGGCCAAAGCGGCATATTCCCACTCCGCCTCGCTCGGCAGGCGCTTGCCCGCCCATTTGGCGTAAGCGAGCGCGTCGTCATAGGCGATCTGCACCACCGGCTCGCGCTCGCGCCCGGCGATCGACTCTGCCGGGCCGGAGGGATGCCGCCACTCCGCCCCCACCACCCAGCGCCACCAGCGCGGATCGCGCTCGTCGGGTATGGCGAAGACGGCCGAGCCGGGCTGGCGCATCTCGGGCGGCGCATCGGGCAGGGCAGGCGGGGTGCGTTCCGCAACGGTGCGATAGCCCGTCTTGGCGACGAAGGCCGCGAATTCCCCATTGGTCAGCTCGTGCGCATCGATCCAGAACGGCTTGACCGTGACCGTTCGCGGTGGCCCCTCCTCGGGATATTTTGGGTCGGCTCCCATCGTGAAGCTGCCGCCGGGCAGACGAATCATCGGCGCGGCGCGCAAATCCCTACAGGCGGCGCGTTGTTCATGCGGCGCGGCGGGCGAGCATCCGGCGAGGGCGATCAATGCGATCACCGCAGCCAGCGCTATTGTCTCGTTGCCCATCGTACCCGCCCCCTTGCGCGAACGAGGCGGCACCGCGGCGGTAAAGTCAATCCGCCGCCGGTGCTTCGTCAGGCGACCGCCGTCATCGGCCCAGCGATCATCGCCGGCACGTCGCGCGCCTCGATCGGGCGGCTGAACAGAAAGCCCTGAATGCTGCTGCAGCCTTGGCCACGCAGGCGGGCGAGCTGGTCGCAATCCTCCACCCCCTCTGCGGTCGTTTCCATGTGCAGCGCGCTTGCCAGATCGACGATCGCGCGCACGATGGCAGCCGAGCTGTCGTCATGGGCGACCGAATTGACGAAGCTCTTGTCGATCTTGATCTTGTCGAACGGGAAACTGCGTAAATAGCTGAGCGAGGAATAGCCCGTCCCGAAATCGTCGAGCGCCACGCGCACCCCCATCGCGCGCAATTGGTGCAACAGGGTGACGACGCTGCTCTCGCCCTCCAGGAACACCAATTCGGTGATTTCAACCTCAAGCCGGTTGGGCGTGAGGCCGCTGCGTGACAGAGCCTGGAAAATGACGTTCTGAAAGCCGGAGTTGCGAAATTGGAGCGGCGATACGTTGACCGCAACGCGGACGTGCTCGGGCCAGGCGGTCGCCTGGCGGCATGCCTCCTGCATCACCCAATCGCCGATCGCGATGATGAGCCCGGTATCCTCCGCGACCGAGATGAACTCGATCGGCGGCACGTTGCCGCGCTTGGGATGTTCCCAGCGCAGGAGCGCCTCGAACCCGCCGATACGGTCTTTCTTCAGGTCGAAAATTGGCTGAAAGGCGAGTCGAAATTGGCCGGATTGGAGTGCTTCGCGCAGATCGAGTTCAAGCTGGCGGCGTCTGCGCGCGGCGGCATCGAGCGCCGGTTCGAAAAAGCGAAACACGCCGCGCCCGTCCTGCTTCGCGCGATACAGCGCGAGATCGGCATTCTTGAGCAGCGTGTCGGCATCCGTGCCATCGTTCGGTCCTACCGCGATGCCGATGCTCGAGCCGGTCGCGATCTGATGCCCATCGACGTGCAGCGGCTGACACAGCGCGTCGAGAATCGATTGCGCCAGCGCGCGGGCGCGATCGGAATCGGCGCTGTCATCGAGGATGATCGCGAATTCGTCGCCCCCCAACCGTGTGACGAACCCGTCGCTCGCCAAGCCGCACAGGAGTTGGCCGACCTGCCGCAGCAGCGCATCGCCAACCGGATGGCCGAGCGAGTTGTTCACGCCCTTGAATCCGTCGAGGTCGAGGCACAGAATCGCGACGCTTTCCCCGCGCTTGCTCACGCGCGTCAGAGCTGTATCTAGCTGCTGCCGGAAATTGATCCGGTTGGGCAGGCCGGTCAGCGAATCGTGAAATGCCAGATGCGTGATGCGGTGTTCGCGCTCGACGATCCCGGCCGACATCAGGTTGAAGCTGTGCGCCAGCCGACCGACCTCATCGTCGCTTTGTACGCTGAGTTCGGTGCGATTACCTTCTTCCAAAGCCCGCGCCGCCGCGTCCAGTGCAGCGATCGGGCGGGCGATGTCATTCGCCAGACGACGGCTGCCGAGCAGCACCAAAATCAGGCCGACGATGCCAGCCAGCGTTATGCCGATCTGCATCGTGCGATACGGCGCCATCGCCGCCGTCCAGGGATAGCTTAGCAGCAGCACGGCTTCTGGCGCGCCACTCGGCCCGGCCAGCGGCTTGGCAAGCGCTGCGGCCCAGCCATTGGGCAGATACAGCGCACCCGGTGCGCGCTCGCCTGCAATGGCACGTCCGACGAACATATTCAGGGCAGCATCTTCGCGTGCCAGTCCCGCCACCCCGCGCCAGTGGCCGCCAGCCCCGCGTTGCAGGATCGTCGCCGTCAGCGGGATCGCCGAAAGTCGCTGCAACGACGCCATCTCGCTCGCGTCGAGCGGAAGCGCGAAGATCACCCAGCCGATCTCCATCGGTGCCAGCACCGGCGACACGATCAGGCGAAAGGCCCCCTTCCTGGTTGCAATCACCGCATCATGCCGACCTGCGGCCAACGTGCCGGGTACGGTCGCGACCGCCTGGCGCAATTCGGGCAGTCCGTGCCCGATCACACCGCCGGTCGGATCGACGAAGAACGTCTGCGGGACGTCGGCACGTGCCGACAGGTTGGCGAGCGCCGATTCGATCGTTGGCCGGTCGCCGCTCGCCACCGCCGAGCGAAATCCGAAATCGCGCGCCAGGACAGAGGCGCTGTCGCCCAGCGATTGCGCGCGCAACGCCCAGATCCGGTCATAGACACTGCCGCTCGTACTCAATTCGGCACGCACCGTGTCGCGCGCATTCTTCATGATGACGATCTGCGAAATGCCCGCGATGCTCAACAGGCATAGCGCAAACAACATCCCGTACAGCACCACCAGACGGGTGCTCAGCCGGCGGAACCGCCAGGCGGGCAGGGCACCGCGCAAACGCTGCAAGGGGGCCATTTCAGCGGCCCCGGATCGTATAGGTCGTGTTATAGCCGGACGCGTTAACCGTGGCGGGTTGCGACTGCATATTATCGGGCGTGCGGATCGTCGGATGCCAGATGCGTAAGGCAGCCGTCCCCGCTGGCACGCCGTTGATGACGGCGCGGCCATTGGCATCGGTCTGCACCGCGAAGGGCGTGTCGACGACCATGATGAACGCGTTCATGGCATCATGAATATTGCAGCCGAGTGCGACCGGACCGACCTTGTCGAAGACGATCGAGCGCGTTTCGTCCTTGCCGTACAATTTCAGGTCGAAGCGCTTGGCCTTCGAAAACGAATAGACATGGTGTCGCACCTTGTCCCGGTTCGGGAAGGTGACGGTGGAGCCCACCGGCACGATCAGCACATGCGGTGCGAACGTGATGTTCTTCTGTGCCATTTCATAGGCATAATCGAATTTGATCGGGCCAGCCGGTTTTCGCGGTGTGTCGACCAGCACGATCGCACCGGCGAGAGGTTTGCCATCGGGGCCGCGCACATCGACCGTGACGGTCGCCGCGCTTGCGATTTGGGGGATCAGGGAAGCCGCCGACAGGGCCATGACGAACAAGCAAGAAATACGCATGACGCTTCCGATAGCCGCGAATGGTAGAGGATTGATGAAACGGCCTTTCCCGAAAAATTAACGATATTTGGCTAGCGGTCGATGCGTGGCGGGCGCAGCGGCTCGTCGCGCGTGGGATCTGTAATGAAGCGTCTTTTCTACCATCTCCTTCTTCTGATGATCGGCATGGCGATCGTCACGCCAGCCAACGCGCGCGAATTGCGCCCGGGCGGCAAATTGCTGCTAACGGGCGGCGTCTCGACCGTCGAAGGGTCCGCTGGCGGCGGGCTCGCCACCTGGTCGCTGATCGCGGGGAACGAGACCGACGCCGGCATTGGCGGGACGGCGCACGCGACGATCGTGGCGTTGCCGGATTTCGATCTCAAAAGCATCGGCGGTGCGATCGGTATCCGTAACCGCGTCGAACTGTCCTACGCGCATCAAGTCTTTGACACGCGTGGGGCAGGGGCGGCGCTGGGTCTTGGCCGCAATTTCAAATTCGCGCAGGACGTGTTCGGCGCGAAGGTCCGCCTGATCGGTGATGCGGTGTACGATCAGGATACGCTGATGCCGCAAATCTCGGTCGGCGTGCAATATCGCCGCGCGGCGAAGGCTGAGGTGATCGCGGCGGTCGGCGGCAAGCACGCCCAAGGTACCGATTTCTATCTCTCCGCCACGAAGGTCGTGCTGTCGAAAAGCCTCGTGCTCGGCGCAACGGTGCGCTTTACCAAGGCCAATCAGTTCGGCCTCTTGGGCTTCGGCGGCGACAGGAGTGATACCTACCATCCGCAGTTCGAAGGGTCTGCGGGCGTGCTCGTGTCGCGGCGTCTGCTGGTCGGCGCGGAAATTCGCACCAAGCCGAACAATCTCGGTTTTGCGCGGGAACAGAAAGCGTATGACGCCTTTGCCGCCTGGCAATTCCAGCGGCATTTCAGCGTCACTGCGGCTTACACCGATCTGGGCGACATCGCGACCGTCAAGCGGCAGCGCGGCGCGTTTCTGTCGCTTCAGGCCAGTTTCTGAATTTCGAGGTTCCCATGCTTCTTCTCGCTCTAGCGCTCGCGCTCCAGACCACGCCGCCGGGCGAAGACCCGGTCGATCCCTACGTTCAAAGCAACGCCAATGCCGGGGCCGTGCCGTTCAAGGGGGGCGCCATGCTGACCGCGTTTCACGGGAAGGCTGGGATCGACCGTATCGCCGACGATCTCGTCGATCGGATCAAGGCCGACCGGCGCATTGCCGAGATTTTGAAAGGCCAGGACGAAGTCCGCCTGCGTCGTCTTTTAAAAGAGCAGTTCTGCTACATCCTCAACGGGGGTTGTGCTTATAGCGGTCGGACGATGAAGGCCGCTCACAAGGATCTCGGTCTTCAAACTGCCGATGTCGGCGCGCTGGTCGAGGATC
Organism: Sphingomonas sp. MMS24-J45; assembly: GCF_044881195.1. GTDB lineage: Bacteria > Pseudomonadota > Alphaproteobacteria > Sphingomonadales > Sphingomonadaceae > Sphingomonas. Next base: position 13,084 of record NZ_CP173255.1, on the reverse strand, counting down.
TGCAGGCGGCGATGCGCCAAGAAGGCGTGGCGTTCTTTGCGCAGAACCGCTTTTTGGCAAAATTGGCCCCCATGAAGCGCGACGCGGTCGAACGTTAAACGACCAACGCGCGGAGCCCTGGCCCCTTCGCATCAAGAAGATGGCGGAAGCCGTTGGCCGCGAAAACAGGACTTACGGATATGGCGTGCGAGCGAGGGTGTTTGTGCAACGGGCGGCACGCCAAGCGGCGACCGACAATGTGCCGATATACGCGGTCCCGCGCGCCAAAGACCACCGGTGCGCCTCCGATCGCGACATGTTCGGCATGGTCCAGCCGCCGATTGCCACGCGCAGGCTCCGGAAAGTCCGCCCCGGTACGATATCGGGCCTTCCACGCAAGTTCTGCTAATAAAAACTTGATCGATAGTTGTGTCACGCCGGTATTTGTTAATAAAATCGCCGTTTCGAACAAATATATATTCGTAATGGTGCAAGATGTTGCTGCAAAGTATATCAAACTTGAAGTTTTGAACTGATTTTGACTAGACTGCAAATCAACCAGGTGATCTAATTGGGGTGAGGTGGCAGCGTATCTACCTCGTGCAGCAAAAGAGGAGGAGATCATCGTGGAAAGGAAGCCTCTCGCGGAAGACGAGATTATTGTTCACGTGCCGAAAGGTACGAAGCCGCATGTGCGTATCGAAGAAGGTGAAAATCTTCCCAACGAGATCACTGTGCAGGTCAGCAAGAAGCGCAAAGCGTCCGTGCGCCCGGTGCTCGGCGTAATCGTCAAGTAACAGGAACGGAGCCTCGGGGTCTGCACCCTGGGGCTCCAGCCGGGAGATCCGAATGGATAGCCAGCAAAATGGCGTCGCGGGTAATCCGCGGCTCGCGTTCGACCTGACGATCGTATCAGGCGAGCGAACGGTTTGCCTCGAACGAGGCGAGGACGTCTTTGAGATTGCCGGATTGCCGCCCGCTGCGGTCCGGGCGGCCCTCGATGAAATGCGTGGCGACCGCCAGCTCGACAGCATCGCCCTAGCGAGTGGGCTGAGTCGCTCCCAGCTATTTGCCTTGTGCAATGCACTTGCCGATGCCGGAATTCTGGCGTTTGAGAGCGTCGGCGCTCTCGAACAGGCCGCCACCGGAGATATTGATCCCAAACACTTTGTCGCGCTGTGTGAGGCGCACTTTGCAGTCTGGAAAAATCGCCTGTTCAGCGGGCCGCTGTGGACGTCGCTCGCCAGTGGAGACGCAACGCGCCCCGTGTTTATCGGCTGGCTTATCGAAAGCTATTTCTTCATCGAAGCAGCGACCGCGCGATTGCCGATCGCGATCGCCGCAGCGCGCCCGCTCGCCGTCCGTCAGCTCTTCGCCAAGCACTTCAGCGAAGAATATGATCATCATCACTTCTTCCAAACCGGACTCGAAGCGGCCGGTATCGACCGAGCGATGCTGGCGGCACGAACACCCTTGCCCAGCACGGTCGCGATCCGAAATCACATGCGGCACGCGGGCCGTCTTGACCCGCTCGCTTATGCCGCGTGTTCGGGCTTTCTCGAATCGACGGGCGAAGACCATGATCGCGCACATGAGTTTTTCGAGCGTCTGACGGCCAATTTCGACCGAGCCGGTGCGCCCATTATCGGCCCGCTGGCGGAGCACTCACGGCTGGACGAGCAGTATCAGCATTGCGGTATGCTCCACCTGGTCGCCGAGGCGATCGGTCCCATCACCCGCGCGCGCGCCGAGGCGGCGCTGGAAGCGGCAAGGCTCCTCGTCGAAACGCTTGAAGTCTGGTCGACCGATATCGTGCGCCACTATGCGCGTGAAAGCGGGCTGAGCGGCGGGGTTCGTCGCTACCGCCCGGCACCGTATGAGGAGATGGCGGATGCCTGACATGACCACCCTGATCCTCGATGGTGCCGCAACGCCGCTGCTGCACCGAGATGCCGCCACGCGACTGGCAGGCGACCGCTTGATTGTCGAAACGCCGTTTTGGGAGATCACGGTCGATGATCATGCACAGCCGCTGTCGGCGTTGCTGGATCGTGCCGACGGGACCATAAAGCTCGATGCTTTGGCCGAGGCGGTCGGGCTTGCTCCCGACTTGGCGGCACGGCTGTTGGAGCCGCTGGCGGAGGAAGGCGCGGTGATCGATGCCTCGGCGCCGATCCGCGTTGGAGATGCGGCATTCCTTGATGTGTTCCAGCAGGAATGCCGGCTGATGATGCGCGCGCTTGCCGAACAACCTTTCTGGCGGCGTATCCTGTCCGGTCAAGCGTCACCGACGCTGGTGTTCGGCTGGGGCCTCGAATTCGCGCATTTTGTCGATTCCGCCAACGAATATATGCCGATCGGCATCGCACATGCCCGGGAAAGTGCCGAAATCCGGGAAATCTTTGCGCGGCATTATGTCGAAGAGGCCAACCACGCGGCGATCTTTTTCGATGGTCTGGCGCGTTGCGGGCTTGATCGCGCGCGGATGGCAGCAGCGCCACCGCTCGCCACGACGCGCGCGTTGATCAACCTGCTGGTCGAGCATGCGCTGGAAGGATCGGTTGCCTATGCGGCCGGGTTTGCGGTGATGCAGCCGGAGACCGAGCCGACCGAACGCGGCAACGTCGTTTCGTTCTACGCTGATCTATCGGCACTTTACCCGTTCGCGGCGCCGATGTTCCGCGCCTTCGAACGTCACGCGTGCCTCGATCTCGATCTCGGGCATCACGAGACAGTCTTCAAAAGCTTGTGGAACGCGGGCGGCGTGCCGCTATCCGCGCGACCCCAGGCGTTAAGAGCTGCGCGGTCCGTGGCCGAGGCGTTCACTTTGTTCTTCGAGGGCATCCTTGGTGTTTATGGAACGGCGGGCGCGGAGTTTCCGCGGCGTCCGGCACGAATGTGATCGAAGCCGCGGAGCCCTTTGCGGACTTTTCCGCGGCTCTGCCGGGTTCGCGGCGCTGGCATGGCCGCGCTAGTGCCGGGCTCGCCGGTGGTGCAACGCACGACAGTTGGCGCCTCGCTCCGTTTGCACCGGTGTTTGCGTCTGCGGCGGGGCCCTACAAGACCGATGTCGATGGCAGACGCTATGTCGATCTTTGGATGGGACATGGTTCGCTTATCCTGGGGCATGGCGATACCGAGACGGTTGCGGCGGCATCCGAACAGCTTCGGCGTGGGACGCACCTCTCCGGGCTTACGCCGGCGATGATCGAATGGGCGGAGGCGATCCAGCGCCTGATTCCTTGCGCTGAGCGGGTTCGGTTCACGGCGTCGGGTTCCGAAGCATCGCATCTGGCCTTCCGGGTCGCCCGCGCCGCGACCGGCCGGCGCGTCATGCTACGCCTCGGCGGGCATTATCACGGATGGCATGAGAATTTGCTCACCGGGGTCGCCGAACCGAGTGCGATCGGCCAGGCGGGCGAGGGCGGAGTCGAAATGCTGGCGCATGATGATTTTGCGGCGATCGAAGATCGATTGTCGGCTCGCGATGTCGCCGCCGTCCTGCTCGAACCCGGCGGCGGTGGAAGCGGAGCCCTGGATTGGTCGATCGCGGGCCTTCGGCGGCTTAGGAAGGCGTGTGACCGGACCGGCACATTGCTCGTGTTCGATGAGGTGATCAGCGGCTTTCGGTACGCGCCTGCCGGCGTGCAGGGCCTGAGCGGGGTGACGCCAGATCTTACGATGCTTGCAAAGATCATGGCAGGTGGCTGGCCGGGCGGGGCGCTCGTCGGGCGTGCCGATCCCATGTCGGTCTTTGCGTCTTCCGGGGGCGGCGGCCTACGCGGATCGGTGATTTATGCCGGCACGTTCAACGGGTTTGCGATGAGCGCTGCAGCCGGGGCCGTTACCTTGCGCAAGGTGGCAGACGGGCGCGTGCAGCACGCCGCTGAAGCCGCCGCCCAAGCGCTCGTCGACGCGGTTAACGCAGCGGCCCGTCGAGTCGGGATCGACGCGGGCATGTTTCGCAATAGTTCGACCGTGCATCTCGTGCTGGGGTATCAGGGGGCCGATGTGCCGCTCGAGCCGTCCGCTGAGGCTTTTCAACTGATCGCGACGCAACATCAGGCGCACGCCGAGCTGCGGCGGTATTTGCTCATCGAGGGCGTCGATATGCACACGACGCACGGATGGGTCTCCGCCGCACATGACGATCAGGCCATCGAAACGGCGGCGCGCGGGTTCGCCGCCGCCTTTGAACGCCTGCAGCGGCCCGGCGGCGTTCGTGCGCCGATGCCGTGCCATGAGCGCTGCCACAACCCAGCCTGTGCGGTTCGCAGCCGGGAATTTGCCGGATGCGACCTGCCGCTGGCCGAGCGCGCCGATTAAGCCATGCGAGCGATCGGCTGCTACATCGACGGACGCTTTTCGGTCGGCCGCGGGGATATCATCCACGATGTCAATCCGGCCAACGGTCGCGTTATTGCCCGCGTGACATCAGCCGATGCAGCGCAAATCGAGCTCGCCATTCGTAGCGCATGCGCCGCATCGACGGTGTGGCGGCAGACGCCAGTCGATTTTCGCGCTGGTTTGCTCGGCGCGATTGCCGATGAAATTGATGCCAATGCGGATACGCTGGCCGCGCTTGAAACTGATGACACGGGTCTTTTGCTGAACCTGACGTCGCAGGGTCACGTACCGCGGGCAGCGCACTGTTTCCGCTACTTTTCCGCGTTGGCGGCGGAGCCGGATCAAGCCTTTCCGCTCGACGGGGCTTATCTCACCTGGGTTCGCCGCGAGCCGCTCGGCGTAGTGGCAGTCATCGCCCCGTGGAACGCTCCCTTGGCCGTTGCTGCGATGAACGTCGCAGCCGCACTTGCGCTGGGTAATTGCGTCATTCTCAAACCATCCGAGCGAAGTCCGCTCAGCAGCGACGCCCTCGCGCAGATTATCGATGCGCTCGAGGTGCCGCCGGGCGTGTTCCAAGTCCTACAGGGCGGCGCCGATGTCGGGCGGGCACTGGCCGCGGCGGACGGGATCGATGGTCTTTGTTTTGTCGGGGGCGTCGATGCAGGGTGCGAGGTGATGGCAGCCGGTGCGCGGACGCTCAAACGCGTCACGCTAGAACTCGGCGGAAAGTCTCCGACCATCGTCTTCGGGGATTGCGATGTGGACGCCGCCGTCGACGGCGCGTTGTTATCGGCATTTGGCAGCAATGGCGAAGTGTGCGCAGCCGGATCCAGGGTGCTGGTCGAACAGTCGCTTTACGCGCCCTTTGTCGATGCCCTGGCGAGCCGCGCGTCGTGCATCCACGTCGGCGATCCGCGCGCGGCCTCCTCCGAAATGGGACCGCTCATCGACACGGCGCACCTGGACCGGGTCGAGGCAATGGTCACTGCGGCGGTCGCAGAGGGCGCGCGTATGACCAACCAGGGCGGGCGGGTTCCCGACAGCGGCGGCGCCTATTTCGGGCCGGTCGTCCTTGATCGGGTTACTCCAACGATGCGGATTGCCCAGCAGGAGGTTTTCGGTCCTGTCACCGCCGTCATGCCGTTTGCAGACGAAGCTGAAGCGGTAGCTATCGCCAACGGTACACGCTTTGGACTGCACGCATCGATCTGGTCGAGCGACGTAGCGCGTGCGCTCCGGCTCGCTGGGCAGATCGAGG